>JBJMGS010000122.1:0-1858 GCA_045807785.1 Pyrinomonadaceae bacterium
CCCAGTACGACGTTACCGCCACGCCCGCCTCCTTCAACGCTCTGACGGGCACCGGCACGCGCGGCTTCTACTCGAACGAGGCCGCGGTCATCTACGGCCTGCCCGGCGCCGCCGCCGGTACACGCGCCGTCCCCGGCACGCCCATCCAGTAAGTCTCGACAGCGCTCAACGAAATACCAAGCTAAGGAGCAAACGAAATAGATGAAGAATCAGAAAGGTTTCTCGCTGATCGAGCTCTTAATCGTCGTCGCGATCATCGGCATCATCGCCGCCATCGCGGTCCCGAACCTGCTCTCCTCGCGCCGCGCGGCGAACGAGGGTTCAGCCATCGGCTCGGTCCGTTCCATCAACACCGCCGAAGCGGAGTACTTCTCGACCACGGGTCAGAACCTCAACTACGGCACGCTCGCCAACCTCAACACCGACGGGCTCATTGACAGCGTCCTGTCGGGCGGCACGAAGAGCGGTTACACCTTCGCCGTCCCGAACATCGTCGCCGCCGCCGCCGGCGTCGCCGCCCAGTACGACGTTACCGCCACGCCCGCCTCCTTCAACGCTCTGACGGGCACCGGCACGCGCGGCTTCTACTCGAACGAGGCCGCGGTCATCTACGGCCTGCCCGGCGCCGCCGCCGGTACACGCGCCGTCCCCGGCACGCCCATCCAGTAAGCCTGACCAAACACGCACCCGTCCTCAACGGGCTTCACGCGGAGGCGGGAGACATTCTCCCGCCTCCGTTTTCATTCCGCGAGCCGTTTTAACCTGAGCCGGACTGTCGCGCGGTTCGCGGGGCGCGCCCCGCGGCTTCCGTGCTATCCTCCCCCGCGTCGGTGCAAGGGATCGTGCGACGCGGACTTCGACAACAGCGACACGCGACTAGGCATCTTCGATCATGTCTCAAGCAATCGACGCGAGAATGGTGGCGACCGAACAGGCAACGACCGAGCAGGCGACGACCGGCGACGACATGAGGCGCGCGACCGCGACGCCGCGGGGCTCCGCGGTGGGGCGCGTTATGGCTATCGCGCGCAACGCCTTCCGCGAGGCGGTGCGCGACCGCGTGCTCTATAACCTCGTCGTCTTCGTGCTGCTGCTGACGGCGGGCGCCATCTTCCTCGGCGAGCTGTCGGCGGCGCAGGAGGCGAAGATCATCGTGGACATGGGGCTCTCCGCGATGCTCGTCTTCGGCGTCTTCATCGCCATCTTCGTCGGCGTCGGACTCGTCTATAAAGAGATCGAGCGGCGCACGGTGTACGCCATCTTCGCCAAGCCGGTCGGGCGCGGCGAGTTCCTCCTCGGTAAGTATCTCGGCCTGTGCGCCACGCTCGCCGTCAATGTTGCGGTGATGGCGGCGGGCGTCGTGCTCGCGCTCGTTTACGTGCGCGGCGGCTACGACCCGCTCGTCGCGCGCGTCTTCCCGGCCATCGCGCTCGTCTTCTTCGAGCTGACGATCATCGTCGCCGTCGCGCTCCTCTTCTCGTCGTTCTCCTCACCGGCGCTCTCGGCGCTGCTGACCTTTGCCGTCTTCGTCATCGGCCACTTCAGCGCAGACTTGCGCCTGCTCGCCTCTTCGAACGGCACCGCCGCGGCGCGCGCCCTCTTCGGTGCGCTCTACTACCTGCTCCCCAACCTCTCGCACTACGCCTACATCACCGACGCGAGCCACGGCGCGACGCCCGCGCCCTCGGCGTTCCTCGCCGCGGCGCTCTACGCCCTGCTCTACGACGCCGTACTGCTCTCTGCCGCCACCCTCGTCTTCAACCGGCGCAACTTCAAATGACCGAGCCGCGCGACAACGAAGCTGCGAACGCGACGCCCGCGACGCGTAAAAGATTGACGGGGCGCGAGGCGCTGCTCG
>JBJMGS010000123.1:0-6579 GCA_045807785.1 Pyrinomonadaceae bacterium
CATGCGCGACGTGACCGCGCATTTCGACGCGCAGGGTCACCGGCTCAACGAGAAAGAACTGCTCGATCTCGCCAACGCCCCCGACCCCGCGACGGCGCGACGGCGCGGCGGCTTCCCCCAAGCGACGCCCGAACAGCGCGCCGCCGCCGCTTTCAACGTCGTCAAGCAGCAGTTCTATTTGAGCGAGGGTGCGGCGATGCTCGTCGATCCGAGTCGCGGCGACGGCGGCACGGTCTTTGTGCAGCAGGCGACCGTGCCCGCGCCGCCCGCCCCGCAGGGCACGCCCGCCTTCGGCCCCGGCGCGCCGCGCCGCTTCAACGCCTATGACAAGGACGCGCCGAAGTTCCTGCCGCAGGTTGTCCTCGCCTCGGAGCAGTACAACCGCATCATGCGCATGCTCCAGGCGGGCGAGCGCGTCCGCATGAGCGTCAACCTCGACGCGCAGTACCTCGACACAGACCCACAGGCTTACGACACCGTCGCAGAGATTCCCGGAACCGATCCGCAGCTCAAAGACGAGATCGTCATGCTCGGCGGCCACATGGATTCTTGGCACACGGGCACGGGGGCGACCGACAACGGCGCGGGCGTGGCGGTCGCAATGGAGGCGGTGCGGATCATCAAGGCAGCAGGCTTGCAGCCGCGCCGCACGATCCGCGTCGCTCTGTGGAGTGGCGAGGAGGAAGGCTTGCTCGGCTCACGCGGCTACGTCAAGAACCACTTCGGCGAGGTCGTCGCGCCGACGCCGCCGCCCGGCGCGACGCCCGCCCCGCCGCAGGGCGGCGGTGGCGGCGGTCAGGGCGGACAGCCGCAGGGTCATCTCGTGACGAAACCGGAGTATGACAAGTTCGACGCCTACTTCAACCTCGATAACGGCACGGGCAAAATCCGCGGCGTCTATATGCAGGGCAACGCGGGCGTCATGCCGATCTTCCGCCAGTGGCTCGCGCCGTTCAAGGCGATGGGCGCGGACACGCTTAGCTTGTCGAACACGGGCGGGACGGATCACCTCTCGTTCGATGGCATCGGGCTGCCCGGCTTCCAGTTCATCCAGGACGAGATCGAGTACGACACGCGCACCCACCACTCGAACCAGGACGTGTTTGATCGCATCCAGGCCGACGACATGAAGCAGGCGGCGACGATCATGGCGGCCTTCGTCTTCCAGACCGCCCAGCGCGACGAGAAACTCCCGCGCAAGCCCGCGCCGCCGCGCTAGACGCGACTGTTCAGCACGACGCAAGAGGGCGGCGAGTTTCATGCTCGCCGCCCCTCTTCAATTTTCACGCATCTCGACGGTGTGCTTACTTACGCACGACAAACTCCGCCCAGTAGCGTTGCAGCTTGTCGCGGTGCGCCTGCCGGTAAGACGAGTAGTCCTGCGCGATGCCGCGATCGACGCGGGTATAAAAGATGAACGGTTCGAGCAGCCCCGCGTCGTCGAGCTTGATGAGATTGGCGAGCGACGGCGAGAGATTCTTCGCCTTCCCGCCCTTCGCCTGCTCGCGCGCCATGTCCGCCACGGCGTGCAGCGCCTCCGCCTCTTCGCGCAGCGTGTGCCGGTAGCTGTTCTCCTGCGGGAACTCTTTGCCAAACTTCTCCTTCGCCCAGACGGAGCGCGTCGCCCCGTAAGCGATCCAACTGAGGGAGCCGTCATCGGTCTTGCCGCCGGAGAGCATGTCCGGGGAGATGTTGATAGTCGTCTTGCTGCCCTCGGACGCGACGCTCGTCGGCACTTCGATCTCCGGGTGCGCGAGCTTGACGCCGTACTTGTCCGCCCACTGCGTCAAGCCGACGTAGGCGCTGCGGTCGCCGGGCGCGGCGACGATTGCCTCGATGAACTTGTCGCGCGCCTCGTCCCTTTTGCCCTGCGCCATGAGCGAGTCGCCCCAGTAGCGGTGCGCCGTCTCGACGTTCGGATCGATCTCGGCGGCGTGCGCGAACCACTCGTCAGCCTTGGCGTAATCGCGCTTCTTAAAATAGGAGTCGCCCGTGAAGAGCGCCGCGGCGTAGAGATGCGGGTCGAACTTGAGCGCGCGCTGGTAGGCTTCGATGGCTTTATCCAGATCGCCGCGCGAGAAAGCCGCCTCGGCCTCGTTCATCGCCGCGTCAGCCTCGCGCCGGTTGGAGAAGGGGATGGCGGCGGTGTCTGGCGCGTTGAGCACGTCGAGCGTGGATTTCAGGAGGTTGCTGTCGTCGCCGAGGTCGCGTGCGCGCTGCGCGATGGAGCGGGCGCGCTCACGCGTTTTGGCGCGCGCCGCTGGGTCCTGGATCGAGCGCAGGCTGCCCGTCAGAATGAAGCTGAGACTTTCGAGCACCAACACGTCTGACTGGTTGGCGGCGTAGAGTTTTTCGAAGACGGGCAGCGCCTCGACGAAGTTGTTCGCTTGATAAAGCTGTATGGCGCGCGCGCGCTGCGCCGCGTAATCGAAATTGTCCTGCGCCAGCGCGAAGGCGGGCGCGCAGAGGGCGAGGGCGAAAAGGACGGCGAGCGCTGAGCGACGCGCGCTCACGCGGTTCACAGATTCCGTTCTCATGGGCAGGCTCCTTACCAGTTGAGGTGATAACCGACGTGTCGGGAAAGGCGCGACGAGTCTAAAAGCGCGCACCGATCCGTGTCAATAAACTCGCACGAACGCCAACTCTGCGGCATTAGATGGCGGCGCGGCGTGTTTGTTCCTGTCAGTTTTTCGTTTCGGCGGCGGGGACGTGGGGTTGCAGCGCGTCGGCGCGCTCTTCGTAACTGATGCCGGCGGCGGCTTCATCGGAGAGGCGCTGCCAGCCGTCGGACGTATGCTGGAAGTGCTCGCTTGAGGCGGGCGCGAAGGTCTGCTCTTCGGGCTTGAAGCTGTAGCGCACGACGTTGACGTGCGGGTGTTTGACGCGGATCAGGTTGAAGGAGTTCAACTCGCCGCGCACGCGCGTCGAAGTCGCCGTGCCGGCTTGGACGACGAGCGCGGAGTGGCCCGCGATCTCGTAACGCTTCGCCGTGTGGCCGGTGTGCGCGACGTGGAGGTGGCCGGCGAGCAGGAGGTCTGCGCCGCAGGCGGCGAGCGTCTCCATCGCCATCCGCGCGCGCCCGACCAACTCCGCCTCGTCGTAGCCTTCGGGCAGGTCGAAGGGGTGGTGCGTGACGACAATCTTCGTCACGTCGTCTTTAATCTCGCACAGCAACTCGCGCACGCGCGCGACCTGCTGCTCGTTGATGCGCCCGTATTTGATCGTCAACGAGCGCGCCGTGTTGACGCCGACGACGGCGATCTCCGCGTCGGCGTAAAAGGGCGCGAGGTCGTCCGTGATGTAGCGGCGAAAATTTGCGAGCGGCTGCGCGAAGCGCTTGAAGGCGTTCCAGAGCGGCACGTCGTGGTTGCCGGGCACGACGATCTGCGGCACCTGCGGCAGCCTGTCTAAAAAGGCGCGCGCCTCGCGGAACTGTTCGCCGCGCGCGCGCTGCGTGAGATCGCCGGAGACGGCGACGGCGTCGGGGCGCAACTCCGTGACGGTCGCGACCAGCGACTCGACAACCGCCGGGTCTGTGCGACCGAAGTGCAGATCGGAGATGTGGACGAGGGTGCGCATGAGAGTGCCGCGTCGTTAGCTTCTGAAGAGTGCGTAGGCGATGAGCGCGGCGGTCGCGAGCGAGACGAGACCGTAGATGCGAAAGACCCTCTCGCCCGGCACGACTTTGAGCAGGAACGAGAGATCGACGTCCTTCACCGACGAGAGTGCCTGCCGGTAGTTATCCACGCAGAAGTTGCGCACCGCGCTCGGTCTGACGAGCGAGATAAGTCCGACGACCGTGAAGAGCAGGATGCCGAGCGAGCCGAAGACGAGTTTGATCAGGTTCAACGGTTTTCCTCCACACGTTCGTCCGCGGGCACGAAGACGCGCAGCGCGCCCGGCAGCACGCGGTAACGCAGGGGCGTGCGCATGACGTTGACCTCGCCGTCGGTCGCGACGCGCAGGCGCGCGTGCTTGGTCTCGATCCAGACCTCGCGCGCGGCGAGCGCGTCGAAGTCCTCGTCCTGCCGCAAGCGCCCGCAGAGCGCGCGCAGGGCGAGACGTGCGAGCGCCCAACGTCCGATGTCGCGCGTGACGTGCAGGCTCAACTGCCCGCCGTCGAGCCGCGCGCGCGAGCCGATGCGGAACGCGTCCAACTCGTACTCGTTGTTGCCGATGAAGACGAAGGGCGTGCGGCGGCGCAGCTCCTTACCGTCGGCGTTGAGGCGCACGCTGACGAACGGGTAGCGGCGCAAGACCGAGAGCCCGGCCCAGAAGGCGGCAGACCACTTGCCCTGACCCAGCCGCTGTTGCAGCCGCTCGCGCTCGCGCACCAGCACGGGGTAGAGGCCGAGGCTCGAATTGTTGAGGAAGAAACGACTGCCGCCGCCCTCCGCCTGCGACTCGACCTCGCCCACGTCCACGCGCGCCGTGCGGCCGGCGACGATGACGCCGGCGGCGGCTTCGATGTCGAGCGGGACGTGCAGGTCTTTGGCGAAGTGGTTGAGCGTGCCGAAGGGGAGCACGCCGAGAATTTTCTCGGTGCCGACGAGTCGGGAGGCGACCGCGTTGATCGTGCCGTCGCCACCGCCCGCGACGACGACGTTCGTTGCGGCGTCGGACGCGGCGCGCCGAGCCGTCTCGACGATCTCCGCGCCGCTCTGCGCAAGCGTGACGTGCGCGGTGAAACCGTTCTCCGCGAAGATTTCTTCGAGCCGATCGCCCGCGCGCTCGCACTCGCCTGTGCCTGCCGTGGCATTGAGGATAACCTCTGCGCGCGCAGCGGACGCGCCGTGCGTGACGCGCGACGCTACTCCGTCGTCGGCGGTCGCCGTGCGGGTCGCTCCGATCAACGCTCCGGTCATCACGCGCTTTAGCCCTCTTCTCGGCCTCGTCTCATCAAGGTCATGCCGCCGTGTGGCACGTGCCGGAATAGACGAACGGGCGAGGTTGCAAAATGCGCGCCCGCCCGTCCGTTCCAACTTAAACACGCCGGGGCGTGTCGCTCACAGCGTCTTGCCGTAGCCGCCGGAGCCCGTCCCGTAAGACGTGCCGCTGCCGGCGCTCCCTGCGTCGCCTGCCGCCTGCCCGGCCTGCGCGTTCGACGTGGCGGACTGCTGTTCGAGGCGGCTGCGCTGCGCCACCTCGCGCTGCGCCGAGAGATCGATGCCGATCATGTCCTTGAGCTTGCCGAGGAGCGCGGGCAGCACGACATTGCGCGCCGTCTTCGACAACTCTTCGACCGCGCGCTCGCCGAGCGTGCCCAACTCGTCCTGCAAACGGTCGTAAGCCTTCGTCTCGCGGAAGCGCGCGATGAGGCTCGGCTTGTCCGGCTCGTCCGACTCATCGGTCGCGGGCGCGGACTCGTAGCCGCTGCTGTACGACGGGCGCGACGAAGCGGACTCCGACCCAGCCGACCCGGACGCCGCACCATAGTTGCCTTCGGACTGCGAAGGCGACGCGGCGTAAAGCGGCGGCGCGGGCTGCGCGGGCGCGTAAGAGGTTGAGCCGTAGGCGCCGCCGGTGATCGCCTGCGCGGCGTAGGAGCGCCCGCTCGCGGTGCCGTCGCCGTCGGACTCACCCTCCGCCTCGTAGTAGCGCTCAGCCAGATCGTCCTCGCCGCCGAAGGCGACGCCGCCGACGCTGTAGCCGAGGACGAGCCCGACGCCGAGCGCGCCGACGGTGAAGGCGACGGGGCGGCGGCGGTACTGCTCGCGCCAGTCGAGCGACTGCGAGATGGTTTCGCGGACGTTCTCGTACTGCGTCGTCACGGTCTCTTTAATGTCGTTCACGGTTTGCGAGATTGAATCGCGTGCCTCTTCCATCCGGCGCTGGAGTTCTGCCTTCGTCGGTTCGTCGTCGCGGACGATCTCGGGCGCGCGCGCGGTTGCTAAATTTCGTTCTTCAGCCATTGCTTGTCCTTTCTCAACTCATCGATGCTGCGCTGCGGCGCGGCGGAGTGCGACGCCAAGCGTTTCTTCATCGTCATCACAATGATGCCGCCGATGACGAGGTAGAGCGCGCCCGTCACGAGGAAGCCGAGCGCATAGGCGACCGGCTCCGTGAACGACCCGATGAAGAGACGCGAGACGAAGAAGGCGACCGCGACGTTTGCGAGCGTGAAGCCGATGGCGGCGAGGACGCCGCCGACGGCGATCATCGCCCCCGTGCGCGTGTAAACGCCCGCCTCCTCCTTCAACTCGATCTTCAACAAGCCGAGCTTGGCGTCGAGCAACTGCATCACGTCGTCGCCGAGCTTGCCGAACATCGTCGGCAGTTGATCGATCTCCGTGCCCTCCGGCACGCGCGCGGGCGCGGCTGCGGTCGCGCGTCTCTCTAACTCTGCCATCGCTACCTCCTTCGGGTGTCAGGGGTCGGGCGTCGGGTGCCGGTTAACACCTTTCGCCGCGACGCGGTTCGTGACGACGAAACTTCGTCGCTAACTGCTCTCAACCCCGGTGACGTAAAGCCCGGAGCCCCGACCCCTAGCCCCCGACACCCATTTCCTTATCGTCGCGAATTGCGGAGCAGCAGCCCGAGCAGGAAGCCGGCAGCCGCCGAGATCAGGATCGCCTGACC
>JBJMGS010000124.1:0-1558 GCA_045807785.1 Pyrinomonadaceae bacterium
GGCTCGAAGCCGTGGACGATGTCGAACCGGCCCCGCTGGAGCGCGAGCGCCAGGTTCGCGCGCACGCCGACGGGAACGCCGATCCTGCTCCGTCGTGAGACAGGCAGCGCGGGGCCGAGCGCGATCACGCCGCCCTCACCGCTCCTTCTGGATGCTCTGCCGCCGGTCGCGCCCGTCAAGCCGGGTTTGGCGGGCGGGCCGCGCAGGTCGGCGCCGTCGAGCAGCGCCCGGCGGCCGGCAACGAGGTCTGCCGTCCGCGTCGAGGGAGCGAGCACGGTCACCTCGTGCCCGAGCGCGCGGAGTTCCCGCGCGAGGCCGTCGACGTGCTCGTTGACGTCGTGCGGCCGAGACCAGGCGAAGGGGGTGACCAGGCAGACGCGGAGACCCACGAGACTCCGAGTGTAGACCCGCGAGGGTTCGCCTTCCCAGGCGAGAACGTGAGTCGGGTGACCAATGTGCGCGGAGGTCAGGCTGGCGACCTGCTGTTACTTGCTCGGGACGTTCGGCTTCCTCTTCACGCCGGCCGTGCGCGTGTTCCGGCGAGCCGCGGACGGCCCCGCCGAAGCGGGGCCGTCGACGACGATCTAGCTCAGGAAGGCTGCTCGACCTGCGCCGCTGTCGGCGCCTGCGTCGCACCGCGCGCGTTCTGCGCGATGAAGTCCTCGACCAGGTCCCGCGCCGCATCGTCCGGATACTGGACAGGCGGCGACTTCATCAGGTAGGCGGACGGGCCCTCGAGCGTGCCCGAGATGCCGTTGTTCAGGGCCAGCTTGGTCAGCCGTACGGCGTCGGTGACGACGCCGGCCGAGTTGGGCGAGTCCCAGACCTCGATCTTCAACTCTGCGTTCAGCGGCACGTCGCCGAAGGCGGTGCCCTCGAGGCGAATGTACGCCCACTTGCGGTCCTCGAGCCACGGCACGTGATCCGACGGGCCGACGTGGATGTTCTTGTCCTCGATGTCGTACGGCACCGTGGACTGGATCGAGTAGGTCTTCGAGATCTTCTTCGACTCCAGCCGCTCGCGCTCCAGCATGTTCAGAAAGTCGGCGTTGCCGCCGAAGTTGAGCTGAAAGGTGCGGTCGACCTTGACGCCGCGGTCTCGGAAGATGCTCATCAAGACCCGGTGCGTGATCGTGGCGCCGACCTGTGACTTGATGTCGTCGCCGATGATCGGCACGCCCGCCTTCTGGAAGCGGTCGTTCCAGTACTTCTCGCGGCCGATGAAGACCGGCATGCAGTTCACCATCGCGCAGCCGGCGTTCAAGATCTGCTCCGTGTACCACTTGGTCGCCTCCTCGGAGCCCACCGGCAGGTAGTTGACGACGACGTCGGTGCCCGTCTCCTTGAGGATGCGCACGACGTCCGCGGTCTCGCCCGGCGCCTTCGTGACGACCTCGGAGAGGTACTTGCCGATGCCGTCGAGCGTCATCCCGCGGTTCACGGTCACGCCCGTCTTCGCCACGTCGGCGAACTTGATCGTGTCGTTCGGATGCGCCCAGATCGCGTCGGCGAGGTCGACGCCGACCTTGCCCTTGACGACGTCGAACGCCGCGACGAC
>JBJMGS010000125.1:0-3717 GCA_045807785.1 Pyrinomonadaceae bacterium
GAGCAGTTCCCAGTTCATCTCCGACCAGATCGCCCTTCCCTCGTCTCGCACGTCCCACTCCCACGTGCCGACGCGCGCCGCCTCCTGTGCCCGGCGCAAGCGCCCTTCGCTCTCGCGCAACGCCTTTTCGCGCCGCATCAGCTCGGCGCTGACATGCGCGTTCTCTAACTCGATGGGCAGCTTGTAGAGGTAGCCGGGGTTCTTCACGACGTAACTGGCCGCCCCCAGCTTGATGGCCCGCAGCGCCACCTCTTCGTTGCCCTGCCCCGTGACCACCACCACCGGCACGTCAAAACCCGGCATGAGCCGCAGCTCTTTCAGGATCTCAAGCGCGTCGAGGCCGGACAGCC
Source organism: Pyrinomonadaceae bacterium (assembly GCA_045807785.1). Lineage (GTDB taxonomy): Bacteria > Acidobacteriota > Blastocatellia > Pyrinomonadales > Pyrinomonadaceae > JAIVGV01. The sequence continues at coordinate 351 of JBJMGS010000125.1, forward strand.
CGTAAGCGAGCAGGATGACGTCGTAAGCCGTCCGGCCGCCCGGCTGCTGTAAGCGTCGCAACGGCTCCGGCCCGGCCCCGACCACGTCGAGATGGATGTGCGCCGCGTACTTGGCGAAATGCCGTAGCGTGTGGTCTACGTCCGCCGCGTCACTTTCGGCGTACAGCACCTTCAGCAGACGTGAGCGGTGCGAGGCCTCGGCGCGGTAATGTTGGAGCGCGCTTTCGAGCGTCGGGGGCAGGCGCTCGAGGTAATCTTTGCGCTTGACCACGTAATCGTCGGCGCCGGCCTTGAGGGCCGCGACCGTCGTCTCCTCATCCCCCATCCCGGTGATCACGACGACGGCCACCGGCGTGCCGTTTTCGCGGAGGTGGGACAGCAGGGAGAGGCCGTCGCCGTCGCGCAGGCGCACGTCAACGAGCACCAGATCGAGCGGGTCTGCGGCGAGGCGTTCCAGCCGCGCCAGCGCCTCACGGATCGTGGCGACCGTCTCCAGTTGGACGTGTGGCGCGGACTTGCGCAACGTGCGCGCCGTGAGATCGGCGTCGCGCGGGTCGTCTTCGACGTAGAGAATCCTCATGGCCTACCTCGGTGCCGCGTTCAACACGCCCCAGTAAATCTCGACTTGCGCGGCGACCTCCATGAACTTATTGAAATCCACGGGCTTCACGATGTAGGAGTTACAACCGAGTCGGTAAGCCTCTTCGATATCGTGATCCTCGGCGGAAGTGGTCAGGACGATGATCGGGATCGCAGAAAACTTCGGGTGCTGCTTGATCCGGCGCAGGACTTCCAGCCCACTCACCTTCGGCAGCTTCAGGTCGAGGAGGATGAAGGCGGGTACGGGCTCGCCCGCCTCCCAACGCGGGAGATAGGCGAGTGCCTCCTCGCCGTCGCGCGCCTCCTGCACGGGGTTGAGCACCCGCCGCCGGGCGAACGCGCGCCTGGTCAGGTCGAGATCGGTAGCCCGGTCTTCGACAAAGAGGATCGGACTCAGGCAGTCACTCATTAATCACCCCCCCCACGGTTCGTTTTCGGAATCTCCAGATAGAAGGTCGCGCCCCGCCCCGGAGAGCTTTCGGCCCAGGCCCGCCCGTCCATGCGTTCCATCGCCTTGCGGACGATCGCCAGGCCGATGCCCGTGCCCGGATAATCCTCCGCATGGTTGAGGCGCTGAAAAATGCCGAAGATTTTATCGTGATACTTGCTGTCAAAGCCGATGCCGTTGTCGCCCACCCACAAGAGGCAACTCGTCGTCGTCTCTTTCGCGCCGACCTCGATGCGCGGCTGAGCAACCTCGCGGGTGAACTTCACGGCGTTGTCCAGATAGTTCCTGAGTGACTGCACGAGCCCGTTGGCATCGGCCATCACGATGCCGCCGTTGACCTTCACCACGAACTCAATCCCGCGCTCCGCCGCCTCGTGTCTCTTCTGCTCGACCAGCCTCGCGATGAGGGGCTGTAGCTCAAGACGGTCGGGCTTAAACTCCCGCCGCTCGATGCGTGAATAAGCCAGCAGGTCGTCGATGAGCTGGCTCATCTCCTCAGTCGAGGTCGAAATGGTTTCGAGGAAGGAGCGGGCTTCGCCGGTGAGGTCTGCGGAGTAATCTTCGATCAAGAGGCGGCTGTAACCGTCGATGCTGCGCAGAGGAGTCTTGAGATCGTGTGCGACGGAATAGGCGAAGGTCTCCAGCTCCCGGCTCTTTTTGTCGAGCGCGGCGGTGCGTGCCGCGATGCGCTGTTCGAGTTGGGTGTTGAGCTGGTCGAGCGCTTCACTGGAGCGCCGCCGACGCTTCCTCTCGATGAGCAGTGCGGCGATGAACCCGGCTTGCAGGGCGACGATCGAGAGGGTGATGGCGATGCGCCCACGATACTCCTCCCAAAAAGTAGGCACTTTGAAGCGCACGACGCTGCCCGGCGGCAGGCGCTCCTCGCTCACGCCCCAGCGCGTGAGCTCGTGCCAATCGAACATGGCGACGCCCGGGACTGCGTGAGGCGCGATGGCCTCCGGCTTTTCGCCGGCCAGCACGCGCAAGCCCACCCGCCCCCCTTCGACGCCGAGGGCTTCAAAACTAAGTAGTTCTCCGCCGACGATCCCGGCTCCTAGTAGAGCCTCCGTGGTGCCATAGATCGGGGCGGCTGATGCCGTGGAGACTTGTCTTAGATACTCCGGACTCTCATAAACATTGCCTGTTGTATCCCGCACACTCGAGACGAAAAAGACGATGGTGTCATGCGGCAAGCCGCCCAACACCTTCCGCATCTCTTCGGGGGGCAAGCCGGTCAGGTAAATAAACTCCAGGCGGGATTCGTAGGCGCGAAAATCCTCCCGCGCGCGCGCGGCCCAGTCTTTGTCCGTCTCAGAAACCCCCTGGATCACTGCCACGCGCTTGGTGCCGGGGTGCAACGCCAGGGCCAGCTCCAGATTCGGCTTGAAATTGATCTCACCCCACACCCCGGTCAAATTCGGCGCGGGAGGGAGGCCGGTCACAAGCCGTTGATCAATCACGAGAAAGACGATGGGAGTGCCGGGAAACAGCGCGTCCGAGTTCCGCAAGATGATATTCGTTGGGAATCGTCCGATACTGAAGATCAGGTCGAACTTCTTCCCCTCGTACTTTCGCCGCAGCAGGGCGACGAACTCTTTCTCATAATCGGTGTCGGCGCGCGTGTTACCCACATACTCGGAGTAGGTCTCGACGGGCACGGGCGAGCCGTCCTTGAGAGTCGAACGTAAGGCTCGTTCGATGGTGGCTTGCGTGGCCGTGAATGAATCATTAGTGAGTATGATCAGAACTCTTTTATGCTCGACGGCGTCCTGGGCAGCCACCGAAGTGGCGCAGGACGCGACCAACACCAGCGCCAGCAACAGGCCCTGAGCCAGTGTCCTCAACCATTGAAACTGTGTCGCGCGAAGAGTCATCTCAGAGTTCGACTTTCAGCCCGAACTGAAATTGCCGCGGCGGGCCCGCCGTCACGAATCCGAGCGGCGCCGTCGGCGGCAGACCGGGAATTCCTTTGAAGTCGAACGGCCCTGTCAAAAACTTCGGGTCGCATCCGTTGATGAAACCCGGCTGCGCCGTCGTCCCACAGACTACGTCGTTCACGCGTAAGAAGTTGACGTGGTTAAAAAGGTTCGTCGCTTCGACGATGAACTCCATTCTCGGCCCCTCGGAATTCTGACGCAAATAAAATCGCTTACTTATTCTGAAATCGACGCTGTAGAAGTTTTCGCCCAGTCCGGAATTACGCGGCGCATGAAACGGGCGGTCAGTGCTATTCAAATCACCGTTCACGTCCCGACCGATGAAGAGGTTGAAAGGAAATCCGCTGCGCAGCGTAACGATGGGGCTGAGCGTGATGTCAGC
>JBJMGS010000126.1:0-4371 GCA_045807785.1 Pyrinomonadaceae bacterium
ACGGGGTTCACGCCGTCGCGCGCGAGCAGATTCGTCGTGCGGCGCAGTTCCTTAGAGAAGGAGGCGGCGGGGGAGAGTTCGCCGCGTCCCGCTGCCGCCGTCAGATTCCTGGCGTAGCGTGAGAGCGCGGGCGTGGTCGCCGCGTGCGATGTCTTCTCAGTCTGTTTGCGCAGGGTTTGCGCTGAGGCATGGTCACTCAGCACAATGCCCGCGCAGAGCGAGAAGAGAATCGAGAAGCTGGTCAACAGCGAGAGCGTTTTTGAGGTTTTTCGGTTCAGTTTCATGTTCAATAAACCAATCTTTGTGGGTTCGATTTGCGCCTCTCACGAGCGCGCAGGAAAATGCACCCGCAGGGCTTAAAACAACATCCGTGCCGCACGAATTGCTTTGATTTTTCGGGGTTTTAGGCTGTAATCGGGGCGGGTCGGTCAGGCGAAACGGTCAGCCTGAGAGGGCGCCTCGCCAAAGTGACCGACGAAAACCGAGTGGACGCGGGGGCTGATTTCATGAGTGCGACGGGGGCGATTTTGAATGCGGCGGGCGAGGCGGCTGACGAGAAGCCGCTCCGTTACATCATCCAGAATCTTGAGAGCGCCTATGGCGTGCCTCGGAACGAGCGCGCGTCCGACCCGCTCGACATGCTCATCCGGATCGTCCTCTCGCAGGCGACCTCCGACGTGAACAGCCGGCGCACCTTCGCCGAACTCAAGCGCCACTTTCCCACTTGGGATGCCGTGCTCAGCGCGCGCGAGTCTGCCGTCGCCGCCGCCATCAAGTCGGGCGGGCTCGCCAACCAGAAGGCCGCCGTGATCAAGAGCGTGCTCAAACAGATCAAGGAGGAGCGCGGCGCGCTCGATCTCTCGTTCGTCCAGGCGATGTCGAATGAAGAGGCCGTGAAGTACCTTTCGCGCTTCCGCGGCATCGGGCCGAAGACGGTCGCCTGCACGCTCCTCTTCGCGTGCCGCAAGGATGTCTTCCCGCTCGACACGCACATCTTCCGCGTGCTGCGCCGCGTCGGTCTCCTTCCCCAGAAGTGTTCGGACGCGCGCGCGCACGAGTTGTTGAACCGCCTCGTGCCCGCGGGCAAGTTCTATTCATTTCACGTCAACCTCGTCCGCCACGGGCGCGAAATCTGTCGCCCGCGCGAGCCGTTGTGCGAGCGCTGCCCCATCGTCGAATACTGCGACTACGGGCAGACGCGAATTTAATCTCGCCAGCCCGGAGGGAAGCGGTTACAATCCCACGCCCGACCCACGCCGAATGCGAAGAGCAGGAGAAACGAACGATGCGATGCACGAACTGCGGTAACGATCTCCCACAGGGCATCCGCTTCTGCCCGAAGTGCGGCAGCCCCATCGCGCCCGCCACTACGCCCGTCTCTTACTCGCAGCCAACGACCTCTTTCGGCGCGCCGCCTTCATCGCCGCAGCCGCTCTCGGGCGGCGGCATGGCGCAGCAGGGTAAGAAGTCCGGCTGCGGCAAGGCGCTCGTCATCGTGCTCATCATCGGCATCCTGATCCTCGCGGCGGTCGGCGGGGTCATCTACTACGGCTACCACGCGCTCGGCGACAAGCTCAGGTCTTCGGAGGCTTACACCGTTGCCGTCACGACGCTCAAGGCTGACCAGACGGTCGCCGAGAAGATGGGCGCGATCAAAGAGACGGGCTTCCCGCTCGGCACCTTCCACGAGGAGGCGGGCGGCACGGGCGAGGCGGCTTACCACATGTCCGTGACGGGTGAGAAGACGACGGGGACTTACGACGTGGTGATGATCCGGCGCGGCGGCAAGTGGTATCTCTCGAACGGCAGGCTCACGCTCGCGGGCGGCGAAGTTGTCCGGCTGAGATCGACGGAACTGGACAACCGCAACGCCGATCCGTCGAACTCAAACGGTAGCGTCGTGCCGCCGCCCCCACCCGTGCCGGGTCGGGCGGGCAGCAACACCGTCTCAGGCGGCGCGCTCGATCAGAAGGCGACGACGAAGCCCGATCCCGCATACCCGGCCACCGCAAAGGCTGTGAGCGCGTCGGGCACAGTGATCGTGCAGATCATGGTGGACGAGCAGGGCAGGGTTATTTCTGCGACCGCCGTCTCCGGCCACCCGCTGCTGCGCTCGGCGGCAGCCGCCGCGGCACGGCAGGCGCGCTTCAACCCGACGATGCTCGCGGGTCGCCCCGTCAAAGTCAGCGGCACGCTGACCTACAACTTCGAGGCGCCAGAGTAGTGTCGGCGGCGACAGCGCGCGCGAACAAACTCGACTGCGCGCCATCCGTGAGAGGCGCGCGACGGCGAGACACGACAACAGTAGGTTGAGCCGCCATGTCATACCTCGTTGACGGCAACAACGTGATGGGGCAGCGCGTCGGCTGGCACAGAGATAAGCCGAAGGCGCGGCGCGGGCTGATGGACGAGCTAGCGGCGTTCGCCGCGCGTAAGAGCGCCAGCATCGCAGTCGTCTTCGACGGCGCACCTGAAACACATTTCGCCGACGGCTCGTCCTACCGCGGCGTGAAAATCTTCTACGCCCTGCGCGGCTCGAACGCAGACGAGCGCATCAAGGCGCTGGTCGAAGCGTCGCGCGAGCGCCGGACGCTGCGCGTCGTCACCTCAGATCGCGCGCTCGCCGACTACGTCCGTCTCTGCGGCGCGCAGGTCGTCCGTTCGGGCGAGTTCCGCAAATTGATGGATGAGACAGTTGCGACAAAGGTGGCGAGCGAAGAGAAGCGCGAGATTCAAGCCGACATGGCGCACTGGCTGCGCTACTTCGGCGTGGACGGCGACGACGACGAATAAGATCGTGTGACGTGTGAGAGAGGTGTCGGCGGCTAACTGATGATTAAGCTCAGATCGGGCACTCATTACAAATGTGCGGCGTTCGCCCTCGCCTTGTCGTGCCTCGCGTGGGCACAGCCGTCGGGCGTGCCGTCGGGCGTAAAGGTCACGTTCGAGCGAAACACGGGCGCCGCCGCGACCGGTGAGTTCAAGTTCAAGCGCGTGCCGTCCCCGGCGAAAGACGACGCGGCGACGAAAGCCCGGCTCACGCTCTTTCTCGGACAGCGCGACGCGAACGGCGCGCCACTCGGCGCACTGACCGACGGCGCGCTCCCCGCAAGCGAAGACGAGCCGCGCGCCAACTTCTTCTTCAACTCGGGGTCGGACGGCGGGCGCTTCCGCCTCGACCTCGGCGCGCCCGTCGAGATCGCGGAAGTCAACAGCTACTCCTGGCACTCCGACTCGCGCGCGCCGCAGGTCTATAACCTCTACGCGAGCGACGGCACGAGCGCGAAGTTCAACGACGCGCCCGACGCGAACACAGACCCGCGCACGTGCGGCTGGACGTTCGTCGCCACCGTCGATACGCGACCGCCACAGGGCGAAGCCGCGGGCGGTCAGTACGGCGCGAGCGTCGCGAACGCGAATGGCGCGCTCGGCGAGTACCGATATTTGCTCTTCGACGTGGTGCCGACCGAGTACGAAGACCCCTGGGGCAACACGTTCTTTAGTGAAGTCGATGTCGTGGCGAAGAAGTGACGCGCTGAAACGGACGGCGCGGGCGGCAAGTTCTGAGTCGGAGGAAACTTCATGCGGCGAAACTCAAGGCGCGCTCTCGCGTCGCTGCTGTTGGTGCAACTGCTCGCGTGCAACGTCGCCTTCGCGCAAGAGCGCGCGCCCGACGCCGCGCCTGACCTGTCGAAGCAGCCGACGCTCTACGTCGTCGGCTACGCGCACCTCGACACGCAGTGGCGCTGGGAGTATCCGCAGACCATCGGCGAGTTTCTGCCGAAGACGATGCACGACAACTTCGCCCTCTTCGAGAAGTACCCGCACTACGTCTTCAACTTCAGCGGCGCGAACCGCTATCGGATGATGAAGGAGTACTACCCGGAAGACTACGCGCGGCTCAAACAGTACGTCGCCGCCGGTCGCTGGTTCCCCGCCGGGTCTTCAATGGAGGAAGGCGACGTGAACTCGCCTTCAGCCGAGTCGATCATCCGCCAGATTCTCTACGGCACGCAGTTCTTCCGCCGAGAGTTCGGCAAGACTTCCGCCGAGTACATGCTGCCAGACTGCTTCGGCTTCCCCGCGTCGCTCCCCTCCATCCTCGCGCACATGGGGCTCAAAGGTTTCTCGACGCAGAAACTCTCCTGGGGCTCCGCCGCGCCAGTCGGAGGGGCAAACTCGGTCGAGAACACGCCGGTCGGCATTCCCTTCAACGTCGGCTTCTGGGAAGGCACGGACGGGCGCGGCATCGTCGCGGCGTTCAACCCCGGCAGCTATGGCGGCAACGTGCGCGACGATCTGAGCAAGACTTGGGCGGAACGCGTCGAGCGCAACGGACAGGCGAGCGGGCTCTTCACCGATTATCACTAC
>JBJMGS010000127.1:0-10164 GCA_045807785.1 Pyrinomonadaceae bacterium
CGGGCGGCGACGCCATGCCGTGGTATTTCCGCAAGGCTGGCATCGGGCCCCTCATCGGCAAGAAGACGTGGGGCGGGCTGGTCGGCATCTACGACTACCCGCCGCTCATGGACGGCGGCTCGATCACCGCGCCGCGCGTCGCCATCTACGGCTTGAACGGCGAGTGGGAGGTCGAGAACCGCGGCATCGCGCCCGACTACGACGTCGATTACGATCCGCGCCTCGTCCGCCAGGGTCACGACCCGCAACTGGAGAAGGCGGTCGCGGTGGCGCTGGACTTGCTCGCCAAGAACCCGCCGCAGCAGTTCAAGCGACCCGCCTACCCCAACTACCAGAAGGGCGGCGGCGCGTCGGGCGGCGGCACCAACAACCAGCGGCGCAAGTGAGCGGCGATAGCCGGAACTAGTGATGGCAAGAAGGTCGCGGGAGTGTGAATCCCGCGACCTTCTTCGTTTCGCCGCCTAAACCGGACGCGCTACTGCCCGCCCTCGACCGCGCGTTCCGGGGCGAGTTGTAGGGGCGTCGCGCGCTTTGGTGGTAAAATGCGCGCGAGGTGAAGAGAACCGTGGCGACCGATCTCGAACAACTCTACAGCCAGCACATCAAACCGCTTCCGCTGGAAGACCGCCTGCGCCTGCTCGCGCTCTTGGCGCAAGGGCTCGCGGGTAATGAGCCACAAGCCGAAGCGCGACCCAAGCGCAGCATCCTTGAGTTGCACGGGCTCGGCGCGGAAATCTGGGAAGGCGTGGACGCGCAGGAGTATGTTAACCGCTTGCGCGAAGAATGGGATCACCGCCCGTGATCAGGCTCGACGACGCACTCCGAGGCGTCACGCGGCTCGGCTTTGACACCGCGCCTGTCATTTACTTCGTCGAAGCGCACCCGCGCTACGACGCTCTGGTGACGGAGATTTTCGAGCGCGTCAGCAACGGCGCGCCGACGGGCGTGACCTCCGTCGTCACGCTCAGCGAGGTCTTAGTACAGCCAATCATCCAAGCGAAGCCGCTGCTTCAACAGGAATATCGAGACCTCCTGCTCGGCAGCTCCAACCTTTACACCCTTCCGATTTCCGCGACCGTCGCCGAACTCGCCGCCACGTTGCGCGCACGCTACAAACTCCGCACGCCCGACGCGATGCAAGTCGCCGCCGCTCTCGACGCCGGCTGCGGGGCATTTCTGTGCAACGATGCGGGCTTGCGGCGCGTGACGGAACTGCGCGTGTTGATTCTCGACGACCTCTCCTTGTAAACAAACCCGAGTCCCTGCCGCCGCCCGCCGTCTCGACGGCGCGTCAAGGGCGAATTCAATGAATGCGACGATGGCAGAAACCCGACCGTCAGGGAGGGTGTCAGAGCTTGGGATGAGGGATGAGGGATGAAAGCGTGGCTGACAAGCCTCTCCCTTCATCCTTCATCCTTCAATAGACACCCTCCCCGACGGGCGGTTTTCCGCCGAGGGTCGCACTCAAAATCGCTATATTCGCGCCAAAATCGACTATATCCCTGTGAAAGCTCATCATATCCGCGCGAAAGTCGGGTATATCCATGTGCGAGGCGGTTATATCCGTGTGAAAGATGACCTGATCACGGTGAAAGATGACCTGCTCAACGCGCGAGGCGACCATATCAGCGTGAAAGATGACTATATCAGTGCGAAAGTTCGTCATATCAGCGTGCGAGACGACCAGATCAGCGCGGGAGACGGCTATATCAGCGTGAGAGGCGACCATATCCACGCGCGAGAGAGTCATATCAGCGCGCCAGACGACCAGACGGGCGCGCGAGCGGGGAGCGGCGGCGCGCGTGGCGTTGTTGACGAGGCTCGTCGTCCCGCCCGGCGTGGCGAGATGCGCGCGCGAAGTTTATAATCGCGCGCTGAAGCGGTTCGTCCAGCCTTCCATTCGGAGTTCAAACAGTGACTTTCAGACGCAGCCCGCGTTCGTTCGCGCTCTCTGGCGGGCGACGAATAGTGGGCAGCTAACGAGAAAGGGGAGAGACATGCACGGTAGGTTCCTCATCGCGACTTTAATACTCGCGGCGCACTTACTCTCATCCGCGGGCGGCGCGCAGACCCTCGTCGCGCCCGCCGCCGCGAACCCGCCGCCCGCCGTCGCGCCCGCACGCGGCACCATCGCCTACGTCCGCGGCGGCACGGAGATTCGCCTCATCGACGCGGACGGCGCGAACGACCGGCGGCTCTGGACGCACCCGGACGCGCGGAAGGAACTCGGCATAGGCTACGTCGCGTGGCGACCGGACGGTAAGGAACTCGTCTTCTCCAGTTCGCACGCCGCCGCCGCCTCGCTCTACGCCGCAGACCTCTACGCCGTCCGTCCCGACGGCACGTCTTTGCGCAAACTGACGAACGCGCCCGACCGCTCAGAGTACGCGCGTTACCCGAAGGGGACGGTCTCGGTCACCCTGCGCAACGATCAACCCGCTTACCAACAGGCGCAGGCGAGCGCGGGCGTCTTTATCGTCTATGTCGCGGGAGCCGCCATGCCGCAGCAGATCACTCTGCCGCCCGGGGCGACCAAAACGGTCGTCTTCGACAACGTCGCGGACTTCGGCAACACGGCGCAGGCGGTCGTCGCCATCTGGGGCAGCTACCGCTGGTTCACGCCCGGCGTTGACGTGCGCGCTGGCACGACCGTCAAAGCTCCCGTCTTCTCCATCACCGGCGACGGCATCGAATACTTCGGCGCGTACCGCCCCGTCTGGCGCTCGGACGGCTCGCGCGTCAGTTACCGCAACGGCACCTGCACACTGAACAGCGTGCCCGTCAACCCTGTGCCCGGCGAGTACGTTTACAACCCGCTCTTCGCCGGCAAGAACCCGCTCGGCACGTGCAACTGGGACTGGGGGCCGACGCCCGCGACGGCGAACCAGATCATCTACACCGAGAATGCTTCGGGCGACTCCGCCGTCTTTCGCATCACGGAGGGCGCCGCGCCGCCCGGCGCGAAGCTCGCGCCCTACTCCGACATCGAGTACCAGATACTCTACGATCTGCGCTGGCTGCCCGACGCCTCCGGCTTCCTCTTCTCGAACGTCACGCTCATGCGCGACTCGGCGAACATCTTTCGCTACGACTTCGCCACGCGGAAAGTCATGCAGGTGACGCATCTTGAGAACGAGTTCGCGCGCCGCTTCAGCATCTCGCCCGACGGCCAGTGGATCGTCTTCGAGCGCGCCAAGACGACGGACGATGACGCGGAGACAGACCTGTGGATCACGGGGCTCGACGGCTCGGCCCCGCGCCTGCTCGCGCGCGGCGGTGCGTCTCCTTCGTGGAGCGTCGCGGCGAGTCCGAAGTGAGGTCGGCGGCGATTCATTAAATTCATTTGCGTGGCGCGTGGACAGTCCGTGGCAGACTCGGACTATAATCGCGCGCACCCTTTGTTCGCCCATCCTTCCCCGTCGAGGTTCAAACGTGACTTCAAGCCGCAGCCCGCGCTTTGCCGCCTTCGCCGCCCTGTTTGTCTTCGCGCTCGCGTTCGTCGCGTCCGCGCAGCAGTTCAGTCCAAACTTTTACCAGAATATGCGCTGGCGCATGATCGGCCCCTTCCGCGGCGGGCGCACCGTCGGCGCGACGGGCGTGCCCTCGCAGCCCAACGTCTTCTACATCGGCGTCAACAATGGCGGCGTCTGGCGCACGAACGATTACGGCCACACCTGGCAGCCGATCTTCGACGACCAGCCCACGGGCTCAATCGGCGCGCTCGCCGTCGCACAGTCCGACCCGAACGTGATCTACGTCGGCAGCGGCGAAGGACTGCAACGCCCAGACCTCTCCACAGGCGACGGCGTCTATAAATCGACGGACGGCGGCAAGACTTGGCGGCACATGGGACTGCGCGACGGCCAGCAGATCGGCGCGATCATCGTCGATCCCAAGGACGCGAACCGCGTCTTCGTCGCCGTCCTCGGCCACCCCTACGGCGCGAACGAGGAGCGCGGCGTGTTTCGTTCGACCGACGGCGGCGAGCACTGGCAGAAGGTGCTCTACAAGGACGAGAACACGGGAGCCATCGCGCTCTCGTTCGATCCGTCGAACACGCAGACGATCTACGCGGACCTGTGGGCGGCGCGGCAGGGGCCTTGGGAGAACGGCTCTTGGCAGGGGCCGCAGAGCGGTCTCTATAAATCGACCGACGGCGGCGCGACGTGGCACCCGATCAACAAGGGACTGCCCACCTTCGAGCAGGGACTGGGGCGCATCGGCTTCTGCGTCGCGCCCTCAGACCCGCGCACCATCTTCGCCACCGTTGACGCGAAGCCGGAGGCAGGCGGCATCTTCCGCTCGGACGACGCGGGCGAGACGTGGACGCGCGTCACGAACGAGCGGCGCATCTGGGCGCGCGGGAGCGACTTCGCAGAGATCAGAGTCGATCCCAAAAACAAGGATGTGCTCTACGCGGCGGCGGTCGAGACTTACAAATCGACGGACGGCGGCAAGACCTGGGTCGGCTGGAAGGGCGCGCCCGGCGGCGACGACTACCACACCGTCTGGATCAACCCCGACAACCCGCAGATCATCCTGCTCGCCGTCGATCAGGGCGCCGTCGTCACCGTCAACGGCGGCGAGACCTGGAGCAGTTGGTACAACCAGCCGACCGCGCAGTTCTACCACGTCATCACCGACAACGAGTTCCCATACTGGGTTTACGGCGGCCAGCAGGAGAGCGGCTCGGTCGGCATCGCTTCGCGCGGCGACAACGGCGCGATCTCATTCCGCGACTGGCGCACCGTCGGCCTCGAAGAGTATGGCTACGCCGCGCCCGATCCGCTGAACCCGAACTACATCTACGGCGGCAAGCTCACGCGCTTCGACAAGACCACGGGTCAGGTGCAGAACGTCGCGCCCGAAGCGGTCAGAAGCGGCAAGTACAGATTCTTGCGCACCGCGCCCGTCGTCTTCTCGCCCGTCGATCCGCACACGCTCTATTACGCGGGCAACGTCGTCTTCAAGACCGTGAACGGCGGGCAGAGTTGGGATTTGATCAGCCCCGATCTCTCGCGCGAGCACGCGGACGTGCCCGCCTCCATCGGCGTCTATCGCACGCCGGAGATGGCGACGATGGCGCGGCGCGGCGTCGTCTATACGCTCGCGCCGTCTTACAAAGACGTGAACACGATCTGGGCTGGCACGGACGACGGCCTCGTCCACCTCACGCGCGACGGCGGAAAGACGTGGCAGAATGTGACGCCGCCCACACTCACCGCCTGGAGCAAAGTCTCTCTCATCGACGCCGGGCGCTTCGACGTGAACACGGCTTACGCCGCCGTCAACCGCTTCCGGCTGGATGATCTGCGCCCGCACATCTATCGCACGCACGACGGCGGCAAGACGTGGAAGGAGATTGTCAAAGGCTTGCCGAACGATCCCGTTAACGCCGTGCGCGAAGACCCCGTGCGCAAAGGACTGCTCTTCGCAGGCACGGAGCGCGCCGTCTATGTCTCGTTCGACGATGGCGAAGAGTGGCAGCCGCTCAGGCTCAACATGCCCGCGACCTCGATCCGCGACCTCGTCGTCCACGACGACGATCTGGTCGTCGGCACGCACGGTCGCTCGTTCTGGATTCTCGACGACATCACGCCGCTCCGACAGTTGAACAACGAAGTCGCGGCTTCGTCCGCCTTCCTCTTCCAGCCCGCGGTCGCCTACCGCTACCAGCGCAACGCGAACACGGACACGCCGCTGCCGCCCGAAGAGCCCGTGGGGAAGAACCCGCCCGACGGCGCGATCATCGATTACTACCTGAAGCGCGACGAGGCGGTCACGCTCGAGATTTACGATCAGTCGAACCGGCTCGTGCGCCGCTATTCGAGCGAGGACAAGCCGGAAGTGATCGACGAGAAGGACTACCAGGTTCCGGCTTACTGGTTCCGCCCGCCACAGATTCCCTCGCGGCAGGCGGGGATGCAGCGCTTCGTCTGGGACTTGCACTACACGCCGCCGCGCGCCTCGCACTACGACTTCCCCATCTCCGCCATCTACCGCGACACGCCGCGCACGCCGCAGGGTCCCGCCGCCGAGCCCGGGCTCTACACCGTGAAGTTGACGGCGGGCGGGCGCACGATCGCGCGCACGCTCAACCTGAAGATCGATCCGCGCGTCAAGACCGCGCCCGCATCGCTGCACCAGCAGTTCGCGCTGTCGCTCCAGACTTACGAAGGGATGAACAAATCCTTCGACGCGCTCGCGGACGTGCGCCGGCTGCGCGCGCGGATTAAAGAGGTGCGCGAGCGCGCCGGGTCGGGCGCGAACGCCGACGCTCTCGACGCGCTCGATCAGAAACTCGCGGCCATCGGCGAGGGCGGCGGCGGCGCGCGCGGTGGCGGCAGGGGCGGCGCGAACTCCGCCGAGACCAACCTCGCGCAGGTCAACTCGTCGCTCGAATCTCTGCTCGACACTTTGCAGACGGCTGACATGCCGCCGACGACTCAGGCGGTCGCCGCCTCCGCCGAGTTGCAACGCCAGCTCGCAGACCTGCTCTCGCGCCTGAGCGCGCTCAAGTCCACCGACGTGCGCGCGCTCGACGAACAGCTCCGGCGTGCGAAGCTGCCGACGCTCGACGCCGGAAGTTGAGAGGCTTTCGCGCCGCGGATCGCTCTCAAAGTGATTTTCGTCTGTAACGCAGAGATGAACAACTCTCTCTTCTTCATCCTCGGGCTCGGGCTCGTGCTCGGACTCAGGCACGCGACCGAGGCGGATCACCTCGTCGCCGTGACGACCATCGTCAGCGAGCAGCGCTCGGTCGTGCGCGCGGCGCTGGTCGGCGCGCTGTGGGGCATCGGGCACACGGCTGCGCTGCTTGTGGCAGGTGTCGTCGTCATCCTGCTGCGCGTCGCTATCCCGGCGCGCGTCGCCGCGCTGCTGGAGCTGGCCGTCGCGTTGATGATCATCCTGCTCGGCACGCGCATCCTCTATCTGCTGCTCCGTGGGCGGCGCGAGATTCACGTCCACGCGCACACGCACGACGGCGGGCGGGCGCACACGCACCTCCACTTCCACGAGCGGGCGGACGCACACGCCGTCGCACACGCCGCACCGCAGCCGCACGCGCACCGCCCGCCCGTCCGTGGCTGGCGACCGATCCTCGTCGGGGTAGTCCACGGCCTCGCCGGCTCGGCGGCGCTCACGCTGCTCGTGCTGACTGAGGTCTTGAAGGGCGGCTCGCGCGCCTTGGGGTTGGCATACCTGCTCGTCTTCGGCGTCGGCTCAATCGGCGGGATGCTTCTGATGAGCACGCTCATCAGCCTCCCCTTCGTCCTCACCTCGCGCCGCTTCGAGAACTTCAACACGCCGGTGCGACTCGTCTGCGGTCTGGCGAGCGTCGGCTTCGGCATCTACTACGTGTGGACTGCGGCGGGCGGGCTGTGAGAGCGCGCACGCTTGTCGTTTCGTGCGGCTCGTAATAATCTTGGGTCGCTACCAAAACATTTCACAGACGTGGAGGCAGATAATGTCAGAACAGGATAACTCTACCCGCATGGAAGAGGGCGAGGCGCAAGGGTCTGGGCTGCTCCGCTCGGTCGAGCCGACGGACGGCAGAAGCTACTCGATGTCCGCCTCGGACACAGTTGACGGCGGCGCCGACTCCGGCTCCGACTCCGACGGCACAGACAAGAGTGGCGACTCCGACGGCACCGACGGCGGGGGCGATTCGGACGGCACCGACGGCGGCGACGCCGACGGGACTGATTCGGGTGCCGACTCTGACTCGAGCGACGCGACCGCCGACGCCGACGGCACGGACTCGTAGTCAGACCTTGAAGACCCGCACGAACCGTGCGCCCTATCTTCGCGCCTTTGCGTCTTTGCGAGAGATTATCCTCACGCAAAGGCGCAAAGGCGCGAAGCAAATTTTTAGGGTGATCTTTTAGCTCGCCCAGGCGAATTATTGATTGCCCACGCGCGGCTTTGCGCAAAGGTAAGGATGGGAGATTCGGACTTCAATAACCTGCCGGCGCTCCTCGCACCGTGCGCGCCGGACGAATTTCTCGCCGAAGTTTGGGGCCGAAACTTCAGACACATCCGCGGCGCGCGCGGGAAGTTCGCGCGCCTCATGCCCTGGCCGCGCCTCGCCGAAGTCATCGCCGAGCACCGTCTGGATCACCCGCGCCTGCGTCTGACGCGTGACGGCAAGTCCGTCCCCGCCGCCGAATACCTCCGCCACACGACGAGCACGCGGCGCAAAGGCTCGATCCCGCGCCTGCGCCCCGTCGAACTGACCAAACTCTTACGCGAAGGCGCGACGCTCGTCCTCGACGCGGTTGACGAGTTGCACGCGCCCGTCACCGAACTCGCCGCCGCCCTCGAACTCACGTTTCGCGAGCACGTTCAGGTCAACCTCTACGCGGGCTGGCGCACGTCGCGCGGCTTCGATGTGCACTGGGACGATCACGACGTCTTTGTCCTACAGGTCGCGGGACGGAAGCGCTGGCGCGTGTGCGGCGAGACGCGCCACGCGCCCATCACGAATGATGTCGCGCCCGCCGCGAAGCCGACGGGTGAGCCGCTCTGGGAGGACACGCTCGAAGACGGCGACCTGCTCTACATCCCGCGCGGCTGGTGGCACGTCGCCTTCCCTCTCGACGAACCGACGCTGCACCTCACGGTCGGCGTACACAAACGCAACGGCATCGATCTCCTGCGCTGGCTCACCGATGAGATGCGCGCGAGCGAGACTTTCCGCTGCGACCTGCCGCGCGACGCTGCGCCCGAGGCGCAAGCCGCGCACGTCGAACGCCTGCGGCGCGAGATCGTCGAACGCCTCGACGGCGACGTGCTCAACAACTTCTTCCGCGAGCAGGACGAAAACGCCGCGCCGCGCCCGCGACTGAGCCTGCCGCTCGCGGCCATGGCAAATTTCACGCCGCCCGCGCCCGACGCGCTCGTGCGCCTCACCGCCCCGCGCCCGCTCGACTTTCGCATCAGCGGCGACGAGGTCTCTTTCTCGTGCGACAAAAAACTCTGGCGCTTCGACGCCCGCGCGCTCGGCGTGCTCGGCGCGCTCGACGCGAGGCGCACGTGCCGCGTCGCGGAGCTGTGCGCGGCAGCTGGCGCGGGGGTTGACGAGCGGACGGTGCGCGTGCTCGTCGGCGAGTTGATTCTTCACGGGCTCGTCGCTATCGTTGACGAATAGCCTCGATGACCCAGAAATTATTCTACTGCTCGGAGCTGTCGCGCGACTCCGGCGAGCAAGTCTTCGGCACGGCCTCGACGGGCGAGACGTGGCTGCTCGTCGAGTACCCTTACCCTTGGGGCAAGGACGCGCTGGCGGCGAGCGCGATTCCGCCAGCCGTCAAGTCGCACCTCTCCCAACTCCTCAAGACGATCCCGCGCTCGCGCCTCCTCTTCGTCAAACAGCACTCGCGCCCGCGCGCAGACTTCTACTTCTTCGTCGTGCGCGCCCGCGAGCAACGCCCCTACGTCGTCGAGCTGAAACTGACGAACTACGACGACCTGCGCCGCGTCAACGTCGCAGCCATCGCGTCGGGCGGCTCGACTGAGGGCGGCGCGCTCTCACGCGATCCTTTGTACCTCGTCTGCACGCACGGCAGGCGCGACAAGTGCTGCGCGAAGTTCGGCTACGCGCTCTATAAAAGTTTGCGCGAGCGCCACGGCGCGGCGGTCTGGCAGTCTTCGCACGTCGGCGGCGACCGCTTTGCCGCGAACCTCTTGTGCTTCCCGCACGGGCTCTTCTACGCGCACGTTGGCACGGACGCGGGCGCACGCATCGCGGAAGAGTACGGGCGCGGACACATCGTGTTGGAGAATTATCGCGGGCGGGCGTGCTACGCGCCGCAGTTGCAGGCGGCGGAATATTTCGTGCGGGCGGAGTCGGGCACGGCGGGGCTGGTCGAGCTGCACCACGCGGGCGGCGCGCGCATCAGCGAGACCATGTGGCGCTTCCGCTTCAACGCGCCCGCCGAGGGGAAGATTTACGAGGCGCAGGTCTCCTGCCACCAGTCGGAGTTCGCGAACTTCATCACCTGCGCGGCGACGGAGGCGAAGAGCGTCCGGCAGTTCGCGCTCGAAGAGTTCACGACGCGCGCCGACCCGGCGCACGCGCGCGCTGACGAATGAAATTTTTGAACGGGATTCGGTGAGGGCGCGCAGGATGACGCGCCCGTCCGTGCGGTTGTGCGGCGAATC
>JBJMGS010000128.1:0-5693 GCA_045807785.1 Pyrinomonadaceae bacterium
GCCGTCTTCTGCGACTCCATCGCAGACCTCCGACGCACCGTCGCGGCCACCGGACGCGGCGAGCTGAGCGCGAAGACCTTCGGCGTCCGCCTGCGCACGCCGCACATCGCCTCGCGCTTCGGCATCCCCGTCGATCCGCCCGAAGCCTTCGAGAAACTCGTCGAGTCAGTCGCGCTGCTGCCCGCGGATTCCGCCTTCGGCATCCACTTCCACATGGCGAGCAGCAACGTCGGCGTCGCGCAGTGGTGGCACCTCTACGAGTCGATGCTGCGCTGGTGCCGCTCGGTCGAACGGCTGACGGGCCGCCGCGTAGAGACGCTCGACGTGGGCGGCGGCTGGTTCCCAGACGACTGGCACGAAGACTCGGGCGCGCGCTTCCGCGCGGCCGTCGCGCGCGCACGCGAGCACCTGCCGCACCTGAAAGAGATCGTCTCCGAGCCGGGCAAGGCGATGGCACAGCCCTCGATGGCGCTCGCCATGCGCCTGCTCGAAGTGGAGGAGCCGTGCGGGTCGGGCGACCCGGACGGCGAGGCGACGGAGGCCGTCGTGGACGGCTCAATCGCGGAGTTGCCCATGCACGCCTTCCAGCCGCACCGCATCCTCGCGCGCGACCGCGCGACGGGCGAGTGGCTCCCCCTGAAGCGCGGCAAGACGCGGCTCATGGGACGCCTCTGCATGGAGCACGACGTGGTGGCGTGGAACGTGGAATTGCCGGAGGGCGTGGGCGCGGGCGACGTTCTCGTCTTTTGTGACGCGGGTGCTTACGATAGGAGCATGTCTTATGTCTTCGGCCGTGGATAAAGGATTGATCGAGATCAACGAGGCGGACTTCGTTGATGCCGAAGGGGCTCTGCGGACGTGGCAGGACTGGCCCGCCTCTGCGCTTTCGCACCACGACGCGGCGTGCTGCCGCGTCGCACGCGAGTGGGTTGTCATGACCGACTACGCGCAGCTCGGCGGCGAGAGTGTGCTCGCGGGGCCGCGCTGGATTCGCCACAGGTACCCCTGGGGGCCTTCACGCTGGCCCATGCATTGGTGCGAGGCCGTCCGCCGCAAGACGCTCGACTGCGGCGCGCTCGCCGCGCTCGCGCACGAGGTCTTCCTCGAGCGCGGAGTCCGCAGCTTCCCGGCGCAGTTCGTCCAGCAGTTCAGCGAGGACGCCGCGCGCGATTGGCAGAGGCGCTGGGAGGGCGAGCAGGCGCCCGCGGGCTGGATCAAGGAAGACCTCATCTACCACGAAGGTTGCGCGGTCATCACAAACGGCGACGAGATTAAGGTCTGGGACGCGAGCGCCGGCTGGTGGGTCAACCCGAGGCAGTTCGGCGGCTACGGCGCCCTGCTCGCCGTCAGAATCTTTGGCCCGCAGGCCGAGCCCGGAGCTGCCTACCGCTGGGGCGCGCACAGGATCGCCCCGAACGTCTGGCAGAAGCTCGATAGGTCGCGGGGCGACTTCGCCTGAAGCGTCGCTGCTTCGACGGACGTGAGAAGGAGGGGTTGACTTACGCTGAGGGGGCAGAGGGAGTACTAACTGACATCTTGGGGTTCATGCGATGCGCTGTCGCTCGTGCGCGCGTGAATTCTCAGAGCGTCGGTCCGGCGCGTCGCAGTAAATCCTGAAAGCGCGGGTCGTCGCGCAGATCGTCCAAAGCCGGATCGACTTTGAGATAGCCCATCCAACGGGAATGTTCCTTGTAGGCTTTCTCTAAATCGGCGAACGCTTCATCTTTATCCCCGAGCGCCGTGTGGATAACGGCGAAGTCGCCCGCATCGACGTGTTCTCTCTTCTGTCGCTCCTTCATCTCTTCGAGAATCTTTTGCGCCTCACCGCGCCTGCCGGATTTAGCCAGAGCGTAGGCGAGTCCAGGTGGTTTCGCAGCGTCGCCGACGCCGAGAGCCATCGCCTTTTGAAACGAAGCGATGGCTTCGTCATACATTCCTTTCTTCGTGTAGCACCACCCCAAGTCCCTGTAGGCCGGGGCGAAACTCGCGTCCATCTCAAGAACTTTCTTCTCCTGCTCGATCGATTCGTCGTAACGGTGTGCGAAAAGCAAGGACGTGCCCAACTGTTTGTTGATGATGAGCGAAAGCGGATCGAGTTCCAGCGCGCGACGCATCTCCGCGATGCTCTCGTCCATACGCCCCTCTAGTCCTAAGAATTCGCCGTACCACTGGTGCGCGGTCGGGTTGTTCGGGTCGAGCGCGATGACCTTCTGAAAATCTCGCACGGCAGCCGGGGGGTCGTAATCCTGCTTGTCCACCGCCAGCGTCAGCAGCGCCTCGCCGAGCGTGTCGTCTATGTCCAGAGCCTTCTGGGCTGCCGCCTTGGCTTTCGGAAAACTCTCGGTCGGCAGCGTGTTGCTGTATTCGGGGAGCACGACGTACGACTGGGCCAGTGCGGCATACGCCAGCGCGTAATTAGGGTCGCGGGCTATCGCCTGGTTGAAGTAGTCGATGCTCTTTTTGATCTCCGCTTCCGTCCGCTTATTCCAGTGGTAACGTCCCTGCAAGTAGAGTTGGTAGGCTTCCGGGTCAGCCGTGTAGCTCTTTGTCACTTTCCGCTCGTCCGCGCCCGACAACTTTGTTCTTAACTTGCTGGACACGTCGCGCGCCACCTCGCTTTGCAGCGACAAGAGGTCGGCCTGCCGGCGCGTGTACTGCTCGCTCCAGATCACGTTCTCGGTCTTCGCGTCAACCAACTCCAGACTCAGCAACAACTCCTCGCCGCGCTCGACGACGCGCCCCGTCAGAATCGCCTGCACGTTCAGCTCCTGCGCGATCTTTTGCAGGTCTGTCTCTCGGCCCTTGTACCGGAACGTCGAGTTGCGCGCCTTGACGCTCAGCTTGGGGATTTGCGACAGGCTGCCGATCAGCGTCTCGGTCATGCCGTCCGACAGGTACTCGACGTCGGCATTCCCGCCCTCGTTGGCGAACGGCAGGACGGCGACGGATTCGATCTGCTCAGTGTTCGCAGAGTGGCGCGTGAAGAACCAGTAGCCGCCCGCGACCGCCGCCGACAGAAACAGCAACGCCGCAACGGCAAAGGCGCGCTTGTGCCGCCTGACCTCGCCGACGAGATACTCCGCGCTCGATGTCGTGTGCGCTTGAGCCGCCTCCGACGTGTTCGCGGCAGATTGGGCCGACGTGGCCGCGGTCGCCTGCCCGCCGCCCGCGGCGGTCGGCGCTCCGTTATTTGACCCCGGCGCAACGGAGCGTTCGAGCTTCGCGGCGAAGGCCAACTCATCGCGCAGCTCGCGCAGGTCGAGCGCCATGTCCTTGATCGT
Source organism: Pyrinomonadaceae bacterium (assembly GCA_045807785.1). Taxonomy (GTDB): domain Bacteria; phylum Acidobacteriota; class Blastocatellia; order Pyrinomonadales; family Pyrinomonadaceae; genus JAIVGV01. Next base: position 3,282 of record JBJMGS010000128.1, read on the forward strand.
CTGGTAGCGCTCCTCACGATCCTTGCGTAAAGATTTACTGACGATCCTCTGCAACTCCGCCGGCGCGTCCGGCGCGTAGCGCGAAAGCAGCGGCGGCTCGGCTTTCAAGAGCGCGGCGATGGCGTCGCTCGGCGTCTCGCCCTCGAACGGCACGCGTCCCGCGACCAGCTCGTAGAGCACGACGCCCAGACTCCACACGTCCGTGCGCGCGTCCACCCGCAGGCCGCGCCCCTGCTCCGGCGACATGTAGCTGACCGTCCCCATCACCACGCCGGGCGCGGTGTTGACGTTCACCTTCGTCGGCGCTTCCGGCTCGTTCGTGATCGCACGGCGCTCGGTCAACTTCGCCAAACCGAAGTCCAGGATTTTCAAGTAGCCGTCGGGCCGCAGCATCACGTTCTCCGGCTTGATGTCGCGGTGCGCGATGCCCGAGGCGTGCGCGGCGGAGAGCGCGCCCGCGACCTGCGCCGCCACGTCGAGCGCTTCGGGCAGGCCCAAGGGGGCGCGCGCCATCCGCTCGCGCAGAGTCTCGCCCAGGATGTACTCGGTGGCGATGAACTGTGTGCCGTCGGCTTCGCCGATCTCGTAGATCGTCAGAATGTTCGGGTGGTTCAGGGCAGACGCTGCACGCGCCTCCTGCCGGAAGCGGCGCACGCGTGCCTCGTCACGCGTGAAGGTCGCGGGCAGAAGTTTCAACGCGGCCTTGCGACCCAGATTGATGTCCTCGGCGAGATAGACCTCGCCCATCCCGCCCGCCCCGATCAGCTCAAGAATTTTGTAGTGGCCGACGGCGCGGCCCGCCAACGCGTGCGCGCGCTCGTCCGCCAGATGTTCGGCGGCGACCGTCAGAGCGGGTGCGTTGATGAAGCTGCCCGCGTCGTCGTGTGACTTCAGCAACGCTTCGACTTCAAGGCGCAACGGCTCGTCGCCTGCGCAGGCCGCGCGCAAAAATGAGGCGCGTTCGTCCGCCGGGCGTGACAGCGCGGACTGAAACAACTCCTCGATTTGTCGCCAACGCTCAGGCGTCATAGACGGTGCGGCGGATGATTGAGTGCGGCATGACGAACGGGCGGCGGGGGCAGCGTCTCTCGTCACGCTTGATCCGTCAACTCTTTGTGAAGCCACGCGCGCGCCATGCCCCAGTCGCGGATCACCGTGTTGGGCGAGACACCCAGCGTCTCCGCCGTCTCTTCGACGTTCAGCCCGCCGAAGAAACGCAGCTCGACGACGCGCGCTTTGCGGGGGTCTATCTCTGCGAGTTGAGTCAAAGCCTCGTCGAGCGCGACGAGGTCTGCGGAACGCGCGGGTGAGACGACCGCCGTCTCGTCCAGAGAGAACATCTCCGCGCCGCCGCCGCGCTTTTGCCTCGCGTTCGCGCGCGCGTGATCCACGAGGATGCGGCGCATCAGTCGCGCGGCGATGGCGAGGAAGTGTGTGCGGTTCTGCCAACGCACGCCGCCGTGGCCGGCCAGGCGCAGGTAAGCCTCGCCGACCAGCGCCGTCGTTTGCAGCGTGTGGCCGCGGCGCTCGCCGCTCATGTAGTGGTGCGCGAGCCTATGCAGTTCGTCATAGACGAGCGGGATTAGTTCGTCGTAGGCCGACTTGTCGCCGTTGCTCCAGTCCTCAAGCAACCGCGTGATCTGGTGTGGCGCCGGATGGGTCATGTCGTTAGCCGACCGAATGCTCGCGACCCCCTGCTTGACGGCGGGGATTGTAACACCCTGGCCGGGTTCCGGCGCGACGGCGCTCGCGCCGGAAAAATAAAGTTGCGCGGCGATGGTGTCGTCCGGCGACGGTTGTCGCTTTATCGGGTGAGAGAAATGGGAGCGTTCACACAGAGCGATCCCTTGAAGACAGAGAGAAAAGGAAGGGAGAGAGATGAAAGTACAAAAGAGACTGGTCAAAGCGATGTTACTGGCGGCACTGCTAACAACGACGGGAGGCTTGGTCTGGAGCGGGCGGCACGTGAAGGCCGGCGCGCCGCCCGACCCGGATCGTCTCAACTTCGGCATGGTCGGCATCACTCGCGGGCAGACCATCCGCCTTAACGTGGTCAACGCCGCCCCGCCGTCCGAGCTGCCGCCCGGCCCGACACGCGTGCAGTTGAACTTCGTGGACGCCGACGGAAACAAGATCACGAATGCGCGCACGGGCAACCCCATCGAGCGTGAGGTGACGCTCCAACCCGGACAGGCTGCCTTCCTGCCGCTCAACTTCGACGAGGTCGCGGCTGACGGCGGCTCTCAGCATCGGCGCTTGCAACTGCGCCCGGTCGTCAACGTCCAGCCCGACGCCAACGGTCAGTTACCTCCCGGCCCCACCATCCCATCGGCGGAAGTCATTGATAACTCAGACGGCAGGACCAGCTTCGTGCTCAACGCGCTGCCAGCCGTGCAGAGGCAGAGCGCGCCC
>JBJMGS010000129.1:0-13270 GCA_045807785.1 Pyrinomonadaceae bacterium
CACGCCCGCCGGCGGCGGCACGCCCTTCGAGGCGAACCGCTACATCGTCGAGAACGGCGACAACCGGCAGCTCTTGATCTACTGGTATCAGGGGCGCGGTCGTGCCGTGGCGAGCGAGTACTGGGGGAAAATCTACACCGTGCTCGACAGCGTCCGCCGCCGCCGCTCCGACGGCGCGATGGTGCGCGTGATGGTGCCGTTTACAAGCGACGAGGTGGGCGCGCTCAGCACCGCCGAAGACCTCGCGGCGCAAGCCGCCCCACGCCTGCCGGAGTTCGTCCCCAACTGAGGAAAATGCTGGCGCAGTCGGCTCGCGTTCGGTTAAGATTGTGAGCGGCGGTTGCCGTCAAACCCGCTACCCCATAATTTCGGAAACGATCCGGGATTGAAAGTTTCTCCTGCGATGGAGGCTCGCGCCGCAATGCCTGGGAAAGCGGCGCATTGTCGGACGAAGACAAACATAAATTAGCGACTCTCGAAACTCGCCGGGCGGGCCGTTGCCCCGGAACGCGCGGAAGAGACGAGAGGAGCACAGGGAGTTTTCCGCCACATGAATCATAGAGAGTGCCAACGCTCCGGCGCACGCCGGGGTCTGCTGTTCTTCCTGCTCGCCGCGCTCACCCTCTGCGCGCTCACCTCCTGCAAAGACCCCGAAAAGGCGAAAGCCGAGCACATCAGCCGCGGCGAGGCTTACCTCAAGGACAAAAAATATCAAGAGGCGTCGTTAGAGTTCCGCAACGCCGTCCAGCTCGACGATCACTCTGCCCCGGCTCACTGGGGCTTGGGTCGCGCCTACGAGGAGACCGGACAGCTCCAGCAGGCGATGGAGGAGTACCAAGCGACCATCAGGTATGACCAGAACAACCTGGACGCGCGCGTGCGCCTCGGCAACCTCTACATGTTCGCCTTTGGTCAGTTGAAAGACCCGAAGTGGAAGGACGAGGCGAAGAAGCTCGCCGACGAGGTCACAGCTAAAGACCCGAACCACATCGAGGGTCACATCCTCGAAGGCACGATCTATTTCGCCAACGGCGACAAACAGAAGGCGCTCGAAGAGCTGAACAAAGCCGTCGCTCTCAACCCGAACCGCGTCGAGTCGCAGCTCGGTCTCGCGCTCTACTATCAGAACACGGGGGACGCGGCGAAGGCTGGAGAGATTTACCAGCGCGCCATCTCCCTCGACGACAACTCCTCGCTCGCGCACATGCAGTACGCGCGCTTCCTCGTCTCGCAGAACCAGCCGGACAAGGCCGAGCCACAGTTCCGCCGCGCCGTCGAGGTCGATCCGCAGAACCGCGACGCCAACCGCACGCTCGTCGCCTTCTACATCCAGCAGAAGCAGCTCGACCGCGCCGAGCAAGCCGCGCGCGCCCTGGCCGATCTCGACCGCGGCAAGCCCGAAGGCACGGCGATCATGGCCGACTTCTACTCGCAGATCGGTCGCACCGACGACGCCATGCGCCTCTTCCAGGAGACCGTCAACAAGTTCCCCGACTACACTCAGGCGCGCTACAGCCTCGGCAACCTGCTACTCACGAAAGGCGACGCGGCGGGGGCGGGGGCGCAAGCAAAAGCGGTCCTGGATAAGAGCCCGAACGACAAGCAGGCGCGTCTGCTGCTCGCGCGCGTGAAGTTGAGCCAAGGCGAAGCCAAGGCGGCGGTCGAGGACTTGAAGGAAGTCCTGAAGCAGGAGCCGCGGGATCAGTCGGGGCTCTACTACATGGCTGACGCCGACCTGCGCCTGAACCAGATCGATCAGGCGCGCGTCTTCGCCGGAGATTTGGAAAAGTTCTACCCCGATTACGTCCCGGCGAAACTGTTGCAGGTGCAAATCAACCTCGCCGCCGGAGACTGGCAGACGGCGCAACGGCAGTCGAGCGATCTCATCGACAGGATCAGTAAGACCGCACCCGGCGGGGGCGTCACGCCGGAATTGCTCGCCGAGGTCAAGGCGAAAGCTCTCACCGCGCGCGCCACGACCTACATGCAGTTGAAGAACTACGCGGCGGCGCGCACAGACTTCAGCGCCGCGCGCGATCTGCTCCCGAACGTGCCTTCTTCCTACACGAATCTCGCGGCGGTCTCCGGCGTCGAGGGCAAAAAGGACGAGGCGATCCAACTCTATGAGCGGGCTCTCCAAATCGACGCGACGAGCTTCGACGCGCTCAACGGCATCGCCACGCTCTACGACGGGCAGGGCGAGTTTGACAAGGCGCACGCGCGCGTCGATCAGGCTATCGCGCAGAAGTCGGGCGCGGCTCCGCTCCATTTCCTGAAGGCGCAAATCTACGGCGCGCAGGGCGGGGTGGCTGAGCGGCAGGGCAACGAGGACTTGAAAAAGCAGTTAGCCCAGAGCGCCGAGTCGGAACTGCGCAAGGCGCTCGAAATCGATCCGAACTTCGTCCCCGCCTTCAACGCGCTCGCCGCGCTCTACATCAGAACCAATCATGGGGAAGACGCGCTCAAATCCTTAAACGAGTGGGCGGCGAAGCGACCCGACGATCCGAGTCCCTACGTCCTCATCGGCATGGTCGAGGACGCGCGCAACCAGTACGACGACGCGAACAAAGCTTACAGCAAGGCGCTCACGATCAAGCCCGACGACACCTTCTCCGCCAACAACCTGGCGTGGAACTACGCCGAGCACGGCAAGGGCAATCTGGACGAGGCGATGCGGCTCGCGCAGGGCGTCGTCCAGAAGTTCCCGGAAGAGCCGGGCTTTGCGGACACCCTGGGCTGGGTCTATTTCAAGAAGGGCTTGAACGCCGCGGCGGTCGAGCAGTTGCAAAAGGCCGTGACGAAGGCGCAGGCGAAGAACGCGGACAGCCCCGTCTATCGCCTGCACCTCGGTCAGGCGCTCGCCGCCGCCGGACGCAAGGCGGAAGCGCGCCAACAGCTTCAGCAGGCGCTCGGCGCGGGCAAGGATCGTGGCTTGACGCCCGAACAGGCGGACGAGGCGCGGCGCGCGCTGGCGAGCATCGGCTAAGGACGGACGCGGAAACGGAGTAGCGTGTTATGAGTACGGAGTTTCGTCAGCGCAAAGCCGCGGAGTACGGGCAGATTCTCTGGCGCCGCAAGTGGATGATTCTGCTCCCGGCGGTCGCCATCTCTTTCGCCATCGCCATCGTCGTGTGGCGTCTGCCCGATGTCTATCAATCGACGACGCTGCTCACGGTACGCCCGTCCTCGCTGTCCGAGGGCATCGTCCCGCAGCTCACCGAGGACGAACTGACCATCCGCATCAACAACATCGCACAGACGGTCTTCAGCCGCACATCGCTCGAACCGCTCATCCTCAGCCACGATCTCTACGCGGCGGAGCGCAAGCGCGGCGAGCCGATGGAACTGCTCGTCGAGCGGATGAAGAAGAAGGATATTGAGATCGAGTTGAACAAGAGCCGCAACGATATCACCAACGGCTTCCAACTCTCCTTCAAGGGACCCACCCCGCGCATTGCGAAAGACGTCGCTGAGGCGCTTGCGTCGAAGTACACCTTCGAACAAGGGAGACTGTCGAGCGAGGGCGCGATCCAGCAGCAGAAGTTCATGGTGGAGCAGGTCGAGAAGGCGCAGGAGGAGTTAGCCGACATCGACAAACAGCGGCTCGAATTCCAGACGCAAAACATCGCGAACCTGCCCTCGTCTTCCCTGGCGCTCGGGCAGCAGCTCACCGGCCTCTACGAGCAGCAGAAGAGTCTCATTACCGAAATCGGTCGGCTCCGCGATCAGCAGACGATGCTCGCCACCCAGCTTGGCGCCGCCCAGAAGAACGATCAGATAGTGAAGGAGGAGGTCAGAGACACGGTAGGCGATCCGAAGACGACGCTGGCTTGGGCGGAAGTCGCCAAGCAGGAGTCGGACTTGGAGTCGCAGGTGCAGGCGATGCTCGCGGGCGGCTTGCGCCCGAAGAACCCGGACGTGGTGGCGAAGAAGCAGGAACTGGCGGCAGTCCAGCGGCGCAAGCAGCAGATGCTCGACGAGCATCAGGAGAAGGTGGCGGAGAAGCAGAAGCGGATCGAGGGGCGCATCGATCCGAGCATCACGACCTACCAGACGCAGATGCAGTTCGCGCAGGGCGAGGTCGCGCGCCAGCAGAAGCTTTTGGACGACACGCGCGCGCAGATCGCCGACCTCGAAGCGCGCATCAACAAAGTCCCGCAGGCGGAAGTCGGCTTGGGCGCGCTCGAACGAGAGTACGAGACGAAGAAGGCGGCTTACGACGAACTGCTGAAGAAGAAGCAGGCCGCCGATCTTCAAGCCGCGGCGTCGAGCGCGGCGCAGGGCGAGACGATCCAGGTCATCGACCCGGCGTCGCTTCCCGAAAAGCCGGTCGCGCCGAAGCGCCCGCTGCTGATGCTCGTCGGTCTCGCGCTCGGCGTCGGCGTCGGGCTCGTCTTCGCCGCCGCCTTCGAGGTGCCGCGCCTCTTGACCATTCAGACGGTCGAGGACGCGCGCCACTACACCTCGCTCCCCGTGCTCATCTCCGTGCCGGAACTGCTGACCGCGGGCGAGGAGCGCCGACGCAAGCTGCGCCGCGCCTCGCTCGCCTTCGCCAGCGTCGTCGCGACCGTCATCAGCGTTCCCGCGCTCGCGCTCCTGCTCAAGCTGACGCACGTCTTCGAGAAGATAGGGACGTAAGGGAAGCTGTTGGCTCTTAGCTCTTAGCTTTCAGCCGAACCAAAAGGCTAACAGCTAATCGCTAACAGCTAATCGCTAACAGCTAAAGGCTCAAGATGTACAAAGAGTTCTACGGACTGAGAGAGCTGCCGTTCGCGCTGACGCCCGATCCGCGCTTCATCTACTTCACGCCGTCGCACACCGAAGCGATGGCGAATTTGCACTACGGCATCGAGAGCGGCAAGGGTCTGATCGTCGTCACCGGCGAGGTCGGCACGGGCAAGACCACCATCCTGCGCTGGATGATGCAGCGCCTGGAGCGCACCGTCCTCGTCGGCTACATCTTCAACCCGCGCCTGACCGTCCCTGAATTCTACCAGCACGTGACGCGCGTGCTCGGAGTGGACGACTGGGAGAACAAGTCCGATCTGCTCTTCAAACTCGGCAAGGTTCTGGAGTCGCGCCACGAGCGGGGCTTGCGCACCGTGCTCATCATCGACGAGGCGCACGGGCTCTCGACCTCCGTGCTCGAAGAGATTCGCCTGATGTCGAACTTCGAGTCGGACTCGGCGAAGCTCCTGCAAATCGTCTTGACGGGACAGCCCGAACTGCGCGAGGTCTTGAACAACCCGGAACTCCGACAGCTCAAGCAGCGCGTCGCCCTGCGCTGCGAGATCAGGCCGCTGCCCGACATCGAGGAGACGGAGAAGTACGTCAAGTCGCGCCTGCTCACGGCGGGCGCGCAGCGCACGGACATCTTCACGCCGTCGGCGATTGATTACGTCTATCGCTGCTCGGACGGCATCCCGCGCCAGATTAACAACCTCTGCGACAACGCGCTGCTCGCCGCCTACGCCGCGGGCGAGCCGACCGTGACGCGCGCCGTCATCGAAGAGGTCGCCGACACCTTCGACATGCTGCCGCGCGCCGCCTCGGGGCGACCCGGCGCGGAGGAGCGCGAGACAGCGGCGCCGATCTTCGACGCGCGCGGTCGGGCGGAGTTGTGGTCAGCCGGAAACGGCGGCGGCGAGCACAGCGAGCACGAGAACGGTGCTCGCGCGACGACGAACGCTTTGCGCCGGGCGGAAGACAATGCGCCGACGCCGGTCGATGTCAATGACATCGGCGCGGCGTTCCGCCGCTGGGACGCGATGGGGGAGAGATAAATGGGCAGAGTTTACGAAGCCTTGAAGCGCGCCGCCGACAACGGCACCAAGCCGAAGAGCGAGCCGCGCGACGCCGCGCACGAGGGCTCGCCCCACGTCGGCGCGAACGGCAACGGCCACGGAGAAGTCGAGCACGAAGACCTGCTCGGACTCAATTCAAAGTTTTTTCACGCGCCGGGAGCTGCCGCAGAGGCGGCGACCCTTCCGGCGCACGACTCAGCGTCCACTGAGCACACGGGTTATGCCGCAGCCGGATCGGCACTCTCCGGCGCGCGGGCTTCGCGTGTTGCTGGGGCAACTGTGGACGCTGTCGGGTCGGCGCGCGCGGTCGAGTTTCCATTCGTGGAGATCGAGACCGCGCGCGTCGAGCCACATCTGGTCGCCATCACCGACCCGCGCTCGCCGCACGCCGAGCAGTACCGCTCTCTGCGCACGCGCGTCCTGCACGCGGGCGAGAAGCGCAAGATGCAGGCGCTTGTCGTCACAAGCGCCGGCCCGATGGAGGGCAAGACCGTCACGGCGCTCAACCTCGCGTGGCTGCTGGCGCAGACCGACGGCGTGCGCGCCATCCTCGTCGATGGCGATCTGCGTAACCCTTGCGCCGCCGACTACCTCGGCATCGACGCGCCCACCGGCCTCTCAGAAGTCCTCGCGGGCGAGGCGCAGCTCGCCGACATGATCGTCAGGCTCGAACCGTCGGGCTTGCACCTGCTGCCCGGCGGCTCGACGCGCGACACGGTCGCCGAGATTCTGTCGGGGCCGAAGTTCAGCGCCGTGCTCGCGGAGCTGCGCCGGATGTTCGACTACGTGATCATCGACGCGCCGCCGCTCGGCATCTTCACCGACGCGACCGTGCTGATTAACCGCGCCGACTCCGCGCTCGTCGTCGTCCGCTCCGGCAAGACGCGCTTCGCTGCGCTCGACCGCGTGTTGGAGCCGCTCCCGCGCGAGCGCCTGCTCGGCGTCGTCCTGAACGGCGCGCCCGAACAGGCCGACGAGAGCAGCTACTACTACCAGCGGCGCTACTACCAGCGACGCGAGCCGGCGGAAACCGGCAACAAGTAACAACCGATACAGGGCGGTTAGCGGTTAGCGATTAGCTGTTAGCCGAACCACAGGCAAAGAGCTAACGGCTAACAGCTAATCGCTAACCGCTTCTGAATAATGTCCGCCCGCCGCCATCAGTTCCGCACCTACCTGCTGCTCGCCGCCGAGGCGGCGTTGCTCTTCGGCGGGATGGTGGCGGCGACCCTCATCCGCTTCGGCTGGGACGGCGCGCCCTACGAGTTGATCTCGCGCCACGGCTACTACAAAGCCGCGCTCGTCTCTCTCTTCTGCGTCATTGCCTTCTACTTCTACGACCTCTACGACTTCGTCGTGATGAACGACCGCCGCGAGCTGGTCTTGCGGCTCGTGCAGGCATTGGGGCTGGCGTGGGTCGCGCTCGCGCTCCTCTTCTACGTCCTGCCGCACCTGATGATCGGTCGCGGCGTCTCGCTCATCGCGCTGCCGCTGGCGCTCGCGCTGATGGTCGGCTGGCGCGTCTCGATCCACTGGCTGATGGGGCACCCGCTCGTCGGCGAGAAGATTCTGATCGTTGGCTCCGGCGACTTCGCGCGCGAGATCGCGCGTGAAGTGTTGGGCCGCCCCGACGCGGGCTACCGCATCGTCGGCTTCGTCGGCGACCAGCCGGAACTCGTCGGTCAATCCATCGTCAACCCGCGCGTCCTCGGCTTGATGGACGACATGGGGCGGATCGTCAAGCGCGACGGCGTGGATCGGATCATCGTCGGCATCGGCGACCGGCGCGGTCGGTTCCCCACGCAGCAGTTGCTCGACCTGAGTCTCGGCGGCGGCGTCGCCATCGAGGAGTGCGCGGCGTTCTACGAGCGGCTGACGGGGCGCGTCCACTTGCAGATGATGCGCCCGTCGTGGCTCATCTTCTCGGGGCGCGGCAGGCGCGCGCGCGTGCAGGAGTTTGCGCGCGCCGCGATGCACCGCACGGTCGCGCTCGTCGGCGCGCTCGTCTCCCTGCCTATCGCGCTCGCCGCCGCCGCGCTCATCAAACTCGAATCGCCGGGGCCCGCGCTCTACCGGCAGGAGCGCGTCGGCAAGAACGGCCACCCGTTCACGATCATGAAATTCCGCTCGATGCGCGCCGACGCAGAGAAGGCGGGACCCGTCTGGGCGCGTGCGGCGGACGACCGCGTGACGAAGGTCGGGCGCGTCATACGCAAGATTCGCGTGGATGAGATTCCGCAGTTCTGGAACATCCTCAAGGGCGAGATGAACTTCGTCGGGCCGCGCCCCGAACGCCCGCACTTCGTCAAACAGCTCGCGGAAGAGATTCCGTTCTACGAGCAGCGGCACCTGATCGCGCCCGGCCTGACGGGCTGGGCGCAGATCAAGTACCCTTACGGCGCTTCGGTCGAGGACGCGCGGCAGAAGCTCCAGTACGATCTCTACTACGTCAAGAACCAAGGCCTCGTGCTCGACGCGATCATCATGTTCGAGACGGTCAAGACGATCCTCTTCGGGCGCGGCGCGCGCTGACAGGGGGTTGGTCAAAACATAGTTCGGAAGTTTTCGAGAGGTTGACAGCCATGAAGACAAGCAGCACCGACAGGTTCGCCACGCTCGCACTCACCTTTGCGCTCGCGCTCGGCGCCGGCGCGAACGCCGCACTCGCGCAGCAGCCGCAGCCCGCGAAGAAAGAGAAGGGTAAGCAGACGCGGCAGCGCACGACGCAAGCCCCCGCGCAACAGGGCTCGCCGCAAAAGCCGGGCGAGCGCATGGAGCCGGACGACGCGGGCGGCGCCGGTCGCTCGGACGTCCCCGCGGAGATGCAGTCGGGTCGGCACGAGGGGATGTCGGAGGAGGAAGCGAACATCACGCCCTACTACAACAACTTCATGGCGACCTACCGGCTCGGCCCCGAAGACGTCATCTCGATCACGGTCTTCGGCCCCTATCAGGATCGCTACTCGAAGTCCGGCATCGTCGTCCCGCCCAACGCCGTCATCGTGCATCAGCTCATCCCCGAAGGCATCTTCGTCGGCGGCAAGACGACCGAGCAGGTGCAGGAGGAGATCAGGAAGAAGCTCGACGAGTACATCGTCGATCCCAAAGTGACGGTGACTCTGGAGAAGGCGCAGTCGGCGGTCTTCTGGGTCGTCGGCGACGTGGGTCAGCCGGGCATCCGCCCGATGACGCGCCGTCTCTCCGTTACGGAGGCGTTGTACCTCGCCGGCGGCGTGCTCGACACTGGCAACAAGAGCAAGGTCGTCGTCAACCGCCGTGGGCCCGACGGCTTCATCCGCCCGACCGTGATCAACGTCGCGGCGATCGAGAAGGGTAAGCAGCCCGACAACTACTTCCTCTCGCCGGGCGATCAGATCATCGTGCCCGGCAACCGCATGAAGACCGTCAACCGCATCCTCTCGCTGCTGCCCGTCGCCAACTTCTTCCGCGTCTTCACGGGAGGCTTTTGAGGAAGGATGAAGGATGAGGGATGAAGGATGAATAAGAGACGCGGAGCACGGGCGATGGGGCGACGTGGGGAGGGAAGTCTCTCTGCGTTGCTCACTCTCTCACCGCGTCTGCGCATCTCGGCGTCGGCGCGTCTCATCTCGCCGCTCGTCCTCGTGCTTCTTCTAACCGCACACGTCGCTTCCGCTGCGCCCGGCGCGTGGTCGCCGCAGTCTTCGGGGACGATGGCCTGGCTGCGCTCGGTGTACTTCGTGGACGAGTCGCACGGCTGGGCTGCCGGGAGCAAGGGCACGGTTATTTCAACCGAAGACGGCGGGCGCACCTGGCGCGCGCTCGCACGCCCGACCGAAGACGCGCTGCGCGACGTGTACTTCGCGGACGCAGATAACGGCTGGCTCGTCTGCGAGCGCAGCCTCTACGCCCTCGCCCGCATGGAAGAGGCGCGCTCTTACCTGCTCAAAACTTCGGACGGCGGCAAGAGCTGGTCGCGCGTCGAGGTGACGGGCACGGACGCGGGCGTCGTCTTGACGCGCGTCGTCTTCGCCGATGCGAACCGCGGCTGGGCGCTCGGCGAGATGGGCGCGCTCTACGCGACGCAGGACGCGGGCGCGACCTGGGCGCGGCAGCGCGTGCCGACGCAGCACCTCCTGCTCGGCGCGGCGTTCCTCGACCCGGCGCAGGGCTGGCTGGTCGGCGCGGGCGCGACGATCCTACAGACTTCCGACGGCGGAACGCAGTGGCGCGGCGCATCTGTCGTTGCTGAAGACGCGACGCGCCTGAACGCCGTCTCGTTCATAGACGCGCGGCGCGGCTGGGCGGTCGGCGCACACGGCACAGTACTCTCGACCGCGAACGGCGGGCGCACCTGGACGCGGCAGCAGTCGAACACGGCGGACGATCTCTCGGACGTGAAATTCTTCGACGCCGCCGAGGGCTGGGCCGTCGGCGCGAACGGCGTGATCATCCACACGAACGATGGCGGCGCGACATGGGCGACAGTTCCGAGCGGCACGAGCCATCCATTAGAACGCCTCTCTTTCGCGACGCGCGGGCGCGGCTGGGCGGTCGGCTTCGGCGGCACGATCATCACCTACGCGCCTTCGACCGTCGCGCCGCCCAGGATGAAGAACTAACCTCGCACTCCCTGATTGGAGAAATCAGTCATGCTCGATCAACTCTCGACCTCGAACACTAACTGCCAGCGTCTCGCGCTCACGCTCTGCCTCGCCTTCGCCGCGCCCTCCGCGATTCACTCGCAGACGAAGAGCGCGCCCGCGCCCGCGTCGCAGACCGCCGCGCCAGAGAAAACGGGACAGGCCAGCAGCGAGACGACGACCACGCGCGCGCGCCGCGTCGGCACGCAGCCCGCCGGCGAGGCGCAGAGTGTGGGCGAGGTGAAGCACACAGACGCGTCGAAGGGCGCGGCAGATGACGAGCCGTGGGTGAAGCCGGGCGCGGCTGCGCCGAAGGTCGAGCCCGCCGAGGCGGAGCTGCAACGACGGCGCGCGGAGATCAAAGACGCGCCGCCCGAAGGTCGCGCGCGTTTGCAGCGCGAGCTGATCGGCCGACTCGTCGAGTTGAATCGCAAGGACGAGGCGCTCTCCGAGTTGCGCCTGATGATCCACGAAGATCGCTACGACCCCACCTTCTTCTACAACACCGGCAACGCGCTCGCGCGCCTCGGCGACGCGAACGCGGCGGCAGACGCTTACCGCAAAGCCGTCAGTCAGCGCAAAGGCAACTACGCGCGCGCGCTGAACAACCTCGGCGTCGTGCTCACGCGGCAGGGCTTGTGGGATGAGGCGTTCGACGCGCTCGTCGCCGCGCTGACGCAGGAGAATTTCACTTACGCCGAAGCGAGCTACAACCTCGGTCGCCTCTATTTGCTGCGCGGCGACGCGAACCTCGCCATCCGCGAGTGGGGGCGCACGCTGCGCCTGCAACCAGATCACGCCGCCGCCGCCGCCGCGCTCGCGCGCGCCTACGCCGAAGACGGCAACGCCAAGCACGGTCTCGCCGTGCTGGAAAACTTCACGTCGCGCGCCGCGCAGACCGGTGGCGGCGTCCCGCGCGAGATCAGCTTCGCGCGCGAAGAGATCAACTCCGGCGTCGAAGGCGAAGACGCTTGGAAGGAGCGGCGCGAGGACGCGACTGTTGACGGCGCGACATCGAACGGTTCTGGCGCCGCGACGAACAACATGGCGCGCGCCAGCGTCGCCCCGCGTAACCCTGCGTCGCGGGCGTCGTTGGCGCGTTCGCTCAGCGTCGATCCGCAGACCTACACGATGTTGCAGTCTGCGCGCGACGCGAGCGACGGAGGGAAGTTTGACGAGGCGGTCAGGCGCTATCGCGGCGTGCTCTCGCGCAGCGGAGGTTACCTTCCGCCGGCGAACCTTGAGCTGAGCTTCGCGCTCATCAACCTGCACCGCATTGACGAAGCCGTCGCGTCGCTCAGCACGGTCGCCGCGCGCGACGGCGCTCGCTACCCCGTCGCCTACTACCACCTCGCGCGCCTCTACGAGCGTCAGGGTCAACTCGATCTCGCCGCGCGCAACTTCGCGCTCGCCGCAGAGCATTACGGCGACAACGCGCCGCAGATGCTCTCCGACCTGAGCCGCGTGCGGGAGAAGTTGAACGACACGCCGGGCGCGCTCGCCGCGATGGAGTCTTACGTCAAAGCGATCTCGCAACAGGGCAGCGTCCCCGACTGGGCGACCGAGCGCCTGAATAGTTTGCGCGAGAAGGCAAAGGGCACGACGGCGACGCAAGCGAACGCGACGGCGAAACCGTAAACGATTAGTCAGACGAAAGCAGATAGGGCGCGCGAACTTGGGTTCGCGCGCCCTGTCTGCTTTCGGGGAATCGCGATTCCGAGCTTCGGACTTGCGACTCCGTGGCACGGAGTCGCAAGTCCCGGCTTCGGAACTACGATTCCGTGCTTGGGAGTTACAACTCCCAGGCACGGAGTTGCAAGTCCGAGCCTCGCACTCGCACCTCCGAGGCTTGGACTTACAACTCCGTGCTTCGGAGTTACGACTCCAAGTCGCAGAGTTACAACTCCGGGGCTTGGACTTGGAACTCCACGACCCGGAGTTGCGACTCCGAAGCACGGAGTCGCAACTCCGAAAGTCAGAATTGGGAGTCCGAAAAGCAAAACTATAGGTTTCGCCGGAAATTCGCTGTTTTCGGTGCGTATGCCCCGTCGCCGGGCATAGAGTGCGAGCGAGAGAAGGCGAAGGGCACGACGCCGAAGCCGTAAACGACCCGTTAAACGCAAGCACACGGGGCGCGCGAATATTGGTTCGCGCGCCCCGTGTGCTTTTGAAATTGCCACTAGCTTTAGCTAGTGGTTAATCAGGTGGAATGAATTCTCGGCTTTAGCCGAAGGACTTAAAATCAGTTCGGCTAGAGCCGATTGTCTTCTCAGGTCAACTTGCCCACTAGCTAAAGCTAGTGGCAACTGAGCAAAGTAAGTCAGCGTTGACCGCCTGCGAGAACCTACGACGCGCCGTCCGTCTGTTCGCTCTCGCCCGGCGCGGCGTCTTCCTGTTTTGCCGCCTGCGGGCGCATGTGGGGGAAGAGGATCACGTCGCGGATCGACTTCTTGTTGGTCAGAAGCATCGTCAGGCGGTCGATGCCGATGCCGATGCCGGCGGCGGGCGGCATCCCGTAGGAGAGTGCGCGGACGTAGTCCATGTCGGTCTGCATTGCCTCGTCGTCGCCGCGCTCGCGCTGCCGCGCCTGATCCTCGAAACGCTCGTATTGCTCCACGGGGTCGTTCAACTCCGAGAAGCCGTTCGCGATCTCCATCCCCGCGCAGTACAACTCGAACCGCTCGGCGACCCACGGATCGGCGGGCGAGGCTTTCGAGAGCGGGGAGATTGGCTTGGGAAAGTCAGTGATGAAAGTCGGTTGAATTAAGTTCGCTTCGGCTAGAGTCTCAAATAGGAAAACGATGTCACGTGCTGTTTCTTCTTCTGTCGGTTCGGAAGGCTGAG
>JBJMGS010000130.1:0-4067 GCA_045807785.1 Pyrinomonadaceae bacterium
CGGTCGCCGCGCCTCTCGCGTCTTGGTTAGTTTACGCCCCGCCCTACGGGAGCCCTTCGACGATGACGAAGAAGGCGAACTTGCCGCTCTGTGCCACGCCGAGGAGGAACTGCACGTCCACCGATTGACCCGTGCCTAAGTTCCCGCCCGGCAGCGCCCCGAGGTTGACCGTCACGGTCGAGTCCCAGCCCCCGCCCAAGGCCTGTGTGGGCGGCGTCTGCTCTAAGGTGAGCCCGCGGAAGGTGACGCCCCCGACCACCGGCGCCCGCGTCACCCCGTTCGACGTCAAGAGCCGGATGTCGGCCTGCGCCCCACCCAAGTTCAGGTTCGGGTTGTTGAGCCCCGCCGTCATGCTCACCACGCGGAACCTGAGCCGCGTTACCGGCGCCCCCGTCTGGTTGATGAACCGCCGCTGGATCGAGAGCGTCCCCAGCGTGTACGGATTACTCGCCGGGGCGCCGCCGTTCGGCGCCGAAGGCGTCAAGGTGTCGGTGTAGCTGCTCGCGTCGCGCGTCCGGTTCGGCGCCGAGGACTCCGGCACCGCCGGGTTGATGAGCACCGGCTGGAGCTGCGTGTTGAGCTTCAGCGTGGGGCTCGCCAGGTTCTCCGGCCCCGGCGCGCCGAGGCGCGGCGTCGGGTTCGCGCCCACGGCAACCGAGGGCGTCGTCGAGACGACGAAGAAGTCCGCCGCGTTATCGTTCGTGTCCTTGGAGAAGCCCGTGGTTAAGTCGCGCACGAAGCTGTACTGCGTGATCGCCCCGCTCGCCCCGGCGAGGTTCGTCCCCTCCCGCAGGAGGTCGCAGTTGTTGCCCGTGTTGGCGGGCGTGAAGCCGACGGCGTCCAGGAGCTTCGCCGACGAGACGGCCAGGACGTCGGCGGTCGAGAAGAGGGCGACGTTCTTGTCCGCTTCGAGGTTGGGCGACGCGGCGGTGGCGCTCAAGGTGGCGTTGCCCGAGGCGGCACCCGCCCCGCCGTAATTCGAGAGCGAGTAGCCCGTGCCGGTCAGCAGGTAATGACCGCGCGCCGGGATGACCGTGCCGTTCGGCACGATGCCGACGAGCACGGGGGCGTCCACGCACGCCGCGCCCGTCTTATAGACGCCGTAGCCGTGCGCCGCGTCGTTGATGGCCGTCCCGTCGGCGACCGTCACGGGCGCGTCGGCGTTGTTGTACACCTCGACGAAGTCGTCGTTCGCGTCGCCCGCGCCGCCCGCGCCGGGACCTGACGTGCGCAGCTCCGAGATCAAGAGCGTCCCCGGCAGGTTCAACGTGATCGTGCCGACGGCTTGCGCGTCGTCTATGACGGCGCCGGGGGCGCTCGTCAGGTTCAGCAGGAACGTCTCGTCGGTCTCGGCGTTGTCGGCGTCGGCGCAGACGGGGACGGAGATGGTCTTGAAGGTCTGACCCGCCGTGACGGTGACCGAGCCGCTCGAGATGAGGTAGTCGCCCGTGGGCGAGCAGTTGCCGCCCGTGGCGGGGTTCGCGCCGCCGTCCTGGGTCTGGAAGCCGACCGAGATGTCGGTCGCGTTCGGGCGGTCGAGCGTGACGGTGAAGAGCATGTTGGCCTGACCCGTCGCGGGCTCGGCGAGGCGGGCGTCGTTGACGCGGATGTGCGGGGGCGAGACGACGGGCGTGCGCGTCTTGTCGAGAGGCGCGGCCGTATCGGGGTCATCGGTTAAGACTGAGGAGAAGTTCGAGCCGGAGACCGTGCCCTGGTTCTCGACGTAGGCGTTGGCGCCGGTGAAGGGGTTGTTGACCGTCACCTGGAACGTGATGGTGACGGTGTCGCCGGGGTTGATCGTGCCGACTGAGACGGGGAAGTTCGCCGCGAAGAGCGCGGCGGCGGGGGCGGCGGGGGCGCTGTTCGCGGTGGCGGGTGCCGCCTGCTTCGGCTGCACCTTCTTGACGCCGACTTCGCGCGGTGCCGACTCGTAAGCAGCGCGGCGGAAGCTCGCGTCGCCCGAAGCGTCAATAGTCTGCGTGCGGACGCGGTTGGGCGTCTCGATGTCGCTCCAAACATTGCCGCTGATGTGAGAGATAGATTGCTGCGCGCCCGATACGTCATACTTCTCCACGACAGGAGAGGCGAACTGCGGCGAGATGGGCGGGCGGGCGGCGATCTCGGTGGACGTCGTCTCCTTCTCGGCATCTACGACGCTCAAGACGGGAGCAGCAGTCGGGAGTGCGGGGGAAGCCGGCTGCGCGCACGCGCTTGGACCCGCTTCCAGCTCGCCTGAGAAGTTGAGCGCCGTCGGGTTGCCGACGTTGCGGCCCTGGATGTAGGGCTGAAGGTTCGTGCTGGCGGGAGGCGAAAAGCCGGGCAGCGTGAGGTGCGCGCTTGCGGCGGCACTCGGCCGACGGAAGGCGATGTCGGTGACGCCGCCGCTAGCTTGGCCGGCAAAGTCATTACCGGGGGGGTTGGTGTTGTCGCCCCCGCTGCCGCCGATGTCGGAGCAGACCGTGGTCGCGTCCGTGTTGAGCGAGCCGGATTGGACGAAGATCGGCTCGTTGCCGGAACCGACGTTGCGAATCGTGTTGCCCGTGACGGTGAAGTCAGAAGTGCCTTTACCGTCGTTATGGCGCAACAACATTCCAAACTGTGCGGTACCGTTGATATGGCTGTTCTTGATGACGATCTTCGCCGCCGTGTTCTCAGTCGGGATCACTCGGAAGCCTTGGCCGGTGGCGGAACCCGAGCCGGGTACGCCCGCCGTGCCGATCGTCACGTTGTCAATTGTGAGGTCGAAGGTCGACGAGATCGCTGCGCTCGGACTTGAGGTATTGCCGATGGGGTTGATGATGATCGCCGAGCCGCCAAGGCCCGGTTGGGACGAGCTCACGTTGCCGCCTGTCATCGCGATCCTCACGTCGGAGGTGCTGTTCGAGTCGAAATTGATGGCTGCCTGCGCTGACGCGGCGCCCGCATTGCCGGCAGCGATGACGGTGTTGTTGTTGAACGTCAGGTCTACCGAGCTGTCCCCGCCCGCGAGCAGCTGGAACCCGTCGTCGGCGTTGGCCTGGAAGGTGCTGTTCTGGACAAGTGCCCTTATCTTTGCGGTGTTGCCTGGGGCGTCGGTGTAGATCAGGAGCCCGTCGGCGCCAGAGGTCGTCGAGTTGTTTGAGAAGGTCGAACTGGAGACTGTCAGGTCCGCTATACCATTGTCATTGGCAAAGCGCGCGTTAAACTCCCCCGAGCCGGTGATCGTGCTCGACTGGATGGAGCTTATACCCTTAATGTTGTTGTAATCGAGGCCGTTCTCGTTCACCGCATTCCCATTACCAGACACGCGGCTGTTGGCGAGGAGGATGCCGGTGGCGGGCGTGTCGGAGCCGACGTTAGTGGCGCGGATGCCGTCGTCGCCCCCGCCAGTCACGGCGATCCGGTTGAAGCTGGCGCCGCCGGCGACGTTGGTCAGTGAGATGCCGGGACCCGACGAGTTCTGGATCGCGCCGCCCGTGCAAGTCGCGGCGGAAGAGCAGGTCCCGCCGTTGCCCGCCACCGTGAGCCCGCCCGCGCCCGTGTTGTTCAGAATGATGCCGCTGGCCGCGCCGTTCGAGGCGACACTGCGGAAGGTCAGTCCCGACGCGCCGATGGCCGTGTTGTCCACGTTGAGCGCCGTGCCGGTCGTCGAGTCGATGGTGTTCGGGTTGGTGCCGGTCGTGACCGTGATCGTGCCGCCGCCCGCCGCACTGAAGCCCTTCGCGGTGGTCGTGTCGATGTTCAGGCCGCCGCCGCCGAAGTTCACCGTCCCGCCGCTGTTGAGCGTGTCGAGGGTGACCGCCTGATTCGCGCCCGTGTTCAGGTTCTTGGTCGGGCCGTCGAAGTTGATCGTGCCGCCGTTCGAGTTCGCCACCCGCAGGCCTTGCGCCGTCGAGGTGATCGAGCCGGCGAAGGTGAACGTGCCCGCGTCGTGGTTGTCGATGTCGACGGCGAAGCCCGTGTCGTCGCTGATCGAGCCGTTGTAGATGCCGGCGGCGTTGCTGCCGCTGATGTAGAAGGCGACGCCCGCCGGCGCGGCGCTCGCGCTCGAAGGATTGGTGATCGCCACGCCCGTGCCGAAGTTGAAC
>JBJMGS010000131.1:0-8096 GCA_045807785.1 Pyrinomonadaceae bacterium
AAGTCGGCCGCGGTGCCCGCGCGAACGCCGGGGCGTGCGTTGACCTGTCCGGGGTTTGCCTATAATGTCTCGCGCGTTGTGCGACGCGGGAAGGTAAGACACAGCGCCGCGCCCCGCGTGTTTTGTCCGGCAAGCAGTTTAATCCTACAACCCTCTGGAGAGTAAAAGCATGAAACTTAGTTACTGGCGCGCCGCCGCGCCCCTCGCCGTCGTCGCGCTCTCGCTGCTCGTGGGCTCAGGGGTCACGGCGTCAAATCAGCAGAGGCCTGCGCCGGCGCCGACGCCGAGCGCGTGCCCGACCGTGCGCGTCTCGTGCCCGGACACGGTCAGTGAGAATCAGCCCTTGACGTTTACCGCCGATGTGAGCGGCGGCGATCAGAATGTGACGCCGACATTTAACTGGACGGTCTCCGCCGGCACGATCTCGTCGGGGCAGGGCACTTCGAGCATCACCGTGGACACGACCGGGGTCGGCGGCCAGACGGTGACGGCGACGGTTGACGTCGGCGGCTACGACCGCACCTGCTCCACCTCCAGCTCATGCACCACCTCGGTGACGCACAGCGCAGCGCCCGCCAAGAAGGTCGGCGAGTACCTCACGCCCGACCTCTCGGCGAACAAGGCGCAGCTCGACAATTTCATCAACGAGCTGCAACGAGACCCTACCGCGCAGGGCTACCTCATCGCCTATGGCGGGCGCACGAGCCGTCCAGAGGATGCGCAGAAGGCGGCGGACAACGCGACCAACTACACGATGAATGTGAGGAAGATGGACGGCGCGCGCACGCTCTCAGGCATGGGCGGCTACCGCGAGAAGCCGACCATCGAACTCTGGATCGCGCCTGCGGGCGGCGCGCCGCCGTCGGCGACGCCGACGGTCGATGCCAAAGACGTGAAGCCCGCGCCGCCGAAGCCCGCCGCGACGCCGAAGAAGAAGCCGTAGGCGCGGAGGCGTTGGCGTCAAAGTCGCCTGAGAGCGCGGCGGCGAAAAAGGAGAGGGACGGCGCGAAGTAGATCGCGCCGCCCCTCAATCTTTTGGTCGAGCCTCAGTTGACGAAGCGGCGCAGTTGGACGCTGACGGCGAAGCCGATGGCGATGAAGGTGGCGAGCACCGAGGAGACGCCCGCGCTCATCAGCGGGAGCGGCACGCCGATGACGGGGAGTATCCCGAGCGCCATGCCGACGTTGATGAAGATTTGAAATGCGAGCCCGCCGACGATGGCCATGATGACGAGCATCCCGGCACGGTCGGGCGCGCGCCGCGCGCCGCTCAACAGTCGCGAGAGCAGGACGGCGTAGGCGACGAGCAGCAGCACGCAGCCGATGAAGCCGGTCGTCTCGGCGGTGACGGCGAAGATGAAGTCTGTCTGCGGCTCCGGCAGAAACTTCAGGCGGCTCTGCGAGAACTCGTCCGTGCCGCCGCCCGCCCCCGTCAGCCTGCCCTTGCCGACCGTCACGATGGACTGCCAGGTGTGGTAGCCGTAGCCGCGCTTGTCGGCGTTTTCGGGATCGAGGATGACCTGGATGCGCTGCTGCTGGTAGTTCTTGATCTTGCCGGTCTTGACGCCGACCATGTAAGCCGCCGGGACGAGCACGACCGAGAGCGCGAGCGACGTGATGACGATCCACATCCGCACCGCCGAGAGGAAGAGCACGACGGCGAGCAGGGGGAAGTAGGTGAGCGCCTGGCCAGCGTCGGGCTCCAGCATGATCAGCCCGAGCGGGAGCGCGAGGATGCCGACGCCGACGGCGATCTCCGTCCACGCGAGCGAGCGCGAGCGGACGCGGCTGTAGTAGTAGGCGAGCATCAGCACGGTCGGAATCTTGACGAACTCCGAGGGCTGGAACTGCCCGAAGCCGGGAAGCCTGATCCAGCACTGCTGGCCGTTGATCCTCATGCCGATGCCGGGGACGAGCACCAGCCCCAGCAGGACGAGGCCGAAGATGTAGAAGGCAGGCGCGGCGTGGACGAGCTTGCGGTAGTCGATGAACGAGACGACGAACATCAGCGCGAGCGAAATGCCTAAGCCGAAGAGCTGCTTCTTCCAGTAGGTCTCCGTCGGCTGCGCGTTGTAAATCTGCCACGTGCCGAAGAACACGATCCCCACCGCCAGCAGCGTCAGCAGCCAGTCGAAATCGCGGAAGCGTCGTTTCTCTATGATGGCAACCATAAAAGCAGAGGCTCGAGGTCAGAGGTCAGAAGCTAGTTGTGGCGAGGTTTTGACTTGTCTTTCACCTCTGGCTTCTGAACATTGTTTTGCGCGATGAGCTGCGCGTCCGGCTTAGAATCGCCGGTGTCTTTGTGGTAGTAGGCTTCGTAAATCTGGCGCGTGGCGGGGGCGGCGAACTTGCCGCCGAAGCCGACGTTCTCGATGAGCGCGACGGTGGCGATCTCGGGCTTCCACGCGGGCGCGTAGGAGACGAACCACGAGTGATCCTTGTTCGCGCCGACGTCCTTGCCGAGCGAGACGACCTGCGCCGTGCCGGTCTTGCCCGCGATGTCCATGCCATCGATCTTGACCGCCGTGCCCGTGCCGCCGTTATTGACGACCTGCCACATCCCTTCGACGACGTTGTGGTGGTTGTCGTCGGCGATCTGGACGATCTTCGGGTTCGGTCGGCTCTCGTCAAGCGGCTGAAAAGTGCGCGCGGGGCGCAAGGGGCGGAAAGACTCTTTATCGTTCGGGTCGCCGACCGCCGTCGTCTCCTTCACCTCTTTCAGGAGGTGCGGCACGTAGAGCTTGCCGCCAACGGCGATGCCCGCGATGGTGCGGATGAGCGCGATGGGGGTGACGAAGTCGTAAACCTGTCCGAACGAGGCGTACACGGTGTCGATGTCGCGCCAGTCGGGGTCGCGCGGGTTGAAGCGTTTTTTGAACTCGGGCGAGGGCGTCCAACTGATCAGCTCGTGCGGCAGATCGATGCCCGTGCGCCGGTTGAGGTCGAACATGGAGACCATCTTCTCGATGCCCTCGATGCCCATCTTCAAACCGAGACGGTAGAAGTAGCCGTCGCACGAGACGCGGATCGCCGTCACGATGTCGGGCGAGCCGTGCGAGCCCATGCAGCGCGTGAACTTGTTGCCGATCTGGATGCCGCCGCCGCACACCAAGTGCGAATTCTTGACCGTGATCGCGCCCTGCTCAAGCCCTGCGACCGACATCGGAATCTTCCACGTCGAGCCCGGCGGGTAGCGCCCGGAGATGGCGCGGTTGACCATCGGCGTCTTCGGGTCTTTGAAGAGCGCAGCGATCTGCTGGCGCACCTCTTTGGTCTTGACGTTCTGCGAGAAGATGTTCGGATCGAAGGTCGGCGCGGAGGCGAGCGTGAGAATCTCGCCGTCGTTCGGGTTCATCGCGATGATCACGCCGCGACCGTTGGGCGAGTTCCGCAGTTGCTCCTCGGCGACGAGTTGCAGATTGAGATCGATGGTCGTCACGAGGTCCTGGCCCGGCTGCGGCTCGACCACCTTGATCGTGTCCTGAATCCGCCCACGACTATCGACGATCACCTCGCGGTAGCCGTCGATGCCGCGCAGGTAAGCATCGTAAGTTGATTCCAAGCCCTCCTGCCCGATGATGTCGCCGGGCCTGAGCCCCTTCTTCTTGATGTCGTCGCGCTCCAACTGCTTCGGGCTGATCTCGCCGACGTAACCGAGGACGTGCGCCAGCACGCCGTTGTCGAGGTAGCGGCGCTGCGGCTGCTGCTCGATGCGCAACTCCGGGTGATCGATCCCCTGATGCGTCTCGACCCAGGCGATGTCCGCCGGGGTGGCGTTCTGCTTGATGATGATGGACTCGAAGGCGGGCTGGCGGTTCAGCTCGTCGAAGCGTTCGCGCAGTGCCTCTTCGTCCACGCCGAGACCTTCGGAGAGCGGCTGCGCGAGCGTGCCGTAGTCGCGGTTCTTCATCTCCTCGCGCGAGAGGATGACGTTATAGGTCGGGCGCGAATCGACGAGAATCTTGCCTTTGCGGTCGAAGATCGTCCCGCGCTGCGCTGGGATCGGCAGCCGACGGACGCGCTGGTTCTCGGCCCGCTCGGCGTAGTAGGCGCCGTTGACGACTTGCAGGAAGTAGAGCCGCGTGCCGAGCGTCGCGAGTAGCACGACGACGATGACCTGAATGACGCGCAGCCGCAGCCGCAGATTTTGTGAGTCGTCTTCGAATTTCATAAGAGCCGTGAATCGTGAACCGTCAATCGTTAATCGTGCCTGAGTTGACGCTCAACTTTGATGCGTCCATACAAGATGCGGCGCAAGAAATCTATTCACGATTGACGATTCACGAATCCTTACCTCCTTACCAGACTTCGGCGCGCGGCGCGGCGGCGGAAGGCGAAGTGGCGGCGCTGGCGCGAGCGGTCGCTGAAGAACACGTCGAGCAAGTAGAAGAGGAACGTCCCTACGACGGTCGTCGCGATCAGCTTGAAGGATGTCGTCTCGGCGAAGGTGCTGAGCGACGGCTGACCGAAGACGCGGTGCAGGAAGACGGTGACGAGCGCGTCGAGCGCCGCCGCGCCCGCGAGCACCGGGATTCGCACCAGAGGGTTGTCGATGCGCACGCGTGTCACGAGCGCGGCGATAAGATAGGCGACGAGCGTCTTGGAGAAGCCGCCCGCGCCCAAGAGCGCCTTGCTGAAGATGTCGGTCGCGAGCCCGGCGGAGAAGCCGATGATCATCGACTGCACCACGTCGCGGCGCAGCGCGAAGTAGGTCACGACGATGAGCGGCAGATCGACGTGGCGCAGCGGCTCCCAAGCCAGCGGCAGCTGGGTCTGCAAGAGCACGGCGAGTGCGACGATGAAGCCGATCTTAAGCTTCATAAAGCGGGTGCCGGGTGTTGGGTGCCAGGTGTTGGGTAAAAGCTACAAACATGTCCGCGATCTCGCTTGGTAAAAGATTGAAATTCATCCTGTCACCCTGCACCCGACACCCGTTACTTGCCTTTCGTGCTCTTCGGCGGTGTCGCGCTCGGCGTCGGCGTCGGGACGGCTCTGGGCGGCGGATGGTAGAGCAAGACGGCGACCTCGGAGAGTGAGTTGAGGTGCGCCGAGGGGCGTACCTTGATCTCGTGGGGCTTGGTCGCCGTTCCGGGCTGCACCTCGATCACGTCGCCGACCTTCAAGCCGCGCGGGTAGATGCCGTCCTGCCCCGTTGTCATCACGGCGTCGCCGGCGTTGACCGTTTCAAGCCCCGGCACGTACTTCATCTCCAGCAGCCCGCTCTTGCCGAAGCCGCGCACCGATCCGAGCGCGTTCGACGACTCCAACTGTCCGACGACCGCGCCCGCCGCCGCGCGCTCGTCCGTAATCAACATGATCTGCGCCGAGACGGGGCTCACTTCCGCCACGCGACCGACGATGCCGTCCGGCGTGACGACCGGCATGTTCGGTGCGATGCCGGACGAGCTGCCGCGGTTGATGATCGCCGAGTCAAACCAGTCCGATGGGTCGCGGGCGATGACGCGCGCGGCGGCGATCTCGTACTGGTGCTCCTCCTTCAAACCGAGCAGGCTCTGCAAGCGCTCGTTCTCGTCGCGCGCCACCTTCGCCCCGCGCAGTTCCGCCTCGGCGTCGGCGAGCCGCCGCTTGAGCTGCTCGTTCTCGCCCGCCGCCGTGTTGAGGTTCGAGATGTACTGGAAGACGCCCACGCCGGACTTGCTCGCGCCGGAGATGAAGCTCTGGAAGGGGGTGGCGACCATCTGCGCCCAGACACGGATTTTGCGTTCGTGCGTCGTCTGATCCTGCGCCGAGACGGACATCAGGGCGGCGTTGACGGCGAGCATCACGACGAGCCACATCGGCGCGCGCCGCCTGATCTCCTTCTGCGTCCGCTGAACCGGCATCTTCGTGAATCGTAAGTCGTCAATCGTAAATCGTGAGCGCGGCGAACCGAATTGAACTATTAACGATTTACGATTGACGTTTCACGGCTTTTAGGCTCCGCCCGTCAGCGTGTTGTCCCACTTGACGCGCTTTAAGAGGTTGAAGTCCGAGAGCATTTTCCCTGCGCCGAGGACGACCGAGGAGAGGGGGTCTTCGGCGACAGAGACGGGCAAGCCGGTCTCAATCGACAAACGCTTGTCGAGATTCTTCAAGAGCGCGCCGCCGCCCGTCAGGACGATGCCGCGCTCGACGATATCAGCCGACAACTCGGGCGGCGTGCGCTCTAAGGCGACGCGCACGGCGTTGACGATGGTCGCGACCGAATCCGCCAGCGCCTCGCGCACCTCGTCGTCCGTGATCGTAATTGTCTTCGGGATGCCCTCGATCAGGTTGCGCCCGCGCACGTCCATCGAGAGCTGCTCTTCGAGCGGGAAGCCGGAGCCCAACTCGATCTTGATCGCCTCGGCGGTGCGCTCGCCAATCAAAAGGTTGTACTTGCGCTTGATGTACTGCGTGATCGCCTCGTCCATCTCGTTGCCGGCGACGCGCACCGCGCGCGAATAGACGATGCCGGAGAGCGAGATGACGGCGATGTCGGTCGTGCCGCCGCCGATGTCCACGATCATGTTGCCGTGCGGCTCGGTGATTGGCAGCCCTGCGCCGATGGCCGCCGCCATCGCCTCTTCGACGAGATAGACTTCGGAAGCCTTCGCACGGTAGGCCGAGTCTTCAACGGCGCGGCGCTCGACCTGCGTGATCTCACAGGGTATGCCGATGACGACGCGGGGGCTGACCCAAGACTTGCCGTTGTGCGCCTTGCGGATGAAGTGCTGGAGCATCTTCTCCGTCACCTCAAAGTTGGCGATGACGCCGTCCTTCATCGGGCGGATGGCGACGATGTTGCCGGGCGTGCGCCCGAGCATCTCCTTGGCGTCCTTGCCCACCGCCTCGACGTTGTTGGTCACCTTGTTGATGGCGACGATGGAAGGCTCGCTGACGACGATGCCACGACCTTTCGCATAGACGAGTGTATTCGCCGTGCCGAGGTCAATCGCCAGATCGCTCGAAAAAAGGCTAAAGAGTGATTTGAGTGCCATTCAAGTTCTTTCGTTCAGTCGGGTTGAAATCGGGGGCAAGCCTGCCGCGACGCACGCGTCGGAAAACTTGTGGTGCGCACGCACTCGCGGGAGCGCGACGAGTCTGAAACTTTTTAGAGGAAGAACACGGTTGGAACAGAACCAGCCCGCGCCACGACCAAGACCCACGCCACCCCCGTCGTAACGAACAGTAGAAGATACAACAAAAAGTTGGAAAATCTAAGCCAAGACACTCAGTCGGCGGAGTTTAAATATTCTTTTTCGCTTACGAAACCGTGCAGCCCACTTCGCGCGGGCTGTGGCTTGCCACAGAAATTATTTTAACGGGGGAGGGTAGTGAGAGCCGCGGAAGGGATGGGGAGCGCGACAACCTGCTTGATACAGCCCGCGATTTAACCGCGACCGACGCTGAAAACCGCACACACGAAACTGAAACCTGTCATTTCAGCCGCCCGGCTAGCCGGCGAAACGCACGCAGTTCTTGCGCGCGGCTTTCGCCTCGTACATCGCGGCGTCCGCCCCGGCGATCAACTGCTGCGGCGACTGCGCGTGCTGCGGGAAGAGGGCGACGCCGAAACTCGCCGTGATGCGCAGGGAGAGCCTACGCCCGCCCGTGAAGAGGTGCGCCGCGATCTTCTCGCGGATGCGCTCGGCGACTTTCGACGCCATCTCGATGTTCGTCTCCGGCAGGATGACGACGAACTCGTCGCCGCCGTAGCGCGCGACCACATCCGTATCGCGCACGCCCGTCAGGATGATGGTCGCCATCTCCATCAGGACGTGCGAGCCGACAAGGTGTCCGTAGTGATCGTTGATCTCTTTGAAGTTGTCGAGGTCGAGGAAGAGCGCCGCGACCTGTGAGCCGTAGCGGCGCGCGCGCTTGACCTCGGCGGTGAGGTACTGGCGCAGGAAGCGCGCGTTGTGCAGCTTCGTCAGATCGTCTGTGAGCGAGAGCCGTTCGGCTTCGGCGATGCGCGCCGAGTTGGCGAGCGCGGCGGAGACGGGCACGGCGAGCGCGGACAGCAGCGCCGCCTCCTCGTCGGTGAACGCGCGTGCCCGCGCGCCCTCGCGCACGGCTTCGACGACGCCGACGACGCGCTCGCCGTTGACGAGCGG
>JBJMGS010000132.1:0-1510 GCA_045807785.1 Pyrinomonadaceae bacterium
CGACGATGTCGCCGTGCGAAGCCAGCCGAGCCTGCAGGTCAGGAAACAGCTCGCGCGCGCCCGTGAAGCCGAGGCGGACCCAGCCGGCGAGGAAGGCCAGAAAGGCGAGGGTCGGGATCACGTTGCCGAGCGACCAGGAGGTGAACAGGTCGGGCAGCGGCCGGGTGTTCCATTCCTGCATCTGCTCAGGCGTCAGGATCCATTGCTCATGCCCCAGGGCGATCCGGTGAAGGGCCAGCAACACGACGAGGACGACGATCAGCACGGCTGCGAGACTGCTGGTCGCGCGTGGCAGACAGCGCGCTGCCGATCTAGGCATCGTGGAGGTTCTCGCCAATCCCGTAGCCGTCATGCGCGACATCTAGCCCAGTCCGTAGACTCAACCGAGCTTCCCCGGTTGGAGCTGGTTTCCAGCAAGATGGTCGTCCTCCGAGGCGTGTAGGTCAACGGGAACGCCCGTCGGAGCCGAGGCCACACGGTGCGGGAACGGCCGAAGCTATTCCACGCCGATCAACAGCGATGCCGGCCCATGGCCCGATTTCCGGCGGTGGCCTCGCGGTTGTGAGTGCGGCTGTCAGGGCTGGCGCCTGAGCGCCAAAGGACGACCGACGAGCTGCGCGCCCATCCGCCCAAATGCATATCAGACCATGACGACCGTGAAGCCGAACGCGATGCCAGAGTGCGGCGCGAGTGCGAACAGAAGCCATAGTTTACACCACCGCTTCGCGTTCGGCATCTCAGTGCTATAGGCTGGTGCCGGCGCGATTGAGCGCCGGGAGGATGAGCATGGGTAAGTTGTCCCTGGCTGCCGCGGCAGCCTTCGTCGTGATCTGGTCGGGTGAGCTTGGCTACGCCGCCACTACGCAGCAGGACAAGATGAAGACCTGCAACGCCGAGGCCGGCAGCAAGAAGCTGAGCGGCGACGCCCGCAAGTCGTTCATGAGCCAGTGCCTGTCGGCCGGCGGTGCGATGCCGGCAGCGGCAGGCAAGTCGGATACCTGCAACGCCCAGGCCGATGCGAAGAAGCTCGCCGGCGCCGCCCGGACCTCCTTCATCAAGAAGTGCTCCGCCATGTAGCTCGGCGAAGCCCAGCTGATCCTGTCGCACGCAGCGAGTGTGTCGCGCAAAGTGGACGTTACGCTAAGGAGAGGTATGTCACTCCCGGCTTGCGTCGGGAGCGGGAACCGGCGTGCCTGAAGGGCAACGGCGGACCCTAGCCGGATGCTTCCCCGCTTTCTTTGCTCACGGTCGGTTACCCGAGTAGGCCGCGTTCCGCGTGCGGGCGCCGAATGCGAGGTGGACCTTACCACCAGTATCAATCCGCAACGGCAGCATCCCTGCCGCCCCGATAGTCTGCGTGCTGACGCAACTGGCGTGTCCAAGACGCCGGGCCAGCATCGGGCGGCCACCGAGCCAGAGTCACACTGCCCGCCGTGTGGCCCGAGGTTAATGAGTGCCACAGGCCCACGTGTGCGTAGCTGTTTCGGTGGCGGCCCTCGGTCCCGGCGCC
>JBJMGS010000133.1:0-10664 GCA_045807785.1 Pyrinomonadaceae bacterium
CGGAGGCGCGGACTTGCGCCGCCCGGCACTGAAGCCGCTCGAAGAGTGGGAGCAGGGCTTCAACGTCGTGCTCGCGCCGCGCGCTTCGGGCGACACGCATCTGCGCGACGACGCGCTTGCGGACGCGGCATCGCTGCTCAGGCTCAAGCCCGAACAACTGCGCGACATGATCGCAACGCGCGCCGTGCTCCCGCTCGCGCGCACCGGCTTGCGCGAAGAGATAGAGCTGATTGAGCGCAGGCTCGACGCACACGGACTGCAAGTCGAGATCGTCTCGGACGAAGATTTAGCCGTCGAGAGCGAGCCGCCGCGTCGCGTCCGCATGCTGGAGTTCGACGACGCGTCGTTGGCGGGCTGGACGAGCGCCGACAGAGAGCCGTCGCGCTTCGCTTGGAACGAAGTGGTGCTGCTCGTCGTGGGCCGCGTCTTCAAAAAGCGGATCGAGGTCGAGGAGCGCGTGAAGCGCGGCGCGGGCGGGGAGGTCGTCGAGTCGCGCGAGTTGTCGGACGACGAGGGCGTCGTCGATCTCTACTTCGAGGGCGCGCGCGCCAACTGGCGCGTCAACGCGGCGGGCTTTGACTACTCCTGCCTCGGCGCGAACAAGGGCTTGCTCGCGGCGGAGAACTTCGCGCGGCTCGTCGAAACGCTGCAAGCTCGCGCGCCACGTGCGCGGCTCGACGACGCTTACAAGGGCGTGCGCCGGTGGCTGCAATTCGCCTGGGCGCCGACCGCGCACACGGAGGCGGGCGGCGTGCGCCGCGAGCGACCGGGTCGCTACAGCACAGGGGCCGTCACGCTCGTCTCCAACGAGTCGCAGTTCACGCGCTACGGTCGCCTGCTGCGCCACTTCGACGCGCGGCAGAACTCGGAGCAGAGATGAAACCAACGCGCCGACACCCGCGCGACAACCCGCGCACGGAGCGCGACCCGGAGCGACATGACGCGCGACGCGATGACGCTCGACGCACCGACGCGACGCGCGCAGATTCAACGCGCGGCGAGCCGACGCGCATCGAGTCGGCTCGCACCGACGGGCACCTCTACGGCGTACTGCCCGTGCTCGAAGCCCTGCGCGCGGGGAGTCGTCGCGTCGAGCGCGTGACGGTCGCCGAGGGCGCGCACGAGGCGCGTCTGCATGAGCTGTTCGATCTGGCGCGCGCGGCGGGCGTGCCCGTGCGCCGTGCGCCGCGCGCCGAGTTGCAAAGACTGGCGGCGGGCGCGAACCATCAGGGTGTCATCGCGAACGTCGCGGCGGTCGCGTACCGGGACGCAGACGAGCTTCTCGAACAACTCGCGGCGCGCGTGCGCGAAGGCAAGCCGCCGCTCGCCATCGTGCTCGACGGCGTGGAAGACCCGCGCAACCTCGGCGCGATCATTCGCACGGCGGAGTGCGCGGGCGTGGACGCCTTGTTCGTCCCCGAACGCCGCGCCGCGGGGCTGACCGAGACGGTGGCGAAGGCTGCGGCGGGCGCGCTCGAATACCTGCCGGTGGCGCGCGCGGCGAACGTCGCGCGGCTCGTCGAGAATTTCAAAGAGCAAGGCATCTGGACTGTCGGCACGGACGCCGACGCCAACATCGAATACACGGACTGGGACTGGACGCAGCCCTGCGCGCTCCTCTTCGGCGGCGAAGGCGCGGGACTCCGCCGACTCGTGCGCGAACGCTGCGACGCGCTCGTCCGCATCCCGATGCACGGTCGCATCACCTCGCTCAACGTCTCCGTCGCCGCCGGCATCGTGCTCTACGAAGCCGTGCGACAACGAACTCTCGCAGCGGCAACCGCGTATAGTAAGAGCCCGTCGGAGGGTGACGAGCGGTAGTCGAATTACAGTCTGCACAAGGAGTGACGAATGTTCTGTCCGAAATGCGCGGCGCAAAACGTGGACGACGCGAAGTTCTGCCGGGCGTGCGGGGCGGACATCCGGCTCGTGCCGCACGCGCTGACGGGGCGGCTCGGACGTCGCGACGACGATGACGACGATGACGATGAGCTGGTCGCCGCCGCCGACAAGTACAGCTACGAGCGCGGGGTGCGTAAACTCGTCTCCGGCGTCATCTACCTGCTCGCGTTCACCGTCATGGTGGTATTCTTCCGCCAGTTCTGGTGGATGACATTCTGGTTCATCTTCCCGGCCATCGGCAAGATCAGTTCCGGCGCGGGCATCCTCGCGCACGCGCGGCAGGAGTCGCGACGACTCGGCGGGGGTTCCGCAGGCATGACGACTTTACCGCGCGCGAACGCCACGCAGTCGCTTCCGAACTTCCGGCTGAACGAAGTCGCGCCCGCCGACACCGCCGAGATCGTCGCACCGCCGCGCAGCGTCACCGAAGGCACGACCCGGCATCTCGGCGCGGTCGAGCCGGTCGCGCGCGAGGACGGCGCGAGATCGAGTTGAATCTTCCTTCACGTCTTTGCGCCTCCAGCGTGAAAATCATGCCTCACGCAAAGGCGCAAAGGCGCGATAGGAATAATCCAGTCATGCGGGGTTGTGTGCGTGCAGGTTGAGGAGGTGAGACGGAAATGTTTTGCCCCAAGTGCGGAGTCGAGAACACCGAGACGGCGAGCTTCTGCCGCGGCTGCGGCTCGAACATCTCGCTCGTGCCGCAGGCGCTCACGGGCACGCTGCCCTCCCCGACGGCGCAAGACGAGCGCCGTCTCAGCCGACGCGAGCGCCGCGAGTTGCTGAAGGAGCGCGCGCGCGAACGCAAGACCAGGAAGCCGCCGAGTCTCGACGGCGCGGTCGTGCCCTTCTTCGGCGGCATCGGCTTCATCCTCGTCGCGTTCGCGATCATGTTTTTCATGCCCGGCGGCGCGGAATGGGGCTTCTGGATGTTCATCCCGGCCTTTTTCATGATCGGCTCCGGCGTCTCCGAATACATGCGCTGGAAGCAAGCCAGCCTGTCGCCGCAGCTCCCGGCGTACACGCCGCCCGCCGCCATCCCACCCGCGCGCGCCACAGAGATTCAGCCGCCGCGCCCGACCTCGGAAATCTATGCCCCCGGCAGCGTCACCGAAGGCACCACCAAACTGCTTGACCGCGAAGAGTAACCCACGCGCGCGACTCTGCGTCCCCGTCTGCGTGCGACGCGCGAGCGAACTGCGCACGGCCATCGAGCGCGCGGCTCAACTCGCCGACGTCGTCGAGCTGCGCTTCGACTGTCTTGAAGACGACGCGCAACTCGACGCGGCGCTTCGCGAACTACCCGCGCTCATCGGCGCGCGCGCGCGATCCTTCGTCTTCACCTTCCGCCCCAGCGAACAGGGCGGTCAGCGACAACTCGACGAAGGCGCGCGCACAGACTTCTGGACGCGCCGCCTGCCCCCGCTTTTGCGAGACGACGCGACGCGCCACGACTTCATTGATCTCGAACTCGATCTCTGCACACGTCGCCGCGACGAACTCGCCCCACCGCCAGACGGCGTGACTCTCATCATCTCCCAACACGACTTCGAGCATGTCCCCACAGACCTCGAAGCAATTTACGCGCGCATGACCAGCCTCCCCAGAGCGATCCCGAAAATCGCTGTCCGTGCCGCAGACATCACCGATTGTCTGCCAGTCATCCGCCTGCTCGAACGCGCACGGCGCGAGGGGCACGAGCTGATCGCCGTCGCGATGGGCGAGGCGGGCTTGTTGACGCGCGTGCTCGCTCCCGCCTTCGGATCGTTTCTGACCTACGGCGCGCTCGACGCGGAGCACGCGACCGCGCCCGGCCAAATTACCGCGCGCGAGCTGCGCGATCTCTACCGCGTCCACTCAATCAGCGAGTACACGGCGATCACCGGACTCGTCGGCTCGCCCGTCGCGCACTCCGTCTCGCCGCAGATACATAACGCCGCGTTCGCCGCGCTCGGCACCGACGCCGTGTTCATCCCCTTCGCCACGCGAGACGCGCGCGCCTTCTCACGCCGCATGGCACACCCGCGCACGCGCGAGCTGGCGTGGAATCTGCGCGGCTTGAGCGTCACCGCGCCGCACAAGGGCGCGATCATGGACGGGCTCGATCTTGTCGAAGCGTCGGCGCGCGAGATCGGCGCGGTCAACACGGTCGTTGTCGAAGACAAAGAGTTGCACGGCTACAACACCGACGCCGCTGCCGCGCTCGTGCCGCTCAACGGTCTCATTGAACTCGGCGACGCGCGCGTCGCCCTCATCGGCGCGGGCGGCGCGGCGCGTGCAGTACTGTGGAGCCTGCGCGAGCGCGGCGCGCGCACGACCGTCTTCGCGCGCGCCGCCGAACGCGCACGCTCCGTCGCCGAACAATTCGGCGCGGAGTCTCGCGCACTAGCCGGAGCGCGCTTCGATAACTTCGATCTCGTCATCAACGCGACGCCGCTCGGCACGCGCGGGGCGCAAGAGTCGGAGACCGTCGCGACCGCTGCCGAGCTGCGCGGCGCGCGCGCGGCTTACGATCTCGTTTACAATCCTTCCGCGACGCGCTTTCTTCGCGAGGCGCGCGCCGCCGGGTGCGAGATAGTCGTCGGCGGGCTCGCGATGCTCGTCGCCCAGGCCGCCGCGCAGTTCAAACTCTGGACGGGCGCGGGCGCGCCGGTCGAAGTGATGCGGCGCGCGGCGGAAGAAAAGTTAACGCGTGATTGATCATCGGTGGTGAATAACGTGGATCGGTATAGCAGGCAGATTTTATTCGCGGGCATCGGCGCGGAAGGGCAGCGGCGTCTGCGCGAAGCGCGCG
Source organism: Pyrinomonadaceae bacterium (assembly GCA_045807785.1). Classification (GTDB taxonomy): domain Bacteria; phylum Acidobacteriota; class Blastocatellia; order Pyrinomonadales; family Pyrinomonadaceae; genus JAIVGV01. Next base: position 4,697 of record JBJMGS010000133.1, read on the forward strand.
CGCTCGTCGTCGGCTGCGGCGCGCTGGGCTCGGCGCAGGCGGAGTCGCTGGCGCGCGCAGGCGTCCGCCACCTGCGCATCGCGGATCGAGACTTCGTCGAAGAATCGAACTTGCAGCGGCAGACTCTGTTCACCGAGCGCGACGCGCGCGAACGCCTGCCGAAAGCGGTCGCCGCCGCGCGCCGCATCAATGAGATCAACTCGGACGTCGAGGTCGAGCCCGTCGTCACAGACGTGACCCACGCCAACGTCGAGCGCCTCGTCGAGGGTTGCGACGTTGTGCTCGACGGCACGGATAACTTTGCGACGCGTTACCTGTTGAACGACGCCTGCGTGAAGCACAACGTCAACTGGATTTACGGCGCGGCGGTCGGCTCCTACGGCGTGACAATGACAGTGCGCCCGCGCACGACGCCGTGCCTGCGCTGCGTCTTCGAGGACATGCCGCCTGCCGCCTCCGCCGAGACATGCGACACGGCGGGCGTCATTCAGCCGATCATCTCGGTCGTCGCGGCGGTGCAGGTCAGTGAGGCCATGAAACTCCTGACCGGCCACGCGGAAGCCCTGCACGGCGCGCTGATGCAGTTCGACGTGTGGCGCAACGAGTGGCGGCGCATCAAGCTCGGTCAGCCTTCGCCCGACTGCGCGACTTGTGCGCGCGGTCTCTACGAGACGCTCGCGGCGGAGGCGAGAGAGTTCGCCGCCGTGCTCTGCGGTCGCGACGCCGTGCAAATCTCGCCCGCGCGTGCGTCGCAGATCGATCTCGCCGCGCTCGCCGAGCGCCTGCGCGCGGCGGGCGAAGTGAAAGCCAACGAATACCTCGTGCGTCTGAACGCGGGCGACTACGAGCTGACGATCTTCAGAGACGCGCGCGCCATCATCCGCGGCACGGACGACACGGCGACGGCGCGGACGCTCTACGCGCGTTACGTCGGCGGTTGACGAGACGCGCAGTTCCGCGCCCGCGAAAGTCGCGGGTATCGGCAACGCGGTCTTTCGGGTTATCATCAGACAGTCATCCCGGCTCTCGCCCGACACCGCCCGCGCGGCGCAAGCGAAATTCACGGGCACGTTCACACGACATAACTCTGCGAATGGTCAACAACACAACCTTAACCCGCGTCGTCAATCTCTCACTCGTCGTCATTCTCATCACACTCTGCAACGCGCCGGCGCGCGCGGGCGGCCCCGTCGTGTGGGAGACGGACTCGCGCGAGGACTTGCTCAAGGGCGAGTCGCGCGGCGTCTCCGTTACAGACACAGGCGCGCTGAAACTCGCCCCGCGCTTCACGCCAGTCTTCGACACCGAGCAAGCTTACGTCTGGTCAAGCGCGGCGGACTCGACAGGCAACGTCTATCTCGGCACCGGCCACGACGGGCGCATCTACCGCGTCGGCGCGGACGGCAAGGGCAGTCTCTTTTACGACGCGGCGGAGCTGGACGTGACGGCGCTCGTCGTGGGTAAAGACGGCGCTCTCTACGCGGGCACGTCGCCGGACGGAAAAGTTTATCGGGTCGCGGGCGAGGGGAGCGCGACCGTCTATTTCGATCCGCCGGACAAGTACATCTGGTCGCTCGCCGTGATGTCGGACGGCGCGCTTGCCGTCGGCACGGGCGATCAGGGGAAGATTTACCGTGTCTCGGCGGCGGGCGCGAAGCCCGAAAGCTCTCTGCTCGTTGACGTCAACGAGACGCACATCATCTCGCTCGCGACCGACGCGCAGGGGAACCTGATCGCCGGGACTGATCCGGGCGGGCTCGTCCTTCGCGTCTCGCCGCAGGGCAAGGCGTTCGCGCTCTTCGACTCGCCGCTCAGAGAGGTGCACGCGCTCGCGCCCGCCGCCGACGGATCAATCTACGTCCTCGCCCTGAGCGACGCGGCGACAAACGCGCGCACACAGACGGCGACGCAGACGACCTCTTCGTCATCCGGTGCACAGGCATCAGGCACGACCGTCACTTCGAGCACGGTCGTCGAAGAGGGCAGCACATCGTCCGGCACGCAGTTCGGCGTGGCGCAAACCACGCCCGCGCGCAGCCGCAACGATCTCTCGACGTCGCGCAGCGCCATCTTCCGGCTGCTGCCCGACGGCGGGGCCGACGTGCTGTGGAGTTCGCCCGCGGTGACGGCATTCTCGATCTCAGTCATGCCGCAGGGCGCGGGCCTGCTCGTCGGCACGAACGACAAGGGGCGCGTCTATTCCGTGGCGAACGACGGGCGCGACACGCTGCTCGTCCAGTCGAGCGAGGATCAAATCTCAACGTTCGTCGCGCGCGGCGCGGATGTGTTCGCCGCGTCGAGCAATCAGGGGAAGCTCTTCCGGCTCGACAACGCGCCCGCGGGCGAGGGGACTTACGAGTCGCCCGTGCGCGACGCCAAGTTTAACGCCGCGTGGGGGCGCATCTGGTGGCGCGGTGGCGGCGCGGTTGAGCTGCAAACCCGTTCGGGCAACACCGAGCGACCGGACGCAACTTGGAGCGACTGGAGCGCGCCTTACCGCATGCCCGCAGGCGCGGCGATCACGAGCCCGCGCGCGCGCTTCATCCAGTGGCGCGCGACGCTGCGCGCTCCCGCCGGCACGGGCGAGGTGGCGCGCGTCGAGGACGTGAGCGTCGCCTACCTGCCGCGCAACGTCGCGCCGGAGGTCTTGGCGATTACGACGCTGCCCGTGGGCGTGGCGTTGATGCCGGCGATCCAGGTGCAGACCGATCCGAACGTCGAGGCGTCGGGCATCGATCCGTCACTCTTCGGGCCAGTCCCGCAGGTGCCGCCGCGTCGCGCGTTCCAGCGCGGGGCGATCTCTTTGCAGTGGCAGGCGGAGGATCGCAACGGCGACACGCTCGAATACGCGATCTACTACCGCGCCTTCGGCGAGGGCAGCTTCCGCCTGTTGAAGGAGCGTCTGCGCGACAACTTCTTCACCGTGGACGGCGCGGCGCTCGGCGACGGGCGCTACGTCTTCAAGGTCGTCGCAACGGACGCGCCCGACAACGCCCTCGGCGCGGCTCTGTCGGGCGAGCGCACGAGCGAGCCGATTGACGTGGACAACACGCCGCCCATGGTGCGCGTGGCGGGCGAGGCGCGCGTCGCGGGCGAGCGCGTCGCGCTGAGCTTCGTCGTCGAAGACGCGGCGGGCGGGATGGTCAAGCGAGCGGACGTGAGCGTGGACGGCGGTGCGTGGCGCGCGGTCTTCCCAGACGACGGCATCGCCGACAGCCCGCGCGAGACCTACGTGCTCGATCTGCCGCTCGCGGGCGCGGGCGAGCACACCGTCGCCCTGCGCGGCTTCGACGCCAGCGGCAACATGGGCAACGCACGCGTCGTCGTGAAGAGGTGAAAAGCTGTTAGCTGTTAGCTATTAGCCGTTAGCGATTAGCCAAACCTTTCCCCGATGGGAGCATAGTCTGAAATGCCCAATGGCTACCAAAAACGGGTTGGCTAATAGCTAACAGCTAACAGCTAACAGCTTCCTACACGATACCGTATGAATGGCGCAGGAAAGCGTGCGCGGGCTGTCAGTTGGAGGTAATGGAAGCAAGAGGTTGTCGGCGGGCGGGGTCTGGCACCCGTCTTGCTGAGTAAGAGAGCGAGACGAACGCGGTCTCTCCCTCGTCCTCCCCATCGCGTCTCGGAAAAGACACGAGGAGGTGGAAGAGTAACTGTGATGAAAGCTCTAAGAAATCTACTGGCGTCGTCGTTGATCGCTTGCGTGCTCGTGGCGGGCGCGCAAGTGTCTGCGTTCGGGCAGGGCAAGGACGACCACAAGAAAGACCCTCCGAAGCAGGAAAAGGTCGTGCCGAAGGAGCCCAAAGAGCCTAGGAATCAGGAGCCGCGCAACAACAACAACCAGCAGAACCGGAACACAGACAGCAAGAAGCCGCCAATCTTTTTTTAGCAGACCGCGCGCGGCGCATCGCGCGGCAAATCAGGTCAGAGGTGAGCGAGTCCCCGGCGCTAAAACTCGCTCACCTCTTTTTCTTTGGGCGCGACGCGGCGGTCGCGCTTCGAGTCGGTAACGATCGAGGGAGGCAGAATTCGTCATGAAGAGAAGCGACATGAAGTTGAGGCTGGCGGGCTTCGCGCTCGCACTCCTCTGCGCGAGTTCGCCGCTTGCCACCAACGCGCAGCGCGCCCGCGGGCAGCGCAGCGGGCAAGGGCGCATCGACGCGCGCACGCTGGCGCAGGCTGAAGGTTACAGCGGCGACCGGTTCGACTACTACACGGAGACGCCGCGCGGCGCGCACGTCGCCGCCGTCTCGCGCCCGCGTGCGGAGATGCTCGATGCTATTGACACAGGGCTGACGGAACTGTTCGCCGTCGCACGGCGCAACGGCTACCGGCAGCGTCTGAACTACTCCGACTACACCGTCTTCATCGCGCGCGCCGACCGCACGAAGGATAGCGCGGGTGCCTACTCGCCCGACGTCGCCGTCGGCGCGGCGCAGTACAAGGGAAGCGTCTATGACAAGGGCGGGTACGTGTACGCGGCCGGGATCGTCTCGTCGTTCGAGCCGTGCGCCTTCGTCATCGCCGAGCACGACCGCGACTTCGGTCGCGCCGCGAACGTCGTGCGCTACGAGGGCGAGCACCTCGTGCTCTACCACAACGACCGCCAGCGCTTCCAGCAGACCTACGACCACTCGCGCGGCGGCGGGCACCCGATACTCAAGTGATGGGGATTAGGTGACGGGGATCAGGGGCCGGGGAAGAGCAGAAGAAAATTTGCGGCGCGGTTCAGGTCAAATGAATTTTGATCCGAACCGCGCCGCTCAAGTTTCTCGCTTGTCCCTAAACCCCGACACCCGACACCTAACACCCAAACCCCTTTCTCCTACTTCACCACCTTCGCCGTTAACACGACGATCAGCGCCTTGTCTTTGAGCCCGGCGGTGCCGACGACGACGCGCTCGCCCTCGCGCATGCTCACGTCGCTGTGGACGCGCGCGTCGCTGCCCGGACCGATGAGCCTGAAGGTGAAGTTGCCGAGCTGGATCGTCGTCGCGCCAGTGCCGCCCGCCAACAGATCGAGGGAGTTGGCGTCGAATTGATAGGCGAAGTCCTGCTTCTCGCCCGAAGGCGCGCTCATCTGCGCCGTGCCGTTGCCCTGGAGGAATCCTGGATGATAGCCGCGGCTGTCTTTCGTGCGCTGCACGACCGAGGTGAGCAGGTAATAGTTCTTATAGGCGAGCGTGGACTGCAACTGCGTCACCACGTCTTTCAGATCGGCGGGGAGCGCGGTGAGCGCGGTCTCGGTGTTCGAGGCGAGCAGGACGTGCATCCTCAACTCGATGTCGGGGCGCGCGACTTCGGGCGTGTCGAGCCGCTTGAGCGCGTCCTCAATCGCCGCGATGTTCTCGGGAAAGTCGCGGACGATGATGGTATGGAACTCGTTGCTCGCAGAGACCTCCGCGCCCTTGAAGCCGCTCGTCAACAATCTGAGCACGGAGAGCAAATCCTCCGGCGCGCGGTTTCGCACCTCGAAGACGCGGTTCTTGAAGCCGGAGCTAGTGACGTACTTGTCCGAGGGCGCGGTCGTCGTCTGCTGCTGCGCGAAGACTGCCGGGGCGCAGAGCGCGACGAGCAGTAGCAGCGCCGGCGCGTAAATTTTGAGTTTGGGTCTGAACATGATCTCTCCTACTTTCCGTCTGCGTTTTCGTTCCTGTCTCTTTCGTTCCTGTCTCTTTCGTTCCTGTCTCTTTCAGGGCTGGGCGCTTCGGATTTTTGCGGCGCGAGCCAGATGATGCGGATGTTTGGGTCGGCGGTCTGTATCTCGATCCGCGAGACTTCCGCCGCGGGCTGACCCGTCGCATTCGCAGCCTCACGCGCGACCGCAGTCGAGTTGATCGACCCGTGCGGCACGTTTGCGACTTCGGCCGCATCGTGACTTGCACCCATCTGCGGGTTCACTTCATCGCGCGCGGGCGACGTGGGGCGGCGACGCGCCACAGGTCTCCGGTTAGTCGCGACA
>JBJMGS010000134.1:0-22338 GCA_045807785.1 Pyrinomonadaceae bacterium
TTGCGACTTCGGTAAGGCGTCCGAATGGGTACAGCAGAACGTCTTCCCGCACCTGACCAACTTCCACTCCCCGGCATTCCAGCCGATCATTCACTGGGAGCGGGAAGGAGGCTGCGGCGACTGGTACGGCCGGGCGGCGATGGCTGACGCGCTGCGCTGCTTCGTCGGCGACGACGAGCCCGAATTTTGGGGCTACTACTCGGCATACGATCACGTCGCGCTCTGCCAGCTCTTCGGCACGATGATGGACTTGCCGAAAGGCTTCCCGATGTACACGCGCGACATCAAGCAGCTCTGCGACTCGCTCGGCAACCCGAAACTTCCGGAGCAGGGCAAGGGCGAGCACGACGCTCTCGCCGACGCGCGGTGGAACATGCGGGCTTACGAGTTCCTGCAAAGTTACCTGCGAGACTACACCGAACGGGGGCAGAGAGCACTCGACGACCTTGACGCCACGATCTTCACGGCGTGCCAAAGCCTGCGCGGCGAACCGGAGGACGACAAGATTCAATGAAAGATAAACTCGGCTCAATCGTCATGAAACGCTACGGCGGCGGGCGCGAGTCGGACGAGCTGTGCGAAGTCGTCTCGTCGCTCGCAGAGCCGTCCTACCACCTGCGCCAGCCGGACGGGCACGTCTTCACCTGGGCGCAATCCCTGACGCGACCCGCGACGCACGAGGAGGAGGTCGCCTACTGGCGCGCGCGCGCTGAGAGGACGGAAGGGGCGAAGGGCGACGTCTTCGACCGCGTCGGCGAAGCGATGGAGGGCATCGCCTGCCGCACGCCGCCGCTGCCGATCCCGCCGCGCGCCGCCAAGCTCGAACTGTGGGAGACCGACTACTTCGACCGCAGCCGCGTCGTGGCGGTCACGGCTGCCCCGTGGGGCGAGCGCCGCGCCGCGAAGAACGCGATGCTCCACTTCGACGGCGGCGCGATGATGGAAGTGGATAAGACGGTCGCGGAGGCGGTCGCGTGGGTGAACGGGTCGGAGCCGCCGCCAGCCGTCCAGCCGGTGACGCTCGAAGGGATACTCCGCGGCGCGGCTATAAGCTGCACCAGCAACGGCGAAGGGTGGGGCTCGATCACGATCTCTTTCAAGCGGCTCGAAGACGCGCAGGCGTGCCACCGGCTGCTCTCCGAGATGCGCGCGGGATGAAACACCCGGACGAGCCCGCGCCGGACTTCTCCGAGTACGCCGCCGCCCGCCGCGTCGTGCTCCACATCGCTCACGAACTCGCAGCCGAAGGGCGCACGCTCAGCCTCGGCACGTCCGAGATGTTCGCCCGCATCGTCGAGCGCAGCTGCGACTTCTTCTTCCCCGACGCCGCGCGACAGGAGGATCACTTGCCCCGTAAAATTCACATCGACCTCGCGCGCGTCACTGAACTCGCCGCGCAGTTGGGAGTCATGGCGACCGTGGCCGATGCGCTCCAGATCAAACGACTCACGTTCTACGACCGTCTGAAGAGCGATCCGCAGGTGCGCGCCGCGTGGGAGCGCGGCATGGAGAGGCGAGTCAACATCGCGCGCGGCGACTCTCAACCGGTCGCCGCCGCCACCATTGTCCCGGCCTTCGAGCCGACCGAGGACGACAAGGCCATTCTCGGCTGTATCCGCGAACAGGAAGGTTACGGCGCGAGCTGGTCGCACATCAAAAGTTTGACGAAGCTCGATGACGGCCACATCGGCGTGAGCATCAAGCGGCTGACGGCGGCCGGTCTCGTCAGAGCACAGCATATCGGGGCGGGCATGCTCAAGAAGTTCTTCGCCGAGCCGGAGAAACAGAAGCCCGCCCCGCCGCCCCCCGCACCGAGCATCGCGCACGACGGCGCCGACTACCGCGTCGTCGAGCAGGCGCAGGTCGTGCATCCCTCAGCGGCGCAAGCAGCCGCGCGCAAGCTCTTCGAAGTCTCGCGGCTCGAAGTCGAGGGCAGCCTGCCGGGCGGTCGCTTCCGGCTGAAGGTGACGGGCGTCGAGTTGACCATCACGACGGAGGGCGACAAGTGAGCATCGAATACCTCGTCGAAGGCACGCCCTACGTCCTCAGCTACCCCGACCTCAAGGAAGACTTCGAGCGCTACGCCGCGATGACTGACGACGAGTTCCTGAACAACCTCGTCCCCGCGCTCCACTTCGTCTGCGTCGTCTGCTACTTCAAGCAGCTGCCCGGCTACATGCTCACGTCCGACGAGGGGCTCATTCACCAGATGGTTCATTTGCTCGACGGGAAGACGAGGCGCACGGCGCTAGGACGCCTCGCCGAGATTCGCGAGATGTTCGCTGCGGTGTGCCGGCTGGCGTGAGATTATGTGCGACGATCTTAAATTCTTCGACGAGAACCCGACCATCGACGACGATCCGCCGCCGCTTCATCGGCACACCGTCGTCGTCGCCCGCGTCCCGCCCGGCACGACTGCGGGCGACGTGCTCCGCGCCGACGGCAAACACTTCGCCGTCTACAGCCCCGGCGGGCTGAAGAGGGGCAGCACGCGACCTCTGCGCTGGTACGAGCGGCTGTGGGCGTGGGCTCGGCGGTGGGCTCGCGATCTGTTTTGGGCGGGCGTCGAGTTCGGCGCGAGAATGACGAGGAAGCGATGAGCAATCCATTAGTCCAGCCTTTGTTCAACGGAGCGCAGTTAACTCTGCCCGAGCATAAGCTCGCGGAAGTTCTGGCGAAAAAGATGTATTTGATCCTCAGCTACCGCGAGGGCGAGGCGTTCCCGTTCGGCTTCATGCTCATGCGCGGGGCTGACATCGTCGTCAACGATTTACCTGATCACTACAGGTATTACCTGCTGCCCCAATGAAGGAGGTTACATGCTTACGATAAAGATCAACCCGGCGTCGAGAGGCGAGTCCTATGGTCGCGACGTGGACAGCGAGGGGCGATTTAAGCACGAGGGTTTTACCCTGACTTGCGATCTATGCTCGTCGGCAGCCGAGATCGTGCATCACAAAAACGGTGACATCGACTTCGCGTGCCTGACGTGCCCGCAAACGACGGTGCCACGGGAGAGATCGTCATGAACGGCGAAGAGACAGAGATCGAGCGGCGCGTAAGGAAATTGGAGAACGCTGTGCGTGAGCTAGGCTGGCTCGTTACCGCCCTCTTCTCAGCGTTCATCATACTCGTCAGTGTTCTCGTGCTCTCACGCCGATAAGTAAAATTCCCTCGCGCCCAGCCCCCGCCTGTGCTAACCTCCGCCCCGGCGCAAGCCAGCCGCCCTCACGCGGCACAACCTGATTCCTCAACCCGTTCAACCAGGACTCACGCCCCATGAACAAGTTGCTGACAGCTTTCTCTATCGCCGCGCGCCCGCTCGCGCACCTCGGCTTCCTCAAGCCGCTCCTCGCGAGCCGCAAGTTCCAGTCCGCCGTCACCGGCTCCGTCGTCGCGCTCGTCGCCCGCCGCGGCTTCCACGTCGATCCGGAAATCGTCGGCATGATCGTCGCCCTCTTCGTCGCCCACATCGCGGGCACGGCTTACGAGGACGGCTCGGCGAAGCGCGCGCCCACCCAGCAGGTCGCCGTGGACGCCAGCCAGACCGTCAACAAGTAAACTCGACTCACTCACCACGTCAGGAGAAACACTCACCATGAACAACAGATTCCCCGTGAAGCGGTTCGCCGCCTTCCTCGTCCTCCTCTCGCTCCTCGCCTCTTTCAACGCGGGCTGCTCGTCCCCGAAGGTCAGCCGCGACCAGTTGGCGAAGGTCGCCGGCTACGGGCAGCAGCTTTCGGGTCTCATCGAAGCCAACTACACCCTGCCCGACTCGCTCGCCGCGCAGGGCGTCATCACCGCCGCGCGCGCCGCCGAAGTGAAAGGCATCCTCGACGCCGCCCGCTCGCACGTGAAAGTCTTCAACGACGGCATGACGCGCGCGCTCGCCGAGGAGCGCCCCGACCTCGCCTCGCTCGTGCCCTTAGTCGCCGACATCATCTCGGACGTCGAGCGCCTGAACGTCGGCATCAAAAATCAAGCCTACAAAAAGACGCTCGCCGCCATCGAGATCAGTCTGCGCGCCGTCGCGAGCTACTTCGCCCTGCAGATCAAGACCGCCGCGGCGCAAGTCCCACCGCTCAAGCGGCAGGCGTTCGTCGCCGTGCTCAAGGCGAAAGAGCCGCGCCTCTACGAATCCGGCAGGCTCGTCGTCGCCTATGCCGACGCTGCGGAGTGAGCCAAGTATCCGGGTCAGTTTGCTAACTTGCGCAAGTTAGCAAACTGACCCTTTTCATCAGCCTATCCGAACTAAATTTAAGATAGTGCCTTTATGATGCCCCATGCACGACGCCCTCACCCTCGTCATCGCCGTGCCGGTCGTCGCCGCGCTCGGCGCGCTGCTGCAATCCTTCGTCAGCCGCCGACCCGCCGTCGCCGCGCTCTGGCAGGAGACGCGCGAACTCCGCAAGGAACTTGCCCAGGCGAACGCGAATGTCGCCAAGCTGCAAGCGGAACGCAACGTGCAGGATGTTAAGATACTGAGGCTGGGACTGTATCGGGAGGCGTACATCGAGTTGCAGAAGACTTACAAGTCGGTGCTGCTGGACGCGGCGAAGACCTCGGCGCTCCCGCTCCTCTTAGCGCCGCCCAACGTGGAGGACAACGATGCTGCCGAAAAAGATTCTTGTGGTTGAGGACGACGAGGAGGCGCGCACCATCATCGCGCACATCCTGCGCGTCGTCGGTCACGAGGTGTGCTGCGCCGAGACCGCGGACGAGGCGATGGGGCTTTACGCCGAGGCGCGGGAGTCGGGCGAGCCCTTCGATCTCATGTTCGTGGATTTGCGGCTCGCGGGCTCACGACTCCGCGGCTGCGATTTCGTGCGCCAGGTGAGGGAACGCTTCGGCGACCACCACGTCCCGGCGCACCTCCTGACCGCCTTCGGCAAAGACCCTGAAGCGCAAAGGTGCGCCGACGAACTCGGCACCGAGCTGCTCACGAAGCCAGATCAGCTGCTCCAACTCCCGCACGTCGTCAACGCGAGCGTCGCCGCGCAGACCATGCAGTACACGCCCGCCGCGCAGGGCGCGTGAATTCATAGGGAATCATAGAATTATATGATTCTATGATTCCGTGTTGCTCCGCGCCGCCGGTGCTTGAGCGCGCCCGCCCGATTTAGCGATTTACTCGCGCCCGCGTTCGGCGTATGATGCGCGTCTGTGAGGCCGCCCGCGAGAGCGCGACGCCGCACGAGTCAATTCCGAGACTTCGGAGGGGGCTGATTCTCAACCAGAGAATCAGCCCCCTTTCCTTTTTTTCTCACGCCGCCACGGAGATCACACCCGATGCCAGCGACTTACACGGCGCCGCTCACCCCGACCGCCGCGCCGCCGCGCCGCCGCGCCCGCTACAACGTCGCGCGCCCGTCAGCCGCCCCCGCCCTCGGCGCGCCGCCGCCGACCGGCGACGAGCGGCTGACCGGTGCCGACGCGGAACTCGCCTCGCGCCAGCAGGCGACCTACGCGCCGCCCGCGCAGGTCGCGTCGGGCGCGAACGTCGGCGACCCCGGCGCGGCGATGATCGGCGTGGGCGATCCGAACGCCGCGCCGCCTCCGCCGCCCTCGCAGCTCGAGGAGGCGCAGAAGCGGCTGAACGATCTCGTCAACTCGCCGGTCGAGGACGCCAACGGGCGCGGCAAGAGCGGGCTGCGCCTGATGGCGGAAGGCGCGAGCGAAGGCGCGCGCACCGGGAGCCTCGCCTTCGCGGCGGGTAGGGGGCTCGCCGGACTCGCGAAAGGTCTCATCCGCCCGAAGACGGACGAGGAAGAGATCGACCGACCGGAGCAGGAGCGCAGGGCCCGGTACGACGTGCAGCTCGCCGACCAGGCGGAGAAGACGCGCCGCGAGAATGACCGCGAGGACGCCGACGCGGAACTCAAGCGCGAGCAGGCGGGCTACTACCGCGACCGCAACAAGACAGACGCCGCGAAGGAGCAGAACCGCGAGGAGGATTCGCAGCGCAGGGTCGTCGCGCAGGTCTTCAACGGGGCGAAGGAGTTCGATCCGTCCGATCCGGCGAACGCCGACACGGTCGCGCAGTTGAAGAAGCTGGGTCTCCCCGTGCTCAAAAAGACGGCGGGGCAGCAGTTGAAGATGGTGCAGGACGCGGGGACGGGCGCGTGGTCGGTCATCGCGGGAGACAAGGCGACGGGCGAGGCGACGGCGCGCGCGGTCTACAACGCGCCAGGTGCGGACGGCTCAGCCCCGACGCAGCTCACGACGAAGCCGACCGCGCAGGTCACGAAGGAGACGGCGGACGCCAACCGCGCCTCGCGCGAGTCGCTGGCGAAGATGGCGGACGCGACGAGGCGGCAGATCGCCGCGCAGCAAGCCTCCATCGCGCGCGACCGCGTCAAGCTCTCGAAGGCGCAGTTCTCGACGCGCTACCCGCTCGCGGGCACGACCGTCTCGCAGGACTACGTCATCAAGAAGTTCAACGAGTTCAGCGCCAAAGACCCGAGCGTCAAGATATCGGACGTGGTCAACAGCCTCATCCGGCAGGGGGCGAAGATTCAGGACTGATTATCGAATTATCCGATTATCGGATAAACGTGATCCGTTAATTCATCCTTCATCCTTCATCCTTCATCCTTTCGAGCACGACCCCGATGCCCGACTTCGACTTCTCCGACGCGCCGAAGGATGCGCCAAAAGAGTTCGACTTCTCGGACGCCCCCGCCGAGGGCGCGAAGCCGCGCCAGTTCAAAGACTACCGCGACCTCTCCGCCTTCGCGGGCGAGCACGGCTTCACCGTCACCTCGACGACCGGCGGCAGGCACAACGCGGGCTCGGCGCACTACGCCGGGCACGCCGTGGACGTGCGCACGCGCGACAAGCAGCCGGCGGAGGTCGAAGACTTCATCCAGAAGGCGCGCGACGCGGGCTTGCGCGTCCTCGACGAGCGCACGCGCCCCGCCGGACAGAAAGTGTGGGGCGGTCCGAACGTGCACATCCAGACGGGCGGAGCGGTTGACCGCTCGATGATGAAGCCGCAGTTCGACTTCTCCGACGCGCTCCAAGATTCACCCCGGCAAGACGCACTGCCCCTCACGAGTTCCCCCGCGCCCGATCAGCAACCGATGATCGGCAACCCCCAGCCACAACCCCCAGCCTCTTCCGCCGGGGCGGCGCAGCCGACGCCCGCGACTGCGCCGCCACCCACTTCTTCAGCCGCCGCTACGGACGAAGACACCATCGGCGAGACGATGCCGCACATCGCCGAGGACGCCGACAAGCTCGCCGCCCGCGAGAAATTGCGCGAAGCCGTCATGGCGAAGGTGAAAGAGCACGCGCCGCAGGCGAAGGGGCTCACGTGGCAGCGCGATCTCTCCGCAGGCCTCTTCTCCGACACGCCCGAACGGCTCGTCGATGAAAAGGGTCACGTCTGGTTCGACTCCTCGACGGGCGACATCAACGTCCCCGGCGCGGCCTCGCAAGCCGCGGCCGTCGCGCAGGCGCGCCGCCGCCTCGCACAGGCTACCGCGCGCGTGCGCGCCGCCAAACAAGCCGCCGCTAAGGGGGTCGCGGACGATCCCCTTAGTGCGCCGCCCGCCGACCCCGCGACGATGCTCGACCCGGAGCGCTACCTCGCCGAGCAGATCGCGCAGAAGACTTTGCGGAACCCCGCGCTCGCCAGCTCGCTCGAAGCCGAGCAGAGGGCGGCGACCATCGAGCGCACCGCCGCGCGGAAAGAACTCGCCGCCGCGCTCCTCAAGCGTGGACAGGGCGCGCCCCTCGCCGGCGTCAGCGACAACCCGCTCGTCGCGAAGATGCAAGCGACCGCGCCGCGCGCTAACTTCCAGAACGAGCTGAACGATCCACAGTTCCACGCGCGGGCGGTCGCCGAGAAAGTGGTGCACGACGAGGCGGCGCGGCAGGAGCCGGGCGGGCGCGGCTTCGAGGAGCGCGTCGCGGAAGGTTTGAAGCGCGCGGGCGTCGATCCGCAAACGCTGCACGTGCGCGTCGGCTCGACCGAGATTCCCGTCGTCGGCAACCCCTACGCGGCGGAGCTGCTCGCTCTGCGCGCGCGCCAGTCGAAAGAGTCGGGCGCGCCGCTCCCCGTCTCCGTGCTCGAACTGCCCGAGGGCATGACGAGCGCCGACGCCGCCGAGATGAAGGCGAACCGCGCCGCGATAGCGCACGGCGCGGGCAACAAGTTAGCGCGCGCCGTCGGCACGGTCGCGGCTGGCGGCACGCAGATCGGCGGCGACGCGGCGGAAACGCTCGCGCAGCAGTTCTCGCAGCAGTTCCCGCGCGTCATGGCGGACGCGACCTCGCAGGCGTCGAAGGTGCTCACGCGGCTCAACGACACCGTGCCGGGCTTCCTCAAGCCGGAGGAGGGCAGCTTAGGCGAGTACCTGCCGAAGTACCTGGCGAACCGCTCGAAAATCTACGCCGACGCCGCGAACTACCGCCCCGCGCCCGACTCCTTCCCGGCGAAGGTCACGCGCTCTTTGATGGACGCAGGGATAGACGTGTTGAAACTCGCAGCGCTCGCCGAGGCTTCCGGCTTCTCGATGCCCGTCGTCATGGCGGGTGAGGCGGCGGCGGCGCACGCGGACAAGAGTCCGGCGCAGATCGCCAAAGAGTCGGCGAAGGCTTACGCCTTGGGTCGCGTGCTGGAGTTCGCGCCCGCGATACCTTTGGGCGACGGCGTCGTGAAGAAAGAGATCGGCGCGCGCTTGGGCTCCGGCGCGTCGAACGCCGTCCTGCAGGCGGCGGTGAAGAAGTACAACGATCCGGACGCCTCAGCCGCCGACGTGCTCGCCGAGGGCGCGGGCGGCTTCGCCTTCGGCCTCGGCTTCAAGGGCAAAGACCTCGAAGGCTACAAGGCTTCCATCGCGTCGGCGCTCGATCACCCGCTGGCGGCGAAGGCGGTGGACGCCGCGCTCTCGTCGCCGAAACTCTCGGACGAGGCGCGCGCACGGATTGCCGACCTCGCGGGCTTCGAGAACGTCGCCGTCGCCAACGAGTCGGGGACGGGCGCGATGGAGGTCTACTCGCGCGGAGGTAAGCGGTTCGCGCGACCGCTGACGGCGGAGGAGTTTCAGTCAATCGACCCGTCGAAGCTGACGGGCGAGCGGCGCGGCGTCAAGAACGTCGTCGTCGTGCCGGACGAGGTGTACGACGCGGCGCACCGCGCGCAGTTCGGCGAGTCGTTCGAGCCCGCGCGCGAGACGGCGGTCGCGCCCATCAACCGCCAGCTCGCCGAGGACAACGCGCACCATTCTAATTTCCAGCCGCGCAACGCCGACGGCACGTTCGTCGAGGGGAAGCCCGTCGTGGCGGGAACCGAAACCGATCAAGCTTCGGCGGCGGCGGGCTCGACGCAAGCGGGCGCGCACACGGTAAGCCCCGTGGACACGAACGCCGCCGCCGAGTCAAGTGATACTGAAAACGATTTATTGAATGTCCCTCAAACCGGCGCGCGGACTCCGGTACCGGAGTCGCCCGAAACACTCGCCGCGCAGTTCGAGTCCGCCGCGTCGCCGGAGAGCCCACGCGTCGCCGTCCTCGTCACGCTGGGCGAGGAGACGAGCGCCCCGCAGCGCGGCTTCATCCAGATGAGCGTCGAGGGGCACGGCACGCTCTACCTCAGCCGCAAGAAGATCGCGCGCATGGGGATGCAGAGCCTCGCCGAGATCAGACAGTTCATCGACGCCAACGGCTTCGAGCCGCTCATCGGCAAAGTCTCGCCGGTCGGCGACACTTCACAGGGCGCGAGCTTGCGCACCGAAGACGCGCAGGGTAACGAACTCTCCACGTCGGTCGTCACCTCGCCCGAGGCGGCGGAGGCGCAGGCCGCAACGGATCGCGCCCAGTTCCCGCAGGCCGCGACGCACGAGCTGATGCCGACGCAGGAGGCGGCGACACGGCGCAGGGACGGGGGCGCGAAGGGCGCGCCCATCTACGACCGCGCTGAGCGCCGCAGCCGCCCGCGCACCGACGAAGACGATCTCAACTACGTCGCCGCCCAGTTGCGCGCGGCGGGCGGCGACCTCGCGCGCGAGGACGGCCGTTACCGCATCTCGGTCGGCGGCACGCCCTACGCGACCGCGACGGGCGTCGCCGAAGCCGTGCGCGAGGGGCGCAAGGCACTCGACAACTCGGAACTGGCGGCGGGCGCGCGCGCCAAAACACGGGCCGGAAATGACACGGAAAATGTCCCGGCTAACCCAAGCGTTGACAAGGTTTTGCCCGAAACGAGTCAAGGAAATGTCCGGAATCTGACAGCCGAAGGGCAACTAGGTATAGAAAATCAGAAAAACTATACCCAGTTGGGGTCACCACAGACCGGTGAAAGTGTGGTAGGCGGCAGGGCGCATAATTCGCGCATAATTCCCGGCGAATCTGCCAGCCCCGCCCCCGCTCAAATAAACTCGCGCAAACCACTTGAGCAGGATGGCGAATCTGCGCAAGTGAAAAACGAGAATTCACTTGTGCAGCCCGAACCCGGCTGGCAGCACTTCCCCGAACACATGGGCTCGCTGGGCGTCCCGCGCCCCTCGATGCCGCAGATCAAGAGCGAGCACCGAGGCGCGATGGTGCAGTTCCTCAAAGGGCGCGGCATCACGCACACCCAGGAAGAGATCGCGCCCGACCAGTTGAAGCCGTCGCAAGCGGAATACTCGCCCGAGAAGGTTGAGAAGGCTCGCGGCTACACGGGCGAGCAGCGCAGCATCCTCGTCTCGGCGGACAACCACGTCATCGACGGCCACCACCAGTGGATGAAAGACCTCGAAGACGCGCCGCAGAAGCCCGTCCCCGTCATCCGCCTCGACGCGCCCGCGCACCAACTCCTCATCGAGACGGCGCGCTTCCCCTCTTCGGGCGTGGACGAGGGGCAAGGGTTCAAGGTGCCCGGCAGGCGCGGCCTGCGCGTCGAGCCTAAATTTTCCCCCAGCACGGACGAAGAAGGTGCCGCCGATGAAAAACTAACAGCCGCGCCCCCGAAAGCGGCGGCTGACAAAAAGAAAAGGGAACAGGCGGCGGGCGAGTCGCAACCGCCCGCCGCCCCTAACGCTGACGCCCGCGCCGGAGGGCCGAAGCCCGCCGACATGGACGCGCTCAAGTCCTACGCGCGCTCGGTCGTCGAGGCGGGCGGCGCGCGCTCGATCGCGCTCGTCGGCTCGGTCGCCGCGAGGGGCGCGGGCAACGACGTCGATCTGCTTTACGACCTCGGCAACGTCGATCTACCGAAGAGCACGCGCGCGGCTGCCGACCGCGTCGGCGAAATCATCGAGACGTCGGACGCGCCCATCGACTTAGATTCCTACGACACCTTCGTCAAGGCGGGCGACCGGCACTTCCACCTCGACGGCGGCGCGGGCCGGACGTTCGTGGAGAACACCGACTACGCCGCCGATCAGCAGGGCAAGCCGCGCGTGCTGCTGGCGGGCGCGGACGCGAAGCCCGACGACCTCTCCGCCATCTTCGACGACGAGTTCGACAAGCTCTTCAACGAGCCCGCGGCTCCGGCGCAGCCCGCGCGCTCGATGGCCGACGTGGCGAAGGGACTGCGCGACGTCTTCGATTCGCCGCTGAAGATGGCGCACGGCGGAGTGCCCGCCGAGGAGTTCGACGAAGCGCGCTACGCGAAGGTCAAGCCCTTGTTCGAGGCGGGCGTCGCGCACACGGGCGTCGCGGACCCGCGCGAGGCGATCCGCGCGCTCCTGCTGACGCTCTCCAAAGACCACGGATTCGAGCCCGAACTCATCAAACGGATGAAGCCCTACGTCGTGCGCTTCATGGAGGAGTCGGCGGCGGGCGAAAAATCTGTTGACGCCGGCGCGAGTCAGGCGGAGAATGCCGGCAAGGAAGTCACCCACGATGCTGACGCTCGACTCACTCACGGAGACGGTCAAGACGGCGATGAAGGATCGCGACCCGCAGACGTTCAGGCGGCTGACGGCGAGCGGGGAACTCGACCGCGTGGCGCGGATGAGGGCGAAGTCCGCCCTCGAGACGCGCGACGAGATGGTGCGCAAAGCGCGGGAGGCGGCGGCGACCTCGAACCTCGACCCGCAGGAGAGAGTCCGCGAGCAGACGATGGCGAACAAGAGGGCGGACGAGGCGGCGCTGGCGCAGGCGACCGAGTTCCAGCCGAGTACCCGTCAGACCGAGAGCGCGACTCACTCGTCAAGCATGACTACCTAGCCCCCGAAGGCTCGCTCGCGCGCGAGGGCTCCTGGCTCGCGACCGCGCGCACCAACCTCCAGATACTCCGGCTCGTCAAGCAACTCGACAGCGAGGGCAGGCTCGCCACGCCCGAAGAGCAGGCTTTGCTCGTCAAGTTCACCGGCTGGGGCGCGTCGGAAATCGCCAACAACCTTTTCCCCGGCCACAAGTACTACGGCGAGATTCGCCCCGAGATGGCGCGGGACGAGAACTGGAAGGCGCTCGCGACGGAGGCGAAGGAGCTCTTCACCGACGAGGAGTTGAAGACCGCCGCTCGCTCGACCCAGTACGCGCACTACACCTCGGAGAAGATCGTCCGCGGCGTGTGGGACGCGCTCGCGCAACTCGGCTTCACCGGCGGCAAGATTCTAGAGCCCGGCATGGGCGTCGGCCTCTTCGCCGTCGCCGCCCCCAAGAACGTCATCGCGAAGTCGCGCTACACCGGCGTCGAGATGGATCACCTCACCGCGGCGGTCGCGCGCCAGGTCCTGCAAAACCAGAACGTCCTGCAGGCCGACTTCGTCAGGCAGAGGTTCCCGAACGACTTCTTCGACGTCGCGATCGGCAACCCGCCCTTCTCGTCCACGCGCATCACGGACGACCCCGCCTACAAGCGGCAGCGCTTCATGCTGCACGACTACTTCTTCGCCAAGTCCATCGACAAGGTGAGGCCGGGCGGCTTGCTCGTCTTCGTCACGTCGAAGGGCACGATGGACAAGCTCGATCCGAAGATGCGCGGGTACATCGCGGAGCGGGCTGATCTCCTGGGCGCGATCCGGCTGCCGCAGACCGCCTTCAAGCAGAACGCCGGCACGGAGGTCGTCACCGACGTCATCTTCCTGCGCAAGCGTCTGGACGGCGAAGCGCCGGCGGGCGAGAAGTGGCTCGGTCACGGCGAAGTGACGGGCGACAACAAGGGCGGCGAGAGCCACACGGGCCTCGTCAACGAGTATTTCGTCGCGCACCCGGAGATGGTCTTAGGCTCGCACTCGTTCGCGGGCAAGATGCGCTCCGGCGACAACGAGTACACCGTCACGCCGCGCGAGGGCGACATCGAGGAGCACTTCCGCGAGGCGGTCAAGCGCCTGCCCGCCGCCGTCTACACGAACCCGGCGAAGGCCGACGAGATCGTCCGCGAGACGCGCGAGCGCGACTACGACCCGAAGCTGAAGAAGGAGGGCGCGCTCTACGTCCACGACGACGGCACGCTGATGAAGGTCGTGTACGGCTCCGGCGTCGCGCTCTCCGACATCGAGTCGGTCTCCGCCGCGGGCGAGAAGTTTTTGAAGGATTACGTCTCCCTGCGCGGCGCGCTCAAAGCCGCGCAGCACGATCAGCTCAAGGAGGGCGACTGGGAGACATCCCTCGCGGCGCTCAACAAGTCTTACGACGCCTTCGTCAAGCGGCACGGCAACGTGCTCGCCTTCACGACGCAGGAGCGCACCCACACGGACGACGACGGCGCGGAGCGCACGCGCGTCACGCGCCGCTTCAAGAACGCGCGCCTGCTCGCGCTGGACGTGGAGTCGCCGCTCGTCGAGGCGCTGGAGCGCATCACCGAGGACGGGCAGATCGTCAAGTCGGCGATGTTGGAGCGGCGCACGATCAAGCCGCCGTCGGCGCCGGAGGTGCGCACGCTCTCCGACGCCCTCGCCGTCTCGCTCGACCAGACCGGCGCTTTGAACCTCGCGCACGTCGCCGAAGTGTATCAGCCGATCAAAGAGCTGACGCCGGACGAGGTGGCGAAGGAGCTGGGCGACGCCGTCTATGAAGTTCCGGGCGGGACGTGGCAGATGGCGGACGAATACCTCTCCGGCTTCGTCATCGACAAATTGGAGGAGGCGGAAGCCGCCGCGCGCCTCGACCCGCGCTACGAGCGCAACGTCGAGGCGCTGCTCAAGGTGCAGCCGAAACCGCTCGAGACCGCCAACATCACCGTGGGACTTGGCGCGGCGTGGATACCGCCGGAGATCGTCAGCGACTTCGCCGCCGAGTCGCTCGGCATGGGCGCGGGCGCCGTCACCTTCCAGCCCGCGACGAACGTCTGGTCGGTGAGTGGCGCGTCGGGCTCCGGCTCGCAGTCGCGCCGCTCGGCGGCGAACACGTGGGGCACGGCGGATCGCAGCCCCGAGGAGCTGCTCGAAGCCGCGCTCAACCAGAAGACGATCAAGGTCTTCGCCACCGTCGAGAAGAAGAAGGTCCTGGACGTGGCGGCGTCGGCGGCGGCGAACGACGTCGTCAAGAAGATGCGCGACGCCTTCAAGCAGTGGATTTGGTCGGACGCGGGGCGCGCCGCCGACCTCTCGGCGCGCTACAACCGCCAGTTCAACAACATCGCGCCCCGCTCGTTCAACGGCTCGCACCTGACGCTGCCCGGACTCTCAGCCGTCTACAAGCTCTACGACCACCAGAAGCGCGCCGTGTGGCGCGTGCTGCAGTCGGGCAACACGTACCTCGCGCACGCCGTCGGCGCCGGGAAGACGCTGGAGATGATCGTCTCCGGGATGGAGCAGAAGCGGCTCGGACTCATCTCCAAGCCGATGTACGTCGTCCCGAACCACATGCTCAAGCAGTTCTCGTCGGAGTTCATGGACGCCTACCCGATGGCGAATGTCCTCGTCGCCGACGAGACGAACTTCGCCAAGGAGCAGCGCAAGCGCTTCGTCGCCCAAGCCGCCTTGAACGACCTCGACGCCGTCGTCATCGGGCACACGGCGTTCGGGCTGCTGCGCACGAAGGAGGAGACGAGCCGCGAGATCGTTGACGGGCTCGTCTCCGACCTGCGCGACGCCATCGGCGAACTCGACGAGAGCGACCGCTCCGACCAGCGCACGATCAAAAAGCTCGAAGCGCGCATCGAGACCATCGAGCGCCGCTTCGCCGCGCGCGCCGGCGACGAGTCGCGCGACGACGTGGTGGACTTCGAAGACCTCGGCATCGATTTCCTCTTCGTGGACGAGGCGCACCAGTTCCGCAAGCTGGATTTCGTCACGAACCGCGACCAGGTCAAGGGCGTTGACCCGGAAGGGAGCCGCCGCGCGCTCGACCTGCTCATCAAGGCGCGCTGGCTCGACTCTCAGCGCCCCGGCAGGTCGCTCGTCATGGCGTCGGGCACGCCCGTCACGAACACGCTCGCGGAACTCTACTCGATCCAGCGCTACATGGACCCGCGCGAGCTGGAGAACTCCGGCACGTCGCACTTCGACGCGTGGGCGGCGCAGTTCGGCGAGGTCGTCGGCGACTACGAGATGAACGCGGCGGGCAAGTACGAACTGGTCGAGCGCTTCAGCCGCTTCGTCAACATCCCGGAGCTGATGAAGCGCGTGCGCTCGTTCATGGACGTGCTGACGCTGCCGCAGCTCGGTTCGCTCGTCGATCTGCCCACCGTCAAAGGCGGCACGCCGGAGATCGTCGTCGTGCCGCCGACGCCAGAGGTGACGCGCTACCTCAAGGAAGAACTCGACCGCCGCATCCAGATTTCGCGCGACTGGAAGCCGTCACGGGATCAGCCCGGTAACCCCGACCCGCTCATCAACATCATCACGGACGGCAGGCTCGCCGCCATCGACATGCGCTTCGTCGATCGCGGGGCGAAGGACGATCCCGATTCGAAGCTGAACCGCATGATCGACTCGATCATCGAGGGCCACAAAAAGTTCGCGACTGAAGAGTACCGCCACAAGCAGACGGGCGCGCCCGACCCGGTCAAGGGCGCGGCGCAGATCGTCTTCTCGGCGGTCGGCTTCGGCGACATGATCGCGCACAACCGCGGCTTCGACGCCAAGCGGTTCATCATGAAGCGGCTGACGGAGGCGGGCGTCCCAGCGTCGGAGGTCGCCTTCATGTCGGACTACAAGACGGCGAGCGCCAAGGAGTCGATGTTCCAGGAGATGCGGCAGGGCCGGGTGCGCATCCTCATCGGCTCGCCCGCCAACATGGGCACGGGCGTCAACGTGCAGAAGCGTTTGAAAGTCCTGCACTTCCTTTCGCCGCCGTGGTACCCGGCGGACGTGGAGCAGCCCGACGGGCGCATCATCCGGCAGGGCAACCAGAACGACGAGATCGAGATCAGGCGCTACGCCACCAAAGGCACCTACGACTCGACGGCGTGGTCGATGATCGCGAGGAAGTCCCGCGCCATCGAGCAGGCGATGACAGGCGACGACTCGCAGCGCACGCTCGAAGACATCACCGAGTCCTCGAAGTACGAGATGGCGTCGGCGCTCGCCGCCGGCGACGCGCGCGCCATCAAGCTCGCGCAGCTGCGCCGCGAGGTCGAGGGCTTGGAGCGGTCGCGCGCCGGGCACTTCGACGAGCAGATCAACCTCAAGAACGAGCAGCGCCGCGCCGAGAAGGACGTCAAGTACTTCACCGAGCGCGCGTCGGATTTGGAGAAGGCGGCGGAGGTTGTGGGCGGCTACGTCACGACGCCGGCGATGACCGTCTCGGGGCGCAAATTAGAGAAGCGCGCCGAGATCGGCGACGCCATCAAGCAGGCGTGGGCGGCGGCGGTGAAGAAGAACCGCGCGGAGGTCATCAAGACCGGCAAGCCGCTCAAGGTCGATCTCGGCCTCAAGCTGCAAGACAAGTTCCCCCTCACCGTCACCGTCTACGAGACGGCGCAGGGCATCGAGGCGCTGCCGTCGATCTCGGTCACGGCGGGCGTGTCGCGCAAGCTGACCGACGAGGCGCTGCGCGATCCCGCGGTGCTCGACTCGACGGGGCTCGTCACGCGCGCGGTCAACGTCCTGAACTCGATGGCTCAGGAGCGGCGCGACGCCGGGCGGCACGTCGAGGAGGAGCGGCGCAAGCTCAAACAGATCGCCTCCAAGCTCGGCGCGCCGTTCGCGGGCGAGCAGGAGTTGTACGAGAAGACCGCCGAACTCTCGCAGCTCAAACAGGAGATGGCCGGCGACAAGAATGACGCCGCGCCCGCGGCGGACGCCCCGCTCAAGATGGCGGGCCGCGCCGACGCGCTCTCGTCCGAGAACGCCGCCGATCTCGCCCCGCTCGTCACCTCCACGCGCGACGCGAATCTCGTTACCGTCAACCCGCACGGGCAGGAACTACTCCGCCGGGCGTTCGAGCAGGCGAAACTCGACGACGGCAAGATGAAAGAGTCCGACGCGCCCGAAGCCTCCTTCGCCGGCACGTTCCTCGACGCCCGCCAGGCGCGCCGCACGGTCAAGACCCTGCGCGCCTTCGCCGCGCGCATGAAGGACGCGGGCTACTCCGCGGAAGAGATCGCGCCCGTCTCCGCGCTCGCCGACTCGTTGCGCGACGCGATGAAAGACGGCAAGGGCACGGCGGTCGTCAAAGCGCAAAGCGCGCCGCCGGCCGCCGAGCCGCACGAGTTCTTCCACGCGGGCTCTTACGCCGGCGCGGACGAACGCGCGCTCGAAGACCGCCACGCGCGCCTCGGCGATCTCGCCGGGCACGAAGCCGTGCGCGCGTGGCGCGACCACTACGGCACGACGCCGGAGTACCGGGGCGCGTCCGACGCGGTCGCCGTCGAAGAGGCAGCCGCCACAATCGCCGGCGGCGACTATGGTAAATTGGGGCTGACGGACGAAGCGGCAGCCGAGTACCTGGCGAAGTGGTTCGACTCTTACGTCGAGCGCAACGGCGCACAATCTGTTGACGAGTTCGCGAGGCAGAGAGATGAAGTCAAACAAATCATTGAAGCCGCAAAAGCGCGGGCTGCAAGTCCTACCCAAACGGCAACAGTCGAAGCCGCCGACGGACGCGCTGACGACGGCCTACAGCGTCCACCAAGCGAACGCGGGCAAGACGCCGGAAGAGAGGCGGGCGGCGGTCGAGGAGTTCGTGCGCGGCCAGAAGGCGAAACTGGCGGCGACGGACGGGGAAGTCTAAAGCCGCGTTCCTTACCCGAAACTCTCCGCGCGCAGGGCCTCTCGGCGGCGGACGAGATGTACGAGACCTACCCGAACAAAGCCGCCCTGCAGGACGGCAAAACTCTACTCGAACAACTGGGCTTCGACGCGGCTGAATCGTTGTTGAGATCGGACGTCGCGTTAGGCCCCGAGCACGTCGCGCTCTCCAAGATGATGCAGCGCGCCTTGTTGCGCGAAGCGTCGGACGTGTCCGAGACGGACGTTGACGAGGCGACGCGCCTGCGGGACCGCGCGCAGAGTCTCGCCTCCGACCTCGCCGCCAAGATGACGAAGGGCGGGCAGTTCATCAACGCGGCGCAGCTCTTAGACAACTCGGTCGAGGACGTGATGGCGGCGGCGGCGAAGGTCGCCAGAGAGCGCGGGCGCGAACTCACGCCAGCCGAAGCCGAGCGCGTCCACCGGGCGGGCGAAGAATTAGAACGCGCCTCAGCCGAGGGTGAGATCGTCGCCGGGGAAGTCTCCGGGCTGCGCGCCGAACTCGAAGCGGCGCAGGAATCCTTGCGCCGCGCCGAGGCGGGCGAGATGGGCGCGCGCGAGCGGGAGGCGCTCGACGCCCGGCTCGCAGAGATGCGCGCGCGCGAGAAAGATCGCACCGCCGAGGGCGCGCGGCTCGCGGGCAGGCTGGCGCGGCTGCGCGAGAGCGTGTCGCGGCTCGCGGCGAAGGAGAAGACCAGGCAGCGGCGCATCGACGAACTCGAAGGGCGCATCCCGCCGCGCGAGCGCAAAGCTTCTCAGAGGGCGCGGCGCACGACGCGGGTCGCCGTGCGGTCGCGCGCCATCGAACTGCTCTCCGTCGGCGAGTCGGACTTGATGGCGCGCGCGCTGTCGGGACTCGGCGGCGGCACGCGCGCGCAGGCCGACGGCGCGCTCAAGATGGCGCAGGCCAGCCCCCGCGCCGACTTCTCACTCGACGATGACACCTTCGACGCCCTCGCCCAGCTCGGCGCGCTGAAGCTCCTGCGCAGCCAGCGCGGCACGCTCACCGTCGCGGACTTCAAACGGCAGATGGTCGAGCAGTTCGGCAGGCAGATTCTCCCCGACATGGATCGCCTGCACGCCGAGAGCGTGCGCGTGGCGGCGGAGACCGTCAGACAGGCGAGACGCGAACGCGAGTTGGAGCGCATCGCGGAGCGCGAGGGCAATGAAGACCTCACGCGCGAGGAGTTGGAAGAGATCGCGGACGAGGAACGTCAACAGCGAAAGAGGCTCGCGGCAATTCAGGCCGAGCACGCGCGCGCCGCGACAAAGTACCGGCAGGCGGTCAACCCCAAATCTCCCCGCCCGCCGTTGCAGGGGCCGAGCCTCGGCGAAGGCACGGGGCGGAAAGCGGGCCCGCGCATCGAGGACGCGCCTTTCGTCGGCGCCCGCCTCAGCGAAGGGTTGAAGTCGGGCCCGCCGCGCGCGGACGCGCTCACGCTCGCCATCGCCCGACACGCGACCTCCGATCTTGACGCCGTCGCCGCCGCGAAGCTCTCGCGGCCCGGCATGACGCCCGAGCGCTTCGCCTCCGAGATGAAGTCGGAACACGACATGACTGGGAAGGCGATGCGCGAGGCTTACAAGGCGGGCGGGCGCGTGCTGGAAGCCGCCCGCGCCGACGTGAACGCGGGACGGCAGGTGGCGGCGGCACTGAAAGAGCGCGCCGCGTCGTCGCGCGAGGAACTCGACCGGGCGTTAGCCGCGTTGCAGGAGGCGCGCGCCGCGCGGGCGCGGGCTCAAGCCGCCGTCGCCGCTCAGCTGCGACGCCTACAGCGCACCGCCTTCGAGCAGCGCGCCGCGTCGGTCGCGCGCGCCGTCAAGGGCGTGCCGATGGCGATCCAGGCGTCGGCAGACTTCTCGAACCTCTTCCGGCAGGGCGGCGTCGCCGTGTGGACGCACCCCGGCCTGCTCCCGCGCTTCGCCGAGCAGACCGTCACGGCGCTCAAAGACTCGCGCTTCGCGCGCAACGTCGATCAGATCGAGCGGCACCCGGACTTCCCGCTCTGGCAGCGCATGGGCATCGACTTCACGGTCGCGGGCGCCGGCGCGCACCGCGGCGAGGAGATGTTCGAGGGCGCGGACGTGCTGCACCGCGTGCCCGTCGTCAAGCAGACCGTCGGCAAGGTCGTCGCCAAGTCCGATCAGGCGTTCGGCGGCGGGCTCGACCACGTGCGGGCGGCGCTCGCCGATCTCTACGTCGGGCAGCTGCGCGCGCAGGGCGTGACGTTCGCCAAAGCCCCGCGCGCGTACAAGGACGTGGCGCGCCTCATCAACATCATGACGGGCCGCGCCGACGTGGGCGAGCACAACTCGCGGCTGACGCAGGCGCTCCTCGCCGTCACCAAGCTCATCGGCTTCAGCCCGCGCTTCCGGCTCTCGCGCCTGCAGATGCTCTCGCTCCCGTTCAACCGCAGCTTCTGGCACGCGCACCCGGCGGCGCGCCGCATCGTCTACAAGGAATGGGCGCGCTACTTCTCGACGCTCGGGGGCACGCTCGTCGCGCTCGCGGCGATGGGCAGCCTCACCGGCCTGTGGTCGGTCGCGCTCGACGACCCGGACTCCGCCGACTGGCTGAAACTGAAAGTGGGTAAGCTCAGGCTCGACCTCACGGCGGGGCACCAGACGCAGGCGCGCTTCCTCGCCCGCCTCGTCATGGAAGGCTACCGCCGCGCTTCGGGCCAGGTGACCGGCGAGATGGCGGCGCAGGAGGCGCTTTCGCTGACCGGGCGCTGGGTGAGATCGGGCGAAGACCCGGTCGCCTCGCTCGTGACCGACTGGTGGACGGGGAAGGATTTCAACGGCAACGACTTCCACTGGGGCGGCTGGGACGGCGCCATCGCGTCGCGCCTGATGCCGCTCTCGGTCGGTAACGCCGCGCAGATCGCGCGCGAGCAGGGCGGGACATACGCCGGGGCGAACGCGGCGGCTGACGCGCTCGGCTTCGGCGCGAGCGTGTACGACGACCGGGGCGCGCAGCCGAAGACGCGCGCCGAAAAGCTGGCGTCGCGCTTCGTCGCCGCGCAGAGCCGCGCGTCCGACAAGCCCCGCCCAGCGCCCGACGTGCAGCGCCGCCTCGACGACGTCCGCGCCCGCGCCCGCGCCGGCGCGGACGTGACGCGCGACCTCGCCGCGCTCACCGCCGACGGCACGCTCACGGCGCAGCAGGCGAAAGGGATCGCGGGGACGAAGGGCATGACGCTCCTGCAATCCAAGATCAAGGAGTTGCCGTTAGCGACCGCCGAGCACGTGCTGAAGTACGCGACGCCCGAAGAGCGCGAGTCGGTCAAAGCCGTCCTGCGCGCCAAAGAGTTGAACGAGGTCGAGCGCGACGCGAGGGAAGAGAAGCGCGCACAGAACCCGCGCGCGGCGGAGCTGGCGGCGGCGCGCGCGAAAAAGGCCCAGGCGGGCCGGAAGGTACGGCAGGAGCGGCGCTACGGCGCGGCGGCCGACAAGCGATTCGATTTCAGCGACGCGCCGCGCTAGGCGCATCCGTCTGCGAGGACAGATGACTACGAAGAAAAAGACCGGGACGAAGGCGCGCGCCGCGGGCAGGGCGAAGCGGAGCTACCGCGCGACGGACAAGGCCGAGTCGCTCGCCCTCCTCGACGCCGAGGGCGGCAACGTGAAACGCGCGGCTCGCGCCGCCCGCGTGCCGCGCAAGACGCTCGAATCGTGGGCGGGCGGGCACGGCGTCACGCCGGAAGTGGAAGAGCGGCGCGCCGAAAAGAGGGCCGAACTCTCCGATCGCTTCGAGGCGGCGATCCACGACATGATGGACGCCTTCGCGGGCAAGATCGGCGACGCCTCGCTCAAGGACGTGGCGACCGCCATCGGCATCCTCACCGACAAGCGGCAGCTGCTCAAGGGGCAGCCGACCGCCATCAACGAAGCCCTCTCGGACGAAGAGCGCGCGCGCCGCGCTGCCGAGTTGATCGAGCGCGGGCGGCTGCGCCTCGTCGAACGCGATGCCCGACGAACCTGAGAGCCCCTACACGCCCGAGGAGTGCATCGCCGCGCTGACCGAGGCGGAGAAAGCGCAGTTAGACGTCTACGTGACGCAGCGCTACCCCGTCCCGCGCGTCACGCTCGACGACTACGTCGAGCGCGTCAAGGACGTCAAACTCGACCCGTGGCAGGTGAACCTGTGCGGGCGCATCGAGCGCGCCTTCTGGCTCTCCCGCGCGCCGCTCTTCGAGTTCGAGACGGTGGACATCGGCACGGGCCCGGCTTACGTCGTCGCGCCTTCGGGTTTCAAGATCGACAA
>JBJMGS010000135.1:0-4831 GCA_045807785.1 Pyrinomonadaceae bacterium
AACGGGTGACGGGTGACAGGTAAAGTCGGTTTTGCACCGACACCTGTCACCCGTCACCCGCTTGTCATTCGTAGCGCAGCGCTTCGATGGGGTCGAGGCGCGCGGCTTTCCAGGCGGGCCAGAGCCCGAAGATGAGACCGATGCCGACGCTGGCGAAGAAGCCGAGGATGGGAGCCCAGAGGGGGACGTAAGAGGGAAGCAGGAGCCGGATCAGAAGCGTCAGCGCCCACCCGATGAGGAGCCCTGCCAGCCCGCCGAACCCCGTCAAAGTCATCGCCTCGATCAGGAACTGCCAGAGGATGTCGCTGCGGCGCGCGCCGATGGCTTTGCGCGTCCCGATCTCTTTCGTGCGCTCGGTCACCGAGACGAGCATGATGTTCATCACGCCGATGCCGCCGACCATCAGCCCCACCGAAGAGATCGCGATCATGGCGAGCGCCACGCCCGACATGATCGAGCGGAAGCTCTCGACGATGGAGTCGGCGGTCGAGAGGGCGAAGTCGTTCGGCTTCTCCAGCGGCACGTGGCGGCGGCGGCGCAGCAGGTCTTCGATCTGATCCTTCGCCGCGTCCATCTCGCCCATGCGCGCGACGGCGAGGATGAAGAGGTCTTCGGCGTTGGGCTTCAACTTGTGCGCCAACTCGTAGGGCACGTAGATGACGTTGTTCTGATCGTTCGAGCCCTCGCCGCCGCCGAACTGCTCGCGCTTCTGGAGCGTGCCGACGACCAGAAAGTCCTGACCGCCGACCTGAATCGTCTCGCCGACGGGCGAGCCGTAGGGGAAGAAGTCGTCGGCGACGCTGTTGCCGATGACGCACACCTGCCGGTTCGTGTCGTTCTCGAATTTGGTGAAGAAGCGCCCGTCCTGAATCGTCCAAATCCCCGCGCGCTCGTATTCGGGAAGCGTCCCCTGAATCCGCACCGCCGCCGAAGTCTTGCCCTTGCGCCCGACGAGCAGCTTCTGCCCGAAGAAGTTGTTCGTGATGTTGAGGAAGGGCACCGAGAGTTCGACCGACGGGAGCTGCGCGATGGCCTGCGAGTCGTCGAACGTCAAATCTTCCCGCATCCGCTCCTCGCGCGAGAGGTTGCCGGTGCGCGGGCCGAGATCGAACTTATAGACGAAGATCGAGCGCGTGCCGAAAGATTCGACCTCCTTCTTGACCGCCGTGTCGATGCCGCTGATGATCGAGGCGATGGACATGACGGTGACGACGCCGATGATCACGCCGACGACCGTCAAAAGCGACCGCAGCTTGTTGGCGCGCAGGGTCTGGAGCGCCATCATCAGGTTCTCGTAAATGTCGCTACGAAGTAATTTCATGGCTCGTCAATCGTGAATCGTGAATCGTCAATCGTAAGAACAGGGTTTAACTGTTTACGATTGACGATTCACGATTCACGTCCTTATCAGTCTGCCCGCAGCGCCTCGATGGGGTCGAGCCGCGCCGCCTTCCACGCTGGGATGATGCCGGCGAGCACGCCGATGCCGCCCGAGACGCTGACGGCGACGATGGCCGCGCTGATGGAGAGCTGCGTCTGGATGACGAACTTCGTCACGATGAAGCCGATCATCCACGCGATGAGCACGCCGACCGTGCCGCCGATGGCCGAGAGCGCCACCGCCTCGACGAGGAACTGCTTGAGGATGTCCGACTGCTTCGCGCCGATGGCCTTGCGGATGCCGATCTCTTTGGTGCGCTCGGTCACCGAGACGAGCATGATGTTCATCACGACGATGCCGCCGACGACGAGCGCGATGGCCGGCACCGCGATGGCAACGATGAAGATCGGGCCGAAGATGCGGTCGCGCAGGCCTGTGATGGCGTCGGGCGTGATCAGGCCGAAGCTGTCGGGCTCGTTGGCTGAGAGCCGCCGCCGCAGGCGCATCAGGTAGCGCGCCTCCTCGACCGTGTCGTTGTAGAGTTCGGGCGTGCGCGACGTGCCCTCGAACGAGACCGCCCGCCGCCCCGTCAGAGGCCCGATGACGCGCTCGAAGGTGCGCAGCGGGATGTTGATGTAGTTGTCCTGCGACTGGCCGAAGACCGTGCCCTTGGCGACCGCCACGCCGATCACGGTGAAGGGCATCCCGCCGATGTTGATCTCGCTGCCTAAGACGGTGCCGCCCGTCGGGTAGAGTTTCGAAACCACGTCGGCGCCGAGGAAAGCGACGCGCGCGCCCGCCTGATCTTCGGGGTCGGAGAAGTAGCGCCCGTCCTCGACGTCGATCTTGTCGATGTCGGCGATGTTGGCGGTCGTGCCGGAGACGGGCACGCCGTCGAGCGTGACGTTCTCGCGCTTGACCTGCCGCCCCATGGGCATCGTCTTCGCGCCCCACTTGTCGATGAGCTGCGCGCGCTGGCGGATGAACTCATAGTCGTCCATCGTCAGCTCCTTGTTGCGGCGCTGCGCGGCGGCGATGGTGTCGGTGTTCTTGAAGTCCTTGAAGAAGTCGAAGCGGTAGATCGAGAACGACATCGAGCCGATGCCGGCGATCTTGTCGTCCACGTAGGTGTTGAAGCCCTGGATGAGCGAGACGACGACGACGACCGCCGCGACGCCAATGATCATGCCCAGCAGGGTCAGCGCCGAGCGCAGCTTGTGCGCCCAGATGGCGGCGAGCGCGAGTCTAATGGTTTCGATCAGTTTCACGGCGAGTTTATTACGGGCTGAGGGGATTTTAGTTGCAGGGCGCGGCGAAGGCAAAGCCGGGCGGAAGCAGGTGATTGAAACGCCCCGCCCCGTGTGCTATAAAAATCATGCCCCCGCAAGCCTCCGGCTTGCACCCTCCTCAATGTTCCCCGTCGTCTCCCGCGCACTCAAATCCCGATCGACAGTGGTTTTGTAGCTTGACAAGCAGGGGGTATTCCATGGGCAGACTTATTTTATCGGCTCTCTTGACGGCGGTGCTCGTCTTCTCGACGATGCCGCTGAAGGCTTACACGCTTCAGTACACGGACGCGACCGCGACCAAACAGATTCACTGGGCTTCGCTGCCCATTAACATCACGCTCTCGACCTCGCTCCAGTCGCCGCCCGCCAACATCAAGGCGGGCAGCGATGTGGTGGGCGCGGCGCGGCGGGCGCTCTCGCGCTGGGAGGCGGTCTCGAACGTCCGCTTCAACGTTACGACCTCGACGGGCGACAGCGGCAGCGCGAGCGTGGACGGCGTCAACCTCATCACGGCTTCCGTGGGCGGCGGCTGCACGTTCGGCAGCGTCGAGCAGGCGGGGAAGGCGCGCGTCCGCTTCGACCCCGCGACCGGTAACATCACGGAGGCAGACCTCTGCCTGAACCCCTCGTCGCCATTCTCTTCGGACGGCACGCAGAACACCTTCGATCTCGAATCCACCTTTGTCCACGAGATCGGCCACATGCTCGGGCTCGAACACTCCGGCGTCGTCGGCGCGACGATGCAGCCCCGGCAGGGGCGTATGGGGAACTTCGGCGTCTCGAACTTCTTCCCCGTGCGCTCGCTCTCGGACGACGACATCAGCGGCATCCGCTCGATCTACGGGCCGCTCGCGGGTTTGGGCTCCATCGCCGGCACCGTGACGGGCACCTCCGGCGGAACTGTCTTCGGCGCGCATGTCTTCGCCGAAGATGTCGCCACGGGGCGCGTCGCCGCCGCGAACATCTCTCTGCCGGGCGGCGGTTACCGCATCAGCGGTCTGCCGGCGGGGCAGTACCGCCTCGTCGTCGAGCCGCTCAACGAGCCCGTCGTCGCCGGGGAGATTCCGTCCGCCGGCGGCGCCTATCAGGGGCTCTCCACTCCGACGCCGCTGTTGACCGTCGATGTCGGCACGTTCACGGTCACTGCGGGCGGCGTGACGAACGTGAGCCCGGCGGTGCCACTCAACTCGCCCGCGCTCAACCCGCGCTTCATCGGCATCAACGGGGAACTCTCGACCGTGCCCGCGCCGCTCACGCCGGGGCAGCAGACGACCGTCTATGTCGGCGGCGACAATATGTTCTCGGTCACGGGCATCAGCTTCAACTCGCCCCACATCACCGTCACCTCCGCGCCGCAGCAGTTGACCTTCTCGTTCAACGGTGCGCCGCTCCAGGTGCTCGCCTTCAACGTCTCAGTGGCGGCCTCGGCGCCGTCCGGCGACTATAGCCTGCGCCTGGCGACGGCCAGCGAGATCGCCTACGTCTCCGGCGGGCTGACGATAGAGTCGCAGGGCAGCACCGCGACGACGCTCGCCTTCAGCCAGTCCAACTACACCTACCGTGAGGGCGACGCCGCCAACCACGTGACGCTGACGGTGTCGCGCGCGGGCGATCTCTCCGCCGCGTCAAGTGTGGACTACGCCACGCTGCCCGACAACGGACTGGTGCAGTGCAACACAAACACGGGGCTCGCCTCCGAGCGCTGCGACTACACGGCGGTGCGGGGCACGCTCTCGTTCAGCGCCGGGGAGTCGTCGAAGACCTTCATCGTGCCCGTGACGGACGACTCCTACGTCGAGGGCAACGAGACGTTCACCGTCACGCTCGCGCACCCGGTGGGCGGCATGCTCGGCACGACCTCCTCCGCCACCGTCACGATCACGGACAACGACGGGGTGGGCGAGCCCAACCCCATCGACAACGCGCCGTTCTTCATCCGCCAGCAGTACCTGGACTTCCTCCTGAGAGAACCGGAGCCGGAGGGACTCTCCTTCTACCTCAACATCCTGTCGGGGTGCGTGGCATCGGACATCGAATGCACGAAGTACACGCGTGGGGCTCTGTCGGCCAACTTCTTCCGCTCGCCCGAGTTTCAGACCAAAGGCTCCTACGTGATGTACCTCTACATGGTCTCTTTGGGGCAGCGCCCCGTCACCCCAGC
>JBJMGS010000136.1:0-1651 GCA_045807785.1 Pyrinomonadaceae bacterium
ACCCCGCTGACCAACGCTCTGGATGGCCTCGACGCGGCGGTTAAGCAGCTCGCGCACGAGGTCGTGACGGCAGGGCTGATGACGCTCGCTCTGCCGGATGCAGTCCTCAGCCTCGCCTGTGATGTCCCGGGCAGGTTCCCCGCCGACCTGCAGACAATTCAGAACGCGGATCTGCGAAGGATGCTCGGGCGCTTCGACGCGACAGCGGACACCACTACCGGCAGCGGCGTCGACGACTGGTCGGTCCTCGGCGAACGGATCCGATTCATCGCCGCGCTCTTTCGCGTGTACCAGGAGCGACCGACGCTACGGAACGAGCCATTCACAGCCGAGCAGGTGGATGCCATCAATGCCGGCAACCGGCCTGCCGGCGAGCTCTGAACACGTCGACGTCGGAGAGTCGGCGTGACGGCAGGACCGCCTGCCGGTTCAGAACGCGTCGACGAAAATCTCGGGACGTGCTGGGCTGGCGCCGGGAGTCGTGTTCGGCCCCACGTGACGGACGTCCACGTGGCGCACTCGGTCGCTCCCCGGCGAATGGCCGATGCCCGAGAAGACCTTCAGGGCGGCGACCTCCTGGACCGTCGAGAGGGGCTCCGTCGGATCCATTGCATTTCCGAACTTGTGCTGGCTCATCGAAGCGCCGAGATTGAAGTCGCGGAAGCCGGACAGCACGCCGATGGGACGCCCGACATGCGCCCGCAGCTTCTCCAGTCCCGCCACCAGCTCCCGGTGCGTCCGGATCGCGCCGGTATGGGAAGAGGCGAATTCCTTGAAGGCGAAGTGCTTGGAACAGAGGCCATTGTGCGCGGCGCTGTGGCGTAGTGCCTTCTCGGTCCTCGGACCTACGAGCCCGTCTTGGAGGAGCGGCTCGATCGGTGGGGAGCCAAGATATCCGCGCTGGAAATCGATGATCGCCTGCGAGGTCTTACGCCCGCGGACGCCGTCGGCCTTGATCGGAAAGCCAATCTGCTTCAGGAGGGTCTGAACCTCTTTGGTCGAGAGGGTTGGCTCCGGCGACTGAGCTCCACCCGCGCCGGCGATCGGCCGCCCTTCGATCCAGGCCTCGAGGCTCTTCGCGTTTCCGAGCCACACGTCGAGGTCAACTTGCGTACCCACGCCCGCGAACATCCCATGGTCCGAGAACTGGTGCGCGCGGACGCGCTTCTTGTCGAACCCCGGCGGCGTCGGCGGTCGGCCCGCTTTGAACGAGAAGGCTGCCACCCACGCATCCTCGCCGTGCGCGGGCGCGCGGCTACCGAGTTCCGGCATGAAGCCGGGAGAGACGTAAGTCATGACGCCTCGGCCGGTTGCCTCGAAGACGGTCCCCGCAAACTCCTCCGCGTAATGGAGGAGCTCGCCGCCGGACATCTTGGCGAGCATGGACTCGTTCAGCGCGCGCTCGACATCCATCACGAGCGGCAGGTCCTTACCGCGCTTGAAGCGTTTGCCGCGAGGCTTCCAGCCAGCGTCATCGAGTACAGCAAGCGCGAACTCGGCCTCTTTCGAGCCGTGTCTGTCAGTCCGCGGGCGCAGGTAGTGGTACGGCATGAGCGGCAGCCCAGCCTTGTGGATGGCCTTCACGCGCGCTCTCGAGAACGTGCTCGCCCGGAAATCCTGGCCCTCGGTCGCCTTGCACGCAGCGATGGCC
>JBJMGS010000137.1:0-2088 GCA_045807785.1 Pyrinomonadaceae bacterium
AGGCGTTTCTCAAGATGAAGCCCGGCGGCGCAATCGTCAACGTCTCAAGCATCCACGCAGAGGAGACCGAGCCGCTGGTCGCGCCCTACGCGGCGGCGAAGGCGGCGCTGCTGTCGCTCACGCGCTCCGCCGCGCTCGAAGGGAAGCCCCTCGGCATCCGCGTCAACGCGATCCTGCCCGGCGCGGTGGACACGCCGATGCTCTGGGACAACCCGAACGTCAAATCGGGCGCAGAGAAGATCGACCGGGCCGACGTCGGCAAGCCTGAAGACGTCGCCGCCGTCATCGCCTACCTCGCCTCGGACGACGCCGCCTTCGTGCAGGGCGCGGCGGTCAGGGTTGACGGCGGTCGGCTGGATCGGCTCTAGCCGCCGTCGCCGGAGTTAGGCGTTGCGCGCGCGGCTAAGCTAAAATTTAACGCACACAAAAAAATCGAGCGAGGTACTTGATGGGCGAAAAGACTGAGAGGGTCGAAGACCGTTTAGCCGACTTCACGAGGGACAGGCGCGTGCTCGTGCTGTCGTTGATGGCGCTCTTCATCGGGGCGCTCAGCGCGGTCGTCGCGAAAATTCTCGTCTGGCTGATCGCCGTCATTACGAACCTCGCGTTCTACGAGCGTTTCTCGTCGGAGTTCCGCTCGCCGGAGCACCACACGCTCGGCTACTGGGTCGTCGTCGTCCCCGTCGTCGGCGGGCTCGTCATCGGGCTCACGGCGCGCTACGGTTCAGAGAAGATACGCGGGCACGGCATCCCCGAAGCTCTGGAAGCGATCCTCTTCGGGCGCAGCCGCATGTCGGCGAAGGTGGCGATCTTAAAGCCGCTCTCTTCGGCGATCTCCATCGGCACGGGCGGCCCGTTCGGCGCGGAAGGCCCGATCATCATGACGGGCGGCGCAGTCGGCTCGCTCTTCGCGCAACTCTTCCACCTCTCTTCCGCCGAGCGCAAGACTTTGCTCGTCGCCGGCGCGGCGGGCGGGATGTCGGCGATCTTCGCCACACCCGTCGCGGCCGTTCTGCTCGCCGTCGAGCTGCTGCTCTTCGAATGGCGACCGCGCTCGTTCATCCCCGTCGCCATCGCGTCCGTTTCGGCGTTTGCCCTGCGCGTGCCGCTGCTCGGCGCAGGGCCCATCTTCCCCATCGCGCCGCACGCCTCGCTCGGCGCAGAAGGGCTGGGGTTTGCGTTCCTCGTCGGCATCGTCGCGGGGCTCGGCTCGGGATTGTTGACGACGCTCGTGTACGCCTGCGAAGACCTCTTCGAGCGGCTCCCCTTTCACTGGATGTGGTGGCCCGCCCTCGGCGGGCTCTTCGTCGGCGTCGCCGGCTACTTCGAGCCGCGCGTGCTCGGTGTCGGCTACGACACGATCCACTCGCTGCTCAAAGGCGAGATCGTCGGCGCGGCTCTGATCGGGATTCTCGTCGGCAAGTCGCTCGTCTGGTCGGTCGCGCTCGGCTCCGGCACTTCGGGCGGCGTGCTCGCGCCGCTCCTGATGATGGGCGGCGCGCTCGGAGCCGCCGAGGCGCGGCTGATCCCCGTCGGCGACGCAGGGCTGTGGGCGCTCGTCAGCATGGCGGCGATGATGGGTGGCACGATGCGCTCGCCCCTGACGGCGATGATCTTCGCGCTGGAGCTGACGCAGGACTTCCAGACGCTGCCGGCGCTGCTCGCCGCCTGCATCGCCGCGCACGGCGTGACGGTGCTGCTGCTGCGCCGCTCGATCCTGACGGAGAAGGTGGCGCGTCGCGGCTACCACGTCATGCGCGAGTACGCCGTCGATCCGCTCGCCGTGACGCGCGTTTCGGAGGTGATGGCGCACGACGCGCCGGTCATCCCGGCGACGATGAAAGTGACGGAGCTGTCCGATCTCATCGCGTCGCGCGATCCGGCGGTGGCGCAGCATCAGGGAATGCTCGTCGCCGACGACGGCGGGCGTCTGGTCGGCATCATCACGCGCGGCGACGTGGTGCGCGCCATGGATCAGGGGGCGAACGGCGCGACCAGCGTGCTCGACGCGGGCAGCCGCGACTTGGTCGTCGCCTACGAGGACGAGGTCTTGAGCGAGGTGGTCAACAAGATGCTGCGCAACAACAT
>JBJMGS010000138.1:0-30310 GCA_045807785.1 Pyrinomonadaceae bacterium
CATCTATTGGACCCGCTTCGTCGTAAGCGACCGTGCGGTCGCTTGCGGGCTGCGGACGTGTCCCTGCCCCTACAGTTATGTAGTGGGTCTCGCTACTCTTTGAAGGCGGCGAGCACTTCGTCGGCGTGCTGCTCGACGTTGACCTTGTCGAAGACCTTTTTGATCTTGCCTTCCTTGTCGATGAGGAAAGTTTTGCGCGCGACGCCCATGTACTTTTTGTCGCCCCAGGTCTGCTCGCCGTAAACGCCGTAGGCGTCTGAGACGGAGTGATCCGTGTCGGCGAGCAGGGTGAACGGCAGTTGGAATTTCTCGGCGAACGCCTGATGCGACTGCTCGTCGTCGAGCGAGACGCCGAGCACCTTGACGCCAGCGTCCTCGTAGACGGAACTCGCGTCGCGGAAAGAGCAAGCCTCCTTCGTGCAGCCGGGCGTGTCGTCTTTCGGGTAGAAGTAGAGCACGACGTTCTGACCGCGTAGGTCGGAGAGTTTCACCTCGTTCCCTTGCCAGTCGCGCGACGTGAAGTCGGGCGCGCTGTCGCCTGCCTTAATCATGTTGGTCTGTGCCTCCGTCAAAAATTCGGTTGTGTGAAAACGTGTGCGTGCATCTTAACACGCCGCGTGTGAAAGGGCGCGACGCGGGTTCGGGCGGATCGGTCGCGGCAGTCGAGGAGGCTTAACGGCGAGCGCGTTTCACTTCTTGTCGTCTCACTTCTTGTTGTCTCACTTCTTGTCTTGGAGGTATAGGTCTGCGACCTTGCGTGCCAGCTTCTGCGCGTCCGCGTCGTCGCGGTTGAGGAGGACGATGATGGTGAGGCGTTCGTCTGGGAAGCGCAGGATGGCCGTGCGGAAGCCGACGGTGCTGCCATAGTGCCAGAGCAGACGCCGCCCGCGATAAGTTTCGACGTACCAGCCGAAGCCGTAAGCCGCGCCCGCTTGATCGGACGTGGCGGAGGCGGGCGTGAAGGCGCGCGCGAGCGTCTCACGGCTGACGAGCTTGCTCGTATAGAGCGCCTGATCCCACTTGAAGAGGTCTCGGACGGAAGAGTAGATGCCGCCGTCGCCGAGGACGGAGCTGGTGAGGCTCTGATCGTGTCGGCGAAAGCCTCGCCTGTCACGACTGTAGCCGTAAGCGCGATTGCTCACGGTCGAGACGCCCTGCTCGTAGGCGACCGTCTCGTTCATGCCAAGTGGCGTGAAAATATTCTGTTTGAGGAACTGTGCGAACGACTCGCCGGAAGCCTTCTCGACGACGAGCGCGAGCGTCGAGTAGCCGGAGTTGCTGTAGCTGAAGCGCGAGCCGGGCGGGAAGACCGTGTCGTGCTGCGTCTTCAACAGTTCGAGCACCTGCTTGTCTCTGACGGGGACGGTCGTGCCCGCGGGGATGAGGTCTTCGTAGTCGGCGAGGCCGGAGGTGTGCGTCAGCAGTTGGCGGATCGTGATGCGTCTGCCGTAGTCGGGGAAGTCTGGGAAGAAGTCCGTCAGCTTCGAGTCGTATGACAACTTCCCGCGCTCGGCGAGGATCATGATCGACATCGCCGTGAACTGCTTGGTGACGGAGGCGAGTCGGTAGTTCGTCGCGGGCGTCGCCGCCGTGTGCTCTTCGAGGTTCGCCAAGCCGAACGCGCGCTCGAAGACCCGCTTGCCGCGACGCACGACGACGACGCTCGCGCCGGGTGCGTCCGCGCGGTCGAAGTCTTTGAAGAGTGACGCGACGGCTGATGCCCCACCGGACGGAGTCTGACCGCCGACCGTCGCGCAGAGGAAAGGGAGAAGCACAGACATCGCCAACAGACGCGCTCTCATAGAGTTTCTATCCCGGACGCACGATTGTCGCCGCCTCAACCGCCCGTACATCTCTCATCCGACGCCGCGATGCCTAACGCCCGGCATCACCCGCGCCCACATTCAACGTACATAAGAGGCAGCGTGATGGGGCGTCGGGTGCATGCCGTTGTTAGCTGGCGTGCTGGCCGGAACCGCGCACTTCTACAAAGAACTCATCGCTCCGTAAGACATATCTCCGAGGACGGGCATGTTCTCAACCGCGGCTTGTGCGATTAACATCCGGTCAAAGGGATCGCGATGGTGGAACGGCAGCGTCGCGATGGCTGCGGCGTGAGCGAGGGTGATGTTCAATAGCTCGATGCCGTTGACGGCGAGTTGCTGCGGGATCAGCACGTCGAGTGGCGCGGATAGGGTGAGCTTCCCGAGGCTGGTCTTGATGGCTATCTCCCAGATGCTGGCGACGCTCAGAAACTTCTCGTTGGCTACGTCTTCGATCAGCGCGCGGGCGGCGGGGCTCAGGTTCGCGCTGCCCATGATAAACCAGAGGAAGGCGTGCGTATCAAGCAGGAGTCTCATCCGCGTACTACGCGAAATCTTCGAGCGGCGCGTCGAAGTCGTCCGCCATACTGATCAAACCTCTGGCGCTGCCGAACTGCGGACGTGGTCTTGATGTGGGACCCGGCACGAGCCGGACGACGTGCCGCTCGTCCTTCGCGATGACGACCTCTTCGCCGCCGACCGCCGCGTCGATCAAATCGGTGAGGTGCGTCTTCGCTTCTTCGACATCTACCTGGTGCATACTTCCCTAGACCTCTCGCGAAAGCATAGCACATCGGAGGGCTACGTTTACGGCTGCCGCAGGTCGCGCCCGGTCATCTCAGTCGGCTTGTCTATGCCGAGCAGGGCGAGCATGGTGGGCGCGACGTCTTCGAGCGCGCCGCCTTCTGCGCGGAGTCTCGCGCCGAGCGCGGCTTCGTCGATGAGGAGGAAGGGGACGCGGTTCGAGGTGTGTGCAGTGTGTGGCTGCCCCGTCTGCGGGTCGATCATCTGCTCGCAGTTGCCGTGATCGGCAGTGATCAGGCAGCGACCGCGCGCGCTCTTGAGCGCCTTCGTGATCCAGCCGAGACAGGTATCGACGTGCTGCACCGCCTCGATGGTTTTTTCAAGGTTGCCGGTGTGCCCGACCATGTCTGGGTTGGCGAAGTTGATGATGAAGGCGTCGGTCTCGCGCTCGTCTATCGCGCGCAGGATTTTGTCGGTCAGCTTGTAGGCGGACATCTCCGGCGCGAGGTCGTAGGTCGCGACCTGCGGCGAGGGCACGAGCAGCCGCCGCTCGTGTGGAAACTCGCGCTCCGTGCCGCCGTTGAAGAAGTAGGTGACGTGCGCGTACTTCTCCGTCTCCGCCATGCGGTAGTTGCGCACGCCCAAAGCGGCGAAGACTTCCGCCAGAATGTTGTGCGGCTGTGTCGGCGGGAAGGCGACGGGCAGAGGGTACGTTTTGTCGTAGATGGCGAAGCAGACGAAGTGCGTGTGCGGGCGGTTCGGCACGGGGAACGCGTCGAAGCCGGGCACGGCGAGCGCCGAGGTTAACTCGCGCGCGCGGTCGGCGCGGAAGTTGAAGAAGATGATGGAATCGCCGTCCTGGATCGTCGCGATCGGCTCGCCGTCCTCGCGCGTGACGACGATGGGCTCGACGAACTCGTCCGTCACGTTGTGCTCGTAAGAAGCTTTGATCGCCGCGACCGGATCAGACGCGCGCACGCCCTCGCCTTCGACTAACAATTTATAAGCGCGCTCGACGCGCTCCCAGCGCTTGTCTCTGTCCATCGCGTAGTAGCGCCCGCACACGGAGGCGACTTCGCCGACGCCGATCTCCCTGCACTTCTCCTGCATCGCGGCGACGTAGCGCGCGGCGGAAGACGGCGGCGTGTCGCGCCCGTCGAGGAAGCAGTGGACGAAGACGCGACGAAGCCCGCGCTCCTTCGCCAGCTTCAACAGCGCGTAGGCGTGCTCTTG
Organism: Pyrinomonadaceae bacterium; assembly: GCA_045807785.1. Classification (GTDB taxonomy): domain Bacteria; phylum Acidobacteriota; class Blastocatellia; order Pyrinomonadales; family Pyrinomonadaceae; genus JAIVGV01. The sequence continues at coordinate 3,801 of JBJMGS010000138.1, forward strand.
CGACGAATGCACCAGCCCGTCGGAGGTGAGCCCCAAAAGATGCAGCGCGCGATCGTGCGCGAGCGCGCTATCAATCGCGGCGTTGAGGGCGAGGTTGTGCTGGAACTCGCCCGACTTGATCTCGTGGTTGATCCGCTCAAGGTCTGTCCGCACGACGCGCCCCGCGCCCATGCACAGGTGCCCGACGTTCGAGTTGCCCATCACGCCCGCCGGCAGACCCACACATTCGCCCGAAGCCTCGATCAGCGTGTGCGGGTACTTCTCCAACAGCTCGTTGTAGAAGGGCATAGAGGCTAACGCGACGGCGTTGCCCTCGCGCTGCGGGCTGTAGCCGAAGCCGTCAAGGATGATGAGCGCGAGCGGCGTTTGCTGATTACTCAATTCGATCTTCTCCGTTGGGCAAGAGCTTGCCGGGCAACGATCGCGCGGATTTAAGCCCTTTCTTTTTCAGGTGCTGCGACACGTTCAGATATTCTGCCCAGGTGGCGAAAGCTCCTATCCACACCAGCGCGTAGGTCAGTTCCAAGAAAATTTTGTCGTGAGAGCCGAACAGATAGATGCTTTGGCTGATAGCGGCTAGTGTGAAGATGAGAGGCGTCCACCAGTTTTTCGTCTTTTGTTCAGCTTGCATGATCTCCCTCTTCGCTTCATCAAACTCGATAAGGGTTCGCCTCAGCGTTAAGTCGTCAACGTTTCGCGCCTCGCGCTTTCTTCACGCCTCGCTTGCCCCCTTCAGCAGCGCCCATGGACGCGAACCTCTGTTCGAGCTGGTAGAAGGCAGACGCGCCGGGGTAGCGCGCCGCGCCGCGGAGGTCTTCCTCGATGCGCAGGAGCTGGTTGTACTTGGCGACGCGGTCGGTGCGCGAGAGCGAGCCGGTCTTGATCTGCCCGGCGTTGGTGGCGACGGCGAGGTCTGCGATGAAGGTGTCCTCGGTCTCGCCCGAACGGTGCGAGATGACGGCGGTGCGGCCGGCGTTGCGCGCCAGCTCGATCGCGTCGAGCGTCTCGGTGAGCGTGCCGATCTGGTTGACCTTGATCAGGATCGAGTTGGCGACGCCCAGCTCGATGCCCTTGCGCAAAAACTCCGTGTTCGTCACGAACAGATCGTCGCCGACGAGCTGGACGCGCGCGCCCACTTCGTCGGTCAGAAGTTTCCAGCCGTCCCAGTCGTTCTCCGCCATGCCGTCCTCGACCGAGATGATCGGGTACTGCTCGACCCAGGACTTCCAGTAAGCGACCATCTCCGCGCTCGAAAGTTTGCGCTTGTCGGATTTTTTGAAGACGTAATTTTTGCCGTCGTAGAACTCGCTCGCCGCCGGATCGAGCGCGAGCATCACGTCCGCGCCGGCCTTGTAGCCCGCCTGCCTGATCGCTTCGAGGATCGTCTCGACCGCCTCCTCGTTCGAGCGCAAATTCGGCGCGAAGCCGCCCTCGTCGCCCACGCTCGTCGCCAGGCCACGCTTGTGCAGGACGCTTTTTAGCGCGTAAAAGATTTCCGCGCCCGCGCGCAGCGCCTCGGCGAACGAAGGCGCGCCCAGGGGCACGACCATGAACTCCTGAAAGTCTACGTTGTTGTCGGCGTGCGCGCCGCCGTTGACGATGTTCATCATCGGGACGGGCAAGGTGCGCGCGTTCGCGCCGCCGACGTAGCGGTAGAGCGGGATTTCCAGATAAGTCGCCGCCGCGCGCGCCGTGGCGAGAGAGACGGCGAGCAAGGCGTTGGCGCCGAGCCGCGACTTATTTTTCGTCCCGTCGAGCGCGACTAGCGCAGCATCTACCTCCGCCTGATCGAGCGCGTCCAAACCCTCGACCGCCGGCGCGATCTCTTCGTTGACGTTCGCGACGGCGCGCGTCACGCCCTTGCCGCCGTAGCGTCGTTTGTCGCCGTCGCGCAACTCCACCGCCTCGTGCTCGCCCGTGGACGCGCCCGAAGGGACGGCGGCGCGGCCCATCTCGCCGCCGATCAAAAAGACTTCCGCCTCGACGGTCGGGTTGCCGCGCGAGTCGAGTATCTCGCGGGCGCGTACCTGCTCAATCAAGCTCATGGGATGGCGCTCCTCTACGTCTGACGAGTGTGATTCGGATGCCAATTCTATCGCACATTTCCACGCGCGCCGTCAAAGCGTCATGAAAGGCGGGCATCTTCGTCGGGCTCAGGCTCTGACAGTCGGTGGTCGCTAAGAACAACAAGCGTTAAGCAGACGGCAATCTTCCCTCTGTCTTTGAGACGGAGGTTTCAAGGGGGTGGGCGCGGGCTGAACTATTCGGCTCGCGCCTTTTCCCGTGCGGGGGGATCAACTACCATTCTGACGGAAAACTTCCGCACCGTGCCGGGCGTCGAAGCAACGAGAGAGCGTGTGTCAGCGCGAAGGGGTTCGAGGGATGAGAGTTCGAGGAAAGTTAATCGCCGCGAGTTTGCTCGCCCTGCTCGCCGCCACGCCGCCGTGGGCGGTTCAGCCGTCGGCGCGCGCGCAGTCGAAGAGCGAGGCACAGCCGACGCCGACCGCGACGCCGCCGTCAACGCCGCCGAGCGCGACTCCGCAGACACAGGCGACGCCGCAGGTGCAAGCCACGCCGCCGAAAGCTGTGGGCGCGGACGACGACGAGGTGCTCTCGGTCGAGACGAATCTCGTCAACATCCTCTTCAACGCCGTCGATAAGGATCGCCGCTTCGTCACGACGCTCACGCGCGACGACGTGCGCGTCTTCGAGAACGACGCGCCGCAAGAGGTCTCCGTCTTCGAGCGCGAGACCAACCTGCCGCTCTCGCTCGCCATCCTCGTGGACGTCAGCGGGTCGCAGGAGGTGACGCTCGTTGACGAAAAGATCGCCGCGCGCGCCTTCATCGAATCCTTCCTCCGACCGGGCAAGGACAACGCCGCCGTCGTCTCCTTCACCGGCACGGCGACCGTCGAGCAAGACCTGACACAGGATCGGAAACTCCTGAACGACGCCATCACGCGCCTCCAGGTCGTGCTGCCGCCGAGCATCGAGGAGGGGAGAATCTATCAGGCGGGCGAGAGCGCCGAAGTCGTGCCGAAGGAGATCGACGAGTACGGGACGCCGGGCACGACCGCGCTGTGGGATTCGATCTGGGCGACGGCGAACGAGATCATGGCGCAGACGCCGCGGCAGACGCGCCGCGCCATGATCATCCTCTCGGACGGCGACGACTCGGGCCGCCCCTGGGCGCGGCTTGAGCGCGCGGACGCCGTCGCCGCCGCCGTCAAAGCCGACACGATCATCTACTCCGTCGGCGTGGAGCCCGACTGCCCCGGCCACCAGTCGGACTGCCGCCTCGACAAGAAGGCGCTGCGCCGCGTCGCCGAAGAGACGGGCGGGCGCGCCTTCTTCCCCAAAGACGACACGGAGCTGCGCGCCGCCTTCAATGAGATCAATCAGGAGCTGCGCACGCAGTACCTCGTCTCCTACACGCCGACGAACAAGGCGCGCGACGGGAGCTGGCGCCGCGTCCGCCTCGAGATCGTAAACAAGCAACTGCGCGATCAAAAGATCAAGCTCTCCTACCGCGACGGCTACTTCGCCACGCCCCCGCCTGCCAAGCCGCCCCAGCGCCGCGAGCGCGCGCCGGAAGAGCGACTCAAGCGCCCGCCACGTAAACCGCGAAAGACGTGAATCGTGAATCGTAACAAGGAAGAAGCGACTCTTTTCTTGTCACGATTTACGATTTACGATTCACGCTCTAGAACGGCGCAGCCGCCCATGCGGCGCATCTTCTCGCGGCGCGACGGGGGTTGGACGCGCGCCAGGAAGCGCCAGAGCCAAGCCATCGGCATCTCGCGCTTGAGGCGGTGCGACTCTTCCATCAGCGAGCGGAACTCACGCTCGCGCCAGCCGTGTGGGCGGAAGAACCCTGTGCCCTCGGCAGGCGCGAAGCGGAACGGCGCGTTCCCCTCCGCCACGCGCCGCCCCCAGGTCTTCTCCATCCGCTTCAAAATTTCCGGGCGCACGATGTCGATGATCCACCAGCGGAAGGCTGGCGGCGCGTGCAGGTCTTCGGCGAGCGCGCCAACCGCTTCGGGCGTGAGATAGACGAGCAATCCTTCCGAGACGACGAGCGTGCGCTCGGAGTTGGCGCCGACGCGCGCGAATAACTCGCGGCGCGCCGCGACGTCCGACAGGTCGAGCCGCACCACCTCGTGCTCGCACACGGCGCGCTCGCCCTTGAGCAGCTCCTCCTTGTAGTCGAGAATTTCGGGCAGATCGACTTCGATCCACTTCAGCGTCGGCGGCAGTTTAAGGCGGTACGGTCGCGCGTCGAGCCCCGAGGCGAGGTTGAGCACCGTGTCCGCACCGTCCTGCTCGATGGCGCGCATGATGAACTCGTCGATGATGACGGTACGCACGACGATTGACCAGGAGAACGCCGCGCCCTTCGGCATCCCGCGCACGATCTGCTCGCCGCGCGCGCCAGCGAGCCGGCGCGCGAGCGGGTCTTGAAAGTGCGCGTCCGGTCGCTCGGATTCAAGCGCGCGATAGCAGGCGACCCAGCGCGCCGTGTCGGAGATGTTGCGGATGAGAGGGTCTTGGGTCTGAGCCTTTGGGGGATCGGTTTGGTTCTGCATCTTTTCCTACTCGGCCACCGTCGCGTCGTCGGCGATGAGGAAGCGGCACCTCGGCGACTCCGCGCGGTCGCACTCCTCGCGCGCCGGCGCGCCGACGATCTCCGCCACCAGGGCCTCGGCAAGCTGGCAGACCTCCGGGTGCTCGGACACGGCGGTCGCCAGCGGGCAGCCGTTGCTTTCCAGAACGAACGCGTCATCGCGCCGCCCGACCTCGACCGCGCCGCCGAGCGTCTCCAGGACTTTGCGCGCGCGCCTGACACGCGCCTCTCGTCCCTCGTCCGTGTCGGCTGCGGGCTGATCGCGCGCCACGAGCCGACCCACCTCGCGCAGCACTGCTTCGAGCGCGCCGGGCGCGAGCCGTCCCTTGAGTACGTCGATTAAGCGGTTGAGCAGATCGTCGTAGGCTTTGGGGAAGAGGTGGTCGGCCTCCGCGGTGAGCGCATAGACGTGGTGCGGCTTGCGCAGGCCCCGCCGGACGCCGCGCTGCGCGACGAGTCGGTCGCGTTCGAGCGTCGCCAAGTGTGCGCGCACGGCGTTGTTCGTCAGCCCGAGTTGCTCGGCCAACTCCTCGACCGTCCGCGCCCCGCCGCGCAGCAGCGTCACCACGCGCCCGCGCGTGCTCTCGAAAAAACGCTCGTCCAGTCGTGTCTTCTTCATTGAGCCTTCCGCCGCCGCAGTATAGCCCTATTCTTTGAATAAAGGAATAAGTGAAAATAATTCTTGACTTATTGTGGAAATCAGATATTTTACTGCTGCGCCGCACCTTTCCGCAGCGTGCGGAGAAGAACGGGCGCTCTCAAAACTTAGGATTACGGGGGAACACTCTTATGACTACAGCGGCGATACTCTTCGCCGTCGCGGCGCTCGGCGGGCTGGCGATGGCCGCGATGCGTCTGAGCGGGCGCGAGCTGCCGCCGATGGGACTCGCTATCGTCCACGGGCTCTTCGCGGCCTCGGGCCTCGTCGCGCTCATCGTTGCGCTCGTCGGCCACGGCTTCACACTCGTGCCGACGCTCGCGCTGCTCGGCTTTCTCGGGGCGGCTCTCGGCGGGTTCTACCTCTTCTCGCTCCACCTGAGACGGCAGGCGCTGCCCGTCTCGGCGGTCGTCGGCCACGGGCTCTTCGCCGTCGCGTCGTTCGTCGTCCTGCTCGCCGCCATCTTCTACTTCGCGAGGTGACGCCGGTGAGCAAGGGACTGCGCGTCTTCGGCCACCCGCTGCACGCGATCCTGAGCGACTTGCCGGCGGCACTCCTCGGCACGTCGCTTTTGTGGGACGGCCTCGGGCTCTGGCGCGGCGAGTCGGTCTGGTGGGCGATCTCTTTCTGGACCATCTCGGCGGGCCTCGCCTTCGCCGTGCTGGCGGCGCTCGCGGGCATGATCGACTTCGCCGCCATCCCGGAGAAGCACCCGGCGCAGTCCACCGCGACGCGCCACATGCTCCTCATGATGAGCGCGCTCGCGCCCTACTGCTTCAGCCTGCTCGTGCGCCACGGCCCCGCGCCGCCCGCGGGTAAGGCTCTCGCCGGCGCGCTCGCCCTCGAAGCCCTCGGCGTCCTGCTCTTGTCCCTCGGCGGCTGGTACGGCGGCCACCTCGTCTTCCACTACGGCATCGGGCACGACGGCGGCGACGTGGAAAAGTAGTCGCTCGGTGAACGCGACTGCGCGGCGCGTGCAGCCTCGCAGTCGCACGTGGCACGTCATGGGCTACAACTGACGCTTCTTTAAAGTCGGCGATGGAAAATACGATGCCCCGCCACGCGGTGATGCGCGACGGGGCATCGCTCCTTAGTGCGGGGCCTGGTCGCCGCCACCCCCGACAAGCGACGGCGACTGTCGCCCCACACGGGGAGAGGTCAACGGATGACGCTCGCCGTCACCGCGCCCGTCTTCGGGTTGACGGTGAAGCGGACGAGGTGCAACGGCGCGCTGACGCCGGTCTTCGGCGCGAGGAAGCCCGCAGTGCCCAGCGTCTGTGTCGTGCTCGTCGTGCAGAGGAGCGCGACGACGACGGCGATGAGCCGCGGGCGAATATGTGTGGGTCTCATCTCAATCATTCCTTTGTTCATCCGCGCGGGATGCCGCGCCGATAGCTCTTGAGCGAACGCCCTGCGAGGTTGGCATTCATCTTCGTTCTCTCCTTAACGCTTGGACGACCGATGCGCCCGTGTTTATTGCAGCGTTGCTTCTTCGCCGGTCTGCCGGTCGTCAGCCGCGACGAAGAGCGTGTTGAACTTCTGAAGCTTGGTGGCGAGCGCGCCGCGCGTGAGAGCCGTCGCCGGCTCGAAGCGTGGGCCGGGAACCGCCACGAACTGACCCGGAGCAGTCTGACGAACCTCCGCCGGGAAAGCCTCGAAGAGCCCCTTGTCGATCGCGATCTGCACGTGGCCGCGCAGCTCCAGAGGAATCTGCGCGTTGTCGGTAAGCGCGACGCCACCCGACTTGACGACCGGGCCTTGCAGCGAGCGTGCCTGAGAGTCGAGACCGAGCGCGCGGACGAAGGCGACCGCCGCGTCGAGCCGCATCGTCGCGCCCGCCGGGTTAAAGGTCGAGCCGGAGGCGGACATCGCGCCCGCGGGCGTGAAGTCCCAATCGCGCAAAGTCGAGCCGTTGGCTGTCACGGCTTCCGCGATTGACGCGAGCGAGCCCGTCACGTCGCCGAAGCGCGCGGAAGCAGTGAGCGACTGCCTGAGCGGCGTGTTGACGGCGAGCGTGCGCGCGAAGTCGCCGCGCGTGACGGCCTCCGCGGGGCGGAACGTGCCGTCGGCGAAAGTGTCGAGGCGGCGGAACTTGAGCAGGTCTTTAATGTCGGCCTCAGCCGGATTGCCCGCGATGTCCGAGACGGGCGCGAGGCTCAGGCTGACGCGCTTCACGCTGACGTCCACCGGCGTCGGCAGCGCGGCGTTGCGCAGGGTCGTGCCCGCGAAGCCGGGGTAGCCCATCAACTCGACCGCCCACGTGCCGGGCACGGGATTCTTGACGATGACCTGTCGCGTGCCGGCGTCGAGCAAGGGCAGCGAGTAGTTGCTGTCGTACTCCTTGCCGTCGGGCGAGTAGAGCGCGAGCAGGAGGATGTTGCCGTTGCCGTCCTGCTGGATATTGTCGTACTTGGCGAAGACGTCGAGCACGTCAACGCCCGCAGGCACGTCGAACGGGTGCGAGTTGGTCGAGCCGTTGCCATTGACGGTCGGGCTGTAGTCGATGTGGAACTTCGTGAAGGACGAACTCTGATCGATACGCTCGTTGAACTGCGGGCTGAGCGTCGAGCCGTAGGCGCGCGAGCGGTTGAAAGCCTGATCGACCGCCGCGTAGGCGTTCACGTAGCCGGCGCCCACCTGATAGTCGTCGTAGCCGGGCATCCGCGTGGCGGTGTCGGTCAGGATTTGCTTGATCTCGTCGGGCGAGAGCGTCGGGTCTGCGTCGAGCAGCAGCGAGACGACGCCGACGATGTACGGGCAAGCCATCGAGGTGCCGGAAATCTGCGTGTAGAAGGGAAGATATGCGGTCGGGATTTCGGCGTCGGGCGGCGGCGCGCCCTGCAATCCGTTGGCGACGAGGTTCGTCGCCGCACGCACCGAGATGATGTCGGTCGTAAACTTGCTGGCGTTCGAGGCGAGGGCGCGACCCGTGCCCGGCGCGGTGATGGTCGGCGCGTCGTTGTCGTTTAAGGGATCGTCGTCGGTCAATCTTTCGTCGCGGGGAAGACCGCGCGAGGAGAAGTTTGCGAGCAAGCCTTCTTTCGTGCCCGCCGCGACCGAGATGACCCACGGCGCTTTGCCGTAAGGGTTGTGCGAGTCCTTGCCGGGGCCGGAGTTGCCCGCCGAGAAGACGACGACGATGCCCGAGTCGTGCGCCGCCCTAGTCGCGATGTTGAGCGGGTTGTCTGGGTTAAACGCGCCGGAACTGCCGAAGGAGTTCGAGATGGCGCGGATGTTGTAGAGGAACTGGTTGGCGAGCGCGTACTCGAAGCCGCCGATGGAGTTGAGGACGAACAATCCCGCGCCCGATCCCGTGCCGATCAGCTTGACGCCCGGCGCGACGCCCGCGTAGAGCGCTCCCGAACGCTCGCCCGTGCCGCCGATGATCCCGGCGCAGTGCGTGCCGTGGCCGACGTTCAAGTCGGTGTTCGGGATGTTCTCGACGGCTAAGAGCGGCGTGAAGTGTCGCAGCGAGTCGGGCTGCTGGCTGGCGGCGTAGCTCGTCTCGGTGTCGGTCGCGATGAAGACGTTCTGGATGACCTTCGTGCCGAATTTGAGATCGGCGTGCGTGGCGTCGATGCCGCTGTCGTTGATGACGACCGAGAAGTCGCCCGCGCCGGAGACGGGCAAGCCGCCGTTCAGCTTGGCGAACGCGGCGTCGTTGCGCACGCGCTCGACGCCCGCGAGCATCCGCGACTGGTTGTCGAAGTATTCGAGCTTGTCGTTCGACCAGACGGAGCGCACGCCCGCCGTGTTGGCTAACGCGCGCACCTGCCCGGCGGTCGCGGTCGTCAGGGCGACCATGCCGAGGCGCGGCAGCGTCAAGCCGCCCTGAATGCCTAAGCCACGCAAGATCGCGAGGTGAGAATCCTGCAAGCCGTTCGTCGTGTCGAAGGCGACGATGACGGTGCCGACCTGCGCGGAGTCGGCCAGCCTGCCGAGCTTGACGCTCAAGGTCGGGCTGAGCGCGGCGGCGTGCGCGCTATGGAAGGCGAGGCAGATCAGCAGTGCGGAAACCAACGTCGTCAGTCTTTTCATCTCTCCCTCTCGAAGGTCTCGGTATTTGCGGCGGGTGGATTCCTCCACGCTAACCGTGGGAGGAATTTAGAGCGGAGGCATTGAGGAAAACTTGAGCGACGCGCTGAAATTTTAAGGCGCGTTTTTCCGGCGAAAAACGCGCTCTTTTCATCCCGTCAGGGAACTTGAGGCAGACTTGAGGAGATTGCGATTGTGTTGCGACGGTTGGCAGACGTGAGGGCGGAGACCGGCGCGCGACGCGACAGGTAGCGACTTACATGACCGGGTATTGATCCTTCAACGCGCCGAAGCGGTAAGGCTCCGCGACGCGCACCTGCGCGCGGCGGCGAGCCTCGGCGAGCCAGTCTTTCAAAAGCTGCGCCTGCTTTGCCGCGAGCAGTTGCTGGCGAATCTCCGGCGCGGCTTCGGCGGGCGTGACGCGGCGCGCGGGCTCGCGACCGCTGAGCTTGATGACGTGAAAGCCGAACTCCGTCTCGACGACGGGACTGACCTCGCCGACTTTCAGCGCGAACGCCGCGTCGTCAAAGGCGCGCGTGTGAGAACCCGGCGCGAACGTACCGAGGTCGCCGCCGCGCTCGCGCGTCGCCGGATCGTCCGAAGCTTCGCGCGCGAGTCTGGTGAAGTCCGCGCCCGCCGCAGCCCTGCGGCGCAACTCTTCAGCCTTCTCGCGGCGACGCGCCACTTCGTCGCGCACGGCTGTGGCTAAGGCGTCGCCCGCGAGGTGCTTCTCGGCGCGCAACTGTTCGGCGATGACGGTCGGGCGCGCGGCGACGAGGACGTGCGCGGCGGTGACGCGCGCGGGCTGCTCGAACGCCGGATCGTCTTTGTGCTCGCCGTAATATTTTTTGACTTCGTCGTCCGAGACGGAGACGTTTTTGCCCGCCTCGTCGCTCAACATCTCGCCGTAGAGCTGGTCGCGCAAAACTTCGCGGTACTCCTCACGCGTGAGCCCGTGGTCGGAGAGGAACGAGCGGAACTTCTCCTCGCCTCCGCGCTGCGTCGTCTCGCGCCGCTCCCTTTCGTCGAGCGCATCATTCGTCACACGAAGCCCGCGCCGCTCTGCATCCGCGGAGACGAGCGCGCGGTCGATCAGATCGGAGACGATCCCCTCTTGCAGCTCCGCGCGCGCGCGCCTGCCTTCGGGCGTCGCCTCGTCGATTCCGAGCGCGTCGCGACCGTTGCGCAGAAACATCTCGTAGAGCTTCGCCGAGATCGCCCGACCGTTGACGTTGGCGACGACTGCGCCCGCCGCACGTGCGTCGGCTGAAATGTTCGACGCGCTCGGCGTCGAGTCTTTCGCGCACGCGGCGAGAAGGGCGCAGAACGCGAGCGCGAAGAGCGTCGCGCGCGGTTTCAAGATGAGAGCGGGCATGAGTTCTAGAGCGTTCGTGCAAGCAGCGTTTTGGATTCATCGGAGCGGACGCATTATGCCACAGCCGCGGGCGTCGCTCAGTCGCCGCGCCCGCGCCTGAGTCCGTCGCCGAGCAGTCGGACGCCGAGGACGAACAGGAAGATGGCGATGGCGGGTGAGAGCAGCGCGAAGGGGTGCTCTCGCAACAGCAGCGGCGAGCTGCCCACCTCCTTGAGCATCTTGCCCCAGCTCACTTCCGGGTCTTGCACGCCGACGCCGAGATAGGAGAGCGCCGTCTCTGCGAGCAGGAAGGCGGGCACCATCAGAGAGAGCTGCACGAGGACGGGGCGCGATGCATTCGGCAGGACATGGCGCACGAGCACGCGCGCTTCGGTCATCCCCAGCGAGCGCGCCGCCGTGACGAACTCGCGCCCGCGCAGCTCCATGACGAGCCCGCGCACGAGCCGCGCCATCTCCGCCCAGCCCACCGCGACGAAGACGGCGACGAGGAAGAACGCGGCGCGCGCGAGCGGGAGCTTGTCCGGCAGCGCGGCGCGCACGGCGAGGATGAGGACGAGGGCCGGCAGCGCCAACATCGCGTCCGCCGCGCGCATCAGCACGGCGTCGGCCCTGCGCCCCGCGTAGCCTGCGACGCAGCCGACGAAGACGCCGAGCGCGCCCGCGAGCAGCGCGCCGAGCGGCGCGACCGCGAGCGAGAAACGCGCCGAGACGACGAGCTGCGAGAAGCGGTCGCGACCGAGAACATCCGTGCCGAGCAGGTTGACGTGCGGTGGTGCGGCGGAAGTCGCTGACGGTGAAGGCGGCGCAGGCTGATGAGAGACCGGCTGATTAAAATCAGTCGCGTCGTCGGTGACGCCGAAGAGATGCCGGTCGGTATAAATAAGTCCGAGCAGCCGGTAAGAGTTGCCGCGCGCGAAGATCGTGAGCGGGTAGCGGCGCGCGGCGTCTTCGGCGTAGGCGTTGGTGAGGCGGTCGGTCAGATGGCGCGCGTAGATGAACGGTCGCGTGTGGAAGTTACCATTCTCGTCGTAGAAGTGGATCGGCGTGGCGGGCGCGTTCGTCTCTTCGCGCGACTGTGCGCTGTGGCTGTAGGGCGCGACGAACTCGGCGAGCACGGCGACGACGTAGAACAGTGCGACGATGGCGAGACCGGCCACAAGACGCGCACGCCCGGAATGGTCGGAGGAAGTGCGGCGCGCGCGGCGCAGTCGCGCGAACAGGCCGCGCGCGCCGGCGTCGGCGTCGTTCGGCTTGGCAGTGGGCTGTGTCGTCGCGTGCGGCGTCATCGCGTCAGGCGGCGCTGGTCGTGCGCGGGGCGGCGGCGGGCGTGGCCGCCTCTTCGCGGCGCAGGCGCGGGTCGTTGAGGCGGAGCAGGACGTCCGCAACGAGGTTGCCGGCGAGCACAGCAGTCGCCGTCGTCATGACGACGCCCATCAACAGCGGCACGTCGCGGTTCAAGACCGCTTCGACGCTCAGCCACCCGACGCCCTGCCAGCCGAGCACCGTCTCGACGACGATGGAGCCGCCGACGACGCTCCCCAGCGAATAGCCGAAGATGGTGATGAGCGGGTTGGCGGCGGCGCGCATGGCGTGGCGCAGGACGACCGCGCGCTCCGGCAAACCCTTGGCGCGCGCGACTGTGACGAAATCCTCTGCGAGCGCGGCGCGCAAACTCTCGCGCGTCTGCGCGAGAAAGAGCGCGACGAGCGGGACGGCGAGCACGACGGCGGGCGGGAGCACACGCGCGGGCGAGAACGTCGACGACGCGCCCGCGTCGCCGCCGACGGGGAAGAGGTTCGTCCGCACGGCGAAGGCCAATGCGACGAGTGCGACGACGATGCGCGGCGTCGAGGCGCTCAGCAGAATCAACACCTCGCTTGCGCGATCCCAGAGGCTGTGGGGGTTGCGCGCCGCCTGCACGCCGACGGCGAGCGAGAGCGCCCACGCGAGCAGGAGCGCGACCGCCGCGACGACGAGCGTGCGTAAGAGTCTGGGCGGGAGCACGGTCGAGACCGGCGCCTGGAAGTGCGTCGAGTAGCCCATCTGCCCGCGCGCGAACCCGGAGAGCCAGCGCGCGTAGCGGACGGCGAGCGGGGCGTCGAGACCGTACACGTGGCGCAACTCGGCCACCGCCGCGGGCGAGACGTTTGGCTCGCTGCTTAAATTCGAGAGCGCGTCGCCGCCTGCCGCCGCGAGCAGCCCGAAGGTAAGCGCCGAGACGACGAGGAGCACGACGACGCCTTGCAGGATTCTGGAGAAGATGAGTTTAAGCACGCGCGCGTTTTCAGGACTGACGCCGGTCTTTCTAACACCCCCAGCCACGGCGGGACAAGAACTTTTGCGCGGGCGCCGGCGGCTCGGTTTGAGTCGAGAGTGCAGGAAGGAGGTTCACCGCAGAGGCGCAGAGGACGCGGAGGAAGCGCAGAGAGATGTCAGTTTTCTCTGCGCCCCCTCTGCGCGCTCTGCGCCTCTGCGGTGAATCTTTCTATCTTCTTTAGTCTGGATGCCGATCTCAGATTGAGATAGACAACCGCGCGCATCCGTGTTTGAATCAAGTTAGCCTCGCCGCAAGACGCGCGATCATACCTCATGCTAAATTTCTTTTAGACCACAGCGGAAGATTTGAAGATGAGAAGAGAACGGAAGAGAACAAACGCTCTCGCCGCGCTGCTTTTGGCGGCGCTCGCCCTCGCCTCCTGCCAGCCCGCGCCGCAGAACTCGAACGCGAACCAGCCGGCGGAACTGCCGCGCGAAAGAGTCGTCGGTCAGCGCGGCGGCCAGTTGACCGCACGCGTCAGCGCGCCGCCGAAGACGTTCAACTACATCGCCATGACGGGCGACGAGCCGTCGAACCTCGTCTCGTTCTTCCTGCTCGAGAGCCGCCTCGTCGAGATGGATCACGACAAGCAGGATTACATCCCTGCGCTCGCCGAAAGCTGGAAGCCGGCGGCGGACGGACGGGGTGTTGACGTGACCCTGCGCGACGGGCTCAAGTTCTCCGACGGCCAGCCGCTCACCTCCGACGACGTGGCGTTCACGCTGCGCGCGCTCTACGACGAGCGCGTCAAGTCGCCGCTCTACATGGACGCGATGAAGATCGGTGACAAGCCCATCGAGATCAAGGTCGTGGACGCGCGCCACTTCACGCTCGTCTTCCCGGAAGCGGTGAGCGTGCCCGAAAACTACATGTCGAACCTCGCCGTGCTGCCGCGCCACACACTGGAAGCGGCACTCGCCGACGGCACGTTCAGTCAGGCTTACTCGATCACCTCCGATCCGAAGTCGATTGTGACCTCCGGCAAGTTCGTCGTCGAATCGAGCGCGCCGGGCGAGCGCGTCGTACTGGCGCGCAACCCTTACTACTGGAAGAATGACCCGGCGGGGAATCAATTACCTTACCTCGACCGGCTCACGCTCGAAGTCATCACCGACGAGAGCAACGCCGTCGCGCGCTTGGGGCAGGGTACGCTCGACATCTATGACCGCGTGCGCCCGGCTGACTTCGCGAGCTTGCGCGCCGGGGTGGGGACGGCGCGCGGCTATGATCTCGGCCCCGGACTCTACGCCGACGATCTGCGCTTCAACCTCAATCCCGGCAAGAGCGCGGACGGCAAGCCCTACGTCGACCCCGCCAAGCTCGCGTGGTTCTCGGACGTGCGCTTCCGCCGCGCCGTCTCGCACGCAGTGGATCGCGAGCACATCGCGAAGAACGTCTGGCAGGGCCTAGCGACGCCGCTCTACGGCTTCATCCCGCCGGGCAACCGCGCCTGGGCGGCGAACGATCTGCCGCGCGAAGAGTACGACCTGGACAAGGCGCGCGCGCTCCTGAAAGACGCGGGCTTCACCGTGCGCGACGGCACGGACGGCGCGGAGCTATACGACGCGAAAGGTAATCGCGTCGAGTTCACGATCATCGCGCCGTCCGGGACGAAGACGCGCGTTGACGCGGCGGCGGTCGTGCAGGAGGACTTGGCGAAGCTGGGGATGAAGGTGACGGTCGCGCCGATCGAGAACGCACAGTTGACGGCGCGCATTAACCAGATCTACGACTATGAGGCGGCGCTCTTCGGCACGTCAGCCACCGAGCCCGACCCCTCGTCTTACACGGACATGCTGCGCAGCGGCAGCCCGCAGCACTTCTGGAACCCGAAACAGGCGAAGCCAGCGACCGACTGGGAGGCAAAACTAGACGAGTTGACCGCGCAGCAGGCGCGCGAGACCGACCGCGAGCGACGCCGCGATCTCTTCCACCAGATTCAGCAGATCATGGCGGAGCAACTCCCCCTCGTCCCGCTCGTCTCGCGCCACATCCCCGTCGCCGCGAGCACCAAGATCGGCAACTACCGACCGAGCCCGCTCCCGCCCTTCTCGCTCTGGAACGCGGAAGAGTTGTTCGTCAAGCAGTAGCCAGGGCACGAAGTAAAAAGGGGCACGAAGTAAAAAGAGAGGCGGCGGCGAAGGATCAACTTCGCCGCCGCCTCCGTCTTTGCGTGAGCCGCGCCTTACTGGTTGAGCAGGTTTTGCAGCATGGCCATCGCGTGCGCGAGTTCGAGCCGCGTGAGCGCGCTCTGCGGGCGGAAGTTGGTCTGATCGAGCGTGAGCAGCCCGTGGGCGAGCGCGACTTTGACGTAGCCGCGCGACTGCGTGGGGATGCTCAGCGCGTCGCCGATGCCGACGAGCACGCCGCTGCCGCTCGAATCTACTTCGGATTGCAGTCCCGCCGCGCGCACGAGCACGGTCGCCGCCGTCAGTCGATCCACTGAAGCGTTCGGCGAGAAGTTGCCGCCCGCCGTCACGTCCGTGAAGAGCTGTCCCTGCGGCGCGCGCTGCACGCTCTCGACGAAGAGCATCGAGGAGAGATCGCGCACGTCGCGGTAGGTCGGCGTCGCGGGCAGATACTGCGGCACGCGCCCGCCGATAACGAGCGCCGCCGCGAGGTCTTGTCGGCTGGCGGAAAACGCGGGGCGGAAGTTCTTGCCCGAGGGCTGCATTACGAACGTGCGCAGACTCTGGTAAACGTCTTCGCGCTGCGGCGGGCCGAGCGTCGCGACGTCGTTCATCGGCGCGTACTCGGCGTGCGCCGTCTCAAGCACGCCCGTGAAGTCCTGCATCGTCCCGACGAGGCCGAGCGTGTTCTTCACCGTCATGCGCCACGCGCCGGCAGCGGGGTTGTTGACGAAAGCGCGCTCGCGGTGCCCGCCGAGACCGGGCAGGTTCAGGATGTTCACGTCGGCCTGCTTCGTCCCCGCCGCGTCGTAGAGTGCCATGCCGAGATCGTTCGTGCTCCACAGTGGCCCCCAGCCGATCTGCATCGAGGCGAAGAGCGCCTTGTCGGGGACATTGAAGGAGGTCGTGTAGCCGGTCGCGCCCGGCGCGACCGTGCCCTGCAAAACCTGCAGCGGATCGGCGACGGCGCGGAAGAAACGGTCGTCGAACGCGGCGCGGAAGCGGCCCATGTGCCGTTGCGGGAACTCGGCTTCGACGACGGCGGCGTAGGCATTAAGCATCCCGGCGCCAACCTCGTGCGGGTAGTAGGGCGCAAGCGGCGTCGCCGTGCGCTGCAAAATGTCCTTGACCTGAGACGGCGTGAGCCGTGGGTTCGCTTCGAGCATCAGGGCGATGGCACCCGCGACCTGCGGCGCGGAGAAGCTCGTGCCCGTCGCCGTCGTGTAGTAAGGCAGCAGCGTGGGCGGCAGGCTCGCGTCGTTGTTGAAGCCGAGACCTTCGACGCCCGTCTGACTGACGCCCGAAGAGCGAAGGCTGACGACCTTCACGCCGGGCGCGACGAGCGTCGGATGAACATTCGGGTTGGCGAAGTCGCCGCGCGACGAATAGGCGGCGAGCTTGTTGCCGTCGGTCGCGCCGACCGAGACGACCCACGGCGCGGAGGCGTAAGGGTTCAAAGTGTGCAAGCCCGGCCCCGTGTTGCCCGCCGAGAAGACGACGTTCACGCCCCGGTCGAAGAGCATCTTCGTCGCGACGTTAACCGGATCGTTCGCGTCGTACACGGTCTCGGCGGAGAACGAGCAGTTGACGACGCGCACGCCTAAGGAAGCGCCGTGGTCGAGCAAATAGTCGAAGCCGTCGAGGACGAAGATGAGATCGGAATCGCCCGCGCTCAAGCCGACCAGCTTCGCGCCCGGCGCGACGCCGGTGAACTGACCCGCGGAGCGAGAGCCGTTGCCGCCGATGACGCCCGCGACGAACGTGCCGTGGCCGTGCGCCTGATCCGTGTCGGGCAGATTCTCGACGTTCGCGGGGTAGGCGAAGCCCGCGACGGGTACGCTCTCGAGGTCGGCGAGCTTGACGTTCTGCGCGACGCGCCCGGCCAGGTCGGCGTGCGTCGCGTCGATGCCGGTGTCGAGCACGGCGACCGTCACGCCGCGACCCGTGAAGGGGGTGCCGCCGTTGGCGCGCGCCAGTTCCTTGTCGGCGGTCATGCGATCGACGCCGGTCGCGCCGTTCGCCGGATCGGAGTTGAATTCGAGCGTGCGGTTGCCGTAGATCGAGCGCACGGCGGAGAGGTGCGAGATTTGAATGATCTGATCGCGCGTCGCCGTGACGTAGATCATCGGGAGGACGCGGAAGCGCGTGCCGCCGATGACGCCGATGCGCTGCAAGTCGGCGAGGTCTTGATCGGTCGGCAGGTGGTGATAGACGACGACGGCGTTGACCGAGCTGTCGTCCGTCATCCGGTCGAGCGCGAGGGCGAGTTCGAGATCGACGCTCTGGAGTCCGGCGCGCTGTGTGGCGTCCGCTCCGGTCGCCGCGACGCCCTGCGCGGGCGTGATGGTCGTGCCGTCTGCGCCGGAGACGGTGATGCCGTCCGCGCCGGAGACGGTGATGCCGTCGGCGTGAGGGATGGATAAGCCACTCGGCGCGAGGGCGAAAACCTGACCGTCCAGGCCGCGTGCGAACGCGTTGTCCGCGCCGCTGACCGTGATGCCGTCTGCCCCCGAAACCGTGATGCCGTCCGCGCCGGAGACGGTGATGCCGTTACCGCTGCGCGGCACGGCGCCGTCAACACCGGCCGCCTTGAGCGCGTCGGCGGTCGAGATCGTGACGCCGTTCGGCCTGCTGATGATGACCGAGTCCACTTTGCGCGTCGTGCCGTCCGCGCCCGAAACGGTGATGCCGTCGGCCCCGCTGACGGTGATGCCGTCGGCGCCCGAAACCGTGATGCCGGTCGGGCGCGTCGAAGCGATACTGTCTGCCCCGCTGACGGTGATGCCGTCGGCGCCGCTGACGGTGATGCCATTGACGTTGAAGTCGAGGATGCCGTCCGCGCCAGAGACGGTAATACCGTCTGCTCCACTAACAGTAATGCCGTCCGCGCCGGAGACGGTGATGCCGTCGGCTCCGCTCACAGTGATGCCGGCGTAAGCCGAGCCGACGCAGAGCAGGTAGGCGACGACGAGGGCGGTGATTTGGCGCAGCGTCTTCAAAGTTCTGTGGCGCATAACGAGGGGGATGCGGCGTGAACCGTATTCACGAACTCCTGAACTGTGTTGCAGGCAAAAGGCTCTTCCGGCGACTGGGACGGACGCACGTGCGAGAGTAGAGCTTAAGGTCGGGAGGATGAACATAGCATAGAGCGCCGCGGAATTTCAGCCCGCCGCGCTTGCCGTCTTGTTATATTTTTGTCACGAACCTCGGACGCCATGAAACGCTCCGATTCAATCATTGACTCATTTGCTCAGTGATTCATTGGCTCGGGTTCATTGAATCAATGAGTAAATGAATCAATGGTCAAATGACTCAATTCTTCTCGCCCATCAACTGCTTGAACACCCTCTGCGTCTCCGCCGCGGGCTCGACGCCCAACTCCTTGCGCAACAGCCGGCGCAAACTCTCGTACTGATCCTTGACCGCCGCGCGGTTACCGAGCGACGCGTGCGCGCGCATGATCATGCAGTGGACGTCTTCGCGGAACTGATCTTCGGAGAGGATGCGCTGCGCGAGTTTCAGCGAGCGCGGCCAGTCCTCCGCCTTCTGCGCCGCCGTGGCGAGCGTCTCGAGCATCCGCAGTTGCTGCTCGCGGTAGTAGGAGCGCTGCTCCTCGACCCAGTCGTCGTAGGAGCCCTGCATGAAGTCGCCGCGGTAGAGTTCGATGGCGTGCTCGAAGCACGAGACGAAGCGTTCGCGGTCGCCCGCGCGGCGGGCGGACTCGCCCTCTGCGACGAGACGGTCGTACTCCTCCGTGTCGATGAAGTAGGAAGCGTCCTGACTGAGTAGATAGTCGCCGTCGCGATAGACGAGGAAGTTCTGCTTGACGGGCTGGTTGCTGTTCAGCGCCTTGCGGATGTGCGAGACGGTCGGGTGGAAATTCTTCTCGACCGCGTCGAAGTCCGCCTCGCCCCAGAAGGTGTCGATGATCGTGTCTTTCGAGGCGCGGCGGTGGCGGCGCGAGGCGATGAAGCAGAGGATGTCGCGGGCGCGCTTGGTTGTCCACGCGTCCGCCGCCAGAGAGCGCGCCGGGTCGCGGTGAATCTCGACGGGGCCGAGCATCTTGATCGTCAAATCCGCAGCAGGCTTTGGCGTGACGACCGCCGCCGCCCCGACGCTTGCGCCTGCTTCCGGCACGACGGAGGCGGCGGACGCCGGAACCTGCTCGCTCAGATCGGGCGGCAACAGCGCGCGCGCCTCAGCCGACGCGAAGAGTCGCGCGTGCGTCGAGACCTCGCGGCGCAGCCAGTATTCGTAGTCGTAGCGCGCGGCCAGATCGAGCGTGCGCCGCAAGTGCTCGACCGCCTCGCCCTCGCGTCCATCCTCGGCGTCGCAGGCGGCGAGCGCGAGGCTGCCCTGCGCCTCGTAGTAGTAGAAGCCGCGCGCGTGGAAGTATGAGAGTGCGGGCTCAAGCTCGGCGCGCGCCTCTGCGTGATCGCCCGCAGCGAGCAGGACACGCGCGTGCGAGAGCGACGCGGTGTGCAGGCCGCGCTCGTCTTGAGCGTCGCGGCGCGCGGCGAGCAGCCGATCCAGAAGGTTGCGCGCCGCCGCGAGGTCACCGAGTTGCAGGTGCAGCAGCGCGCGCTCTTCGAGCAACTCGCTGCGCGTCAGTTCGATCCCGGCCTCCTCGTAAGACTGTTCGGCGTGCTTGTAGAACTCCGCGGCGCGCGCCGCGTCCGCGCGCTCGCGGTAGAGGTTGCCGTAGGTCTCGAAAGCCTCGGCGCGCTGCGCGATGAGGTTGAAGAGGTGGCAGAGTTCGAGCGCGCGGTCGAGCTGCCGCTCGCAGGCCTCCGTCTCGCCGCGGTAGAGGTGGCAACGCGCGAGGTTGAGGTAGGCCCAAGCTTCCTGCGGGACGGGGCGCGCGCCCTGTCGTCCGTCGCCATCGCTGAGCATCCGCTTGAACCAGTGGCGCGCTTCGGCGAAGTCGCCGCGGATCATGGCAGGCATCCCCAGGTTGTGCGCGATGAGGTGCGCGTAGTGCGTGTCGTTCAGTCCCTCGGCGAGTTGCAGGGCGTCGCGGAACTCACGCTCGGCGTTCGTCCACTCGGAGAGCGTGAAGTAGCACAAGCCCCGCGTGTTGCCGATCTTGACGAGGACGGGTGAGCGCTCGCCGACGAGTTCGAGCGCGCGGTCGAGGTGGGCGAAGGCGGCGGCACAGTCACCGCGGCGGCGCGCGATGGTGGCGAGCGAGTTGAGCGCCTCGGCCTCGCCCTCCGCGTCGCCGCGCGCGTTGAGCAACGTGGCGGCGCGGCGCAGGTGCGTCTCGGCGGACTCGAACCTGCCGCGCAGCCGCGCGACCTCGGCGCGGTGCAGGAGCGCGCGCGGGTGCGCCTCGACGGCCTCGGCGGGCAGCGCCTCGACGAAGCGGACGAGCGCGGTGAACGCGCCGCCCGCCAGCCACTCCGCGCCGCGCTCACTGATGAGCGCGGCGGCGCGCGCGAACTCGCCGGCTTCGAGCAGGTGCTGGATCGCCTGCTCCCAGAGCTTGCGTCCGGTGAAATAGTCGGCGAAGCGCGCGTGCTCGGCGGCGAGGCCCGCCGGCCCGATCTCGGCGCGCAGGCGGCGGCGCAGGAAGTCTTTGAAGAGCGGGTGCAGCCGGTACTCTTCGCCGCTCGCGTCGCTCGCCACGGTCATGAAGACGTTGCGGCGCACGAGCGAGGGCAGCAGCGTCTGGCAGTTCGCCCGCGGGTAGAGCAGCGAGCAGGCGTCAGGCTCGATGCGTTCGAGCAGCGCGACGCGCAGCAGCAGTTGCTGCACTTCCGGTGGCTCGTCGGCGAAAACTTCTTCGGCGAAGTAGTCGAAGATGTCGCGCTCGGACTGGCGCAGGACTTCGACGAGATCGGGAGCGGAAGGATCGCCTTCGTGCGCCGCGCCGCGCGCCAGCGCCTGACGCTGCGCCACCTGCCGGACGAGTTGCAGCGCCGTGATCCAGCCGTGCGTGCGCTCGCGGTACTCGTGGAGCTGTGCGGGCGTCAGTTCGAGATCAAAGACCTTGCGGAACAGCTCCTGCGTCTCGTCGTCGGTGAAGAGCAACTCTTCGCGGTCGATGATCGTTAAGGCGTTGTGCGCGCGCAGGCGCGAGAGCGAGAGCGGCGGCACGTCGCGCGAGGTAATGATGACGTGGATCACGTCGGGCAGGTACGCGAGCAGTCGATCCACGACGCGATGCACGGGCGTCTCGGTGCCGAGGTGGTGGTAGTCGTCGAGGACGAAAATGATCTGCTGATCGACCGCGTCGAGCACTTCGTTTAAGAGCACGTCCGCCGCGCGCTCGGGCTGGTCGGCGAGCTCCGCCGGGGCTTGTTGCAGGTACGAGAGCGTGGCGTCGCCGAAGCCGGGGACGAGCTGGCGGATGCCGTGCGCGACGTAGCCGAGGAAGACTGAAGGATCGGCGTCCGTGCGGTCGAGCTGATACCAGACGAACTGACGCCCTTCGGTGCGCAAAAAATCCGCGACGAGCGTCGTCTTGCCAGACCCCGCGGGCGCGGCGACCAAGGTGACCGGCTGTTCGAGATTGGCGCGAAGCCGTTCGGAGAGGCGTGGGCGGTGCAGGAGCGCGGGCGCGGGGCGCGGCGGCAGCAGTTTGGTGCGCAGGAAGAAACTGGGCGCGGGGCTGCCGGGCTCCGGCATCGGGGGCAGCGGAGTCGTCTGGAGTTTACCCGTGCGGCGCAGCCTGTTGCTCATCAAAACCAGGGGCGAGGGTTCGACTGTCGCGAGGGCTCGAGCGTCAACTTGGAGTCGCTAACAAAATCGTGAAAGCAGTATGGTGGCGTCTCGCAGGCGGCTCGCCGTCAAGCCATCGAAGTTTTTTGCGAGTAGCCTTTGACGAGACGCAGCCGCCCGCCCGAACGGCTCGCTTCGCCGTCGCGGCTCTCGATCATGACGGCGACCGTGCGCGCCGCTTCCTCTTCGGCGCGGGTCTGGCCGCCGCGCGCCACGGCGTCGAGCGCCGCGGCGCGACCCCACGTCTCGGCGAGCGCCTGCGCGGCTTGCTTCGTCGGCAAGTTGTAGCCGGCGAAAAGTTCTTCCGCCTCCGAGCGGTTGAAGGCGAGCGACGCCTCGTCGATCACGCGCAAGGTCTGCTTCGAGCGCATCCGCCAGAGCGGCGCGGGCGGCAGCGTCCGCCCGATTAAGACGACGTGCGTCTCCGCCGGCAGCAGCGGCAGCATCCGACCGAAGAAGGGAACGACCCAGTCGGCATCATACACCAGATGCAGATCGTCTATGACGATCAGCAGCGGCTCGCTCGCTTCGAGCATCGTCATCTCGTACACGAACGACTCGGCGACGACGACGGCGTCACGCTCGCCCGACGCGACGAGCGCCAGCGTCTTGCGACCGAAGCCAGGGTGCTGGCTGCGCACAGCGGCGACGAGGTACTGAAGGAACGCCTCCATCTCGGCTTCCGGCGCGTCCACCTTATACCACGCGACGCGCCGACCGCAGCGACCGGCGAAGTCGAGCGTCAGTAGCGTCTTGCCCGCGCCCGTGCGGCCACAGACGACGGTCGAGTTGCAACAGCTCATGCTGTCGTCGAGGACGCCGAGCAGCCGCGCGCGAGAGACGCGCGGCGCGTCGGCGGGCATGGTGATCTTGTCGAGGATTAAGGTCATCAAATTTTCTCTACTCTCGTTCGAAACCTTCGATCAACTGCGCCGCAACTCCAGGGCAAGGCGCTCGCGTGAGGGCGCTGGCGCGCGGCACGTCGCACTGACCTGTCAAACCGCCTCTGAAAGCCCGGCGCCCGCACTGCCGAGCCACGAAAGGGACTATAAAACGGTGACCTTGAGGAATTCTTGAGGCGTTCGGCAAGCGATGTCGGTCAAAAAGAAGACGGCACTCAAGCGCGTCCGACTTGCGCCGCGCGACGGGGCGAAAGTCTTTTGCCGAGAGCAGGTTCATGGCTGGGATGTGTGGCGTCTTGGCAGCCGGGAGTTTTTCGTTCATCATTGCCGAAATTTTTTGGCCGCTGCGGAAAGGGTTGGAAAATGGCTGAACGCAAGGTGGCGCCTTACGGCTCCTGGAAATCACCGATCACGTCCGATCTCATCGTGCAAGGCTCAATCGGTCTCACCTCACCTGTGCTCGACGGTGCGGACGTTTACTGGACGGAAGTCAGACCGCAGGAGGACGGTCGCAGCGTCGTCGTCAAACGGGAAGGCGAGTCGCGGCGCGATCTGATTCCGCAGCCCTTCAACGCGCGCACGCGCGTCCACGAATACGGCGGCGGCGATTACACCGTCCACGGCGGCACGCTCTACTTCTCGAACTTCTCTGACCAGCGGCTCTACCGCCGCGCGCCCACAGACGCCGCGCCGCAGCCGCTCACGCCGGAGTCGCAATCGCAACTGCGCTACGCCGACATGACTTTTGACGCGGCGCGCGCAAGGCTCATCAGCGTCCGCGAAGACCACAGGGCTTCGGGACACGAGCCGGCGAACGCCATCGTCGCCGTGCGACTCGACGCGGACGCGCCGGACGGCGCGTCGGATGATGGCGAAGTGCTGACTTTCGGCTACGACTTTGACTTTTACTCGTCGCCCCGCGTTAGCCCCAATGGGAAATACTTGGCGTGGCTAGCGTGGAAGCATCCGAATATGCCTTGGGACGGTACCAAACTATGGGTGGCGGAGTTTGGCCCCGCAGGCGCGCTCGGTCATAGCCGCCTGATCGCGGGCGGACCCGAGGAGTCAATCTTCCAGCCCGAATGGTCGCCCGCAGGCGATCTCTATTTTGTCTCAGACCGGAGCGGCTGGTGGAACCTGTACCGCGCGCAGTCCGATGCCATCTCCCGCGTGGCAAGCGAGATGAAGGTAGAAGCGTTGTGCCCGATGGAAGCCGAGTTCGGCGAGCCGCAGTGGGGGTTCGGCATGGCGACTTACGCCTTCACGTCCGCGGACGAGATCGTCTGCACCTTCCGCGAGCGCGGCGTCTCGCGCCTCGGCGTGCTGGAGACGAAGACGAAAAGTTTGCGCCGCATCGAGTCGCCTTACGAAGATATCACTTACGTGCGCGCGTCGGTCGAGACGCGCCGCGCGGTCTTTCGCGCGGGCTCGCCGACGCTTGGCGCGGCGGTCGTCGAGTTCGACGCGGCGACGGGAGAGTTTCAGACGCTGCGCCGCACGAGCGATCTCCAACTCGACGAGGGTTACATCTCCGCCGCGCAGTCGGTCGAGTTCCCGACCGAGCAGGGGCTGACGGCGCACGCCTTCTACTATGCGCCGCGCAACCGCGATTTCGTCGCGCCGGAAGCAGAGCGCCCGCCGCTCCTCGTCAAGAGTCATGGCGGGCCAACCGCGGCGGCGGTGACGACGCGCAACCTCAACGTCCAGTATTGGACGAGCCGCGGCTTCGCCGTCCTCGACGTGAACTACGGCGGCTCGACCGGCTACGGGCGCGCCTACCGCCGGAGGCTGAACGGCGCGTGGGGCGTCGTGGACGTTGACGACTGTGTCAACGGCGCGCGTTATTTGATCGAGCGTGGGCTTGCCGACCCAGAGCGCTGCGTCATCGATGGTGGCAGCGCGGGCGGCTACACGACGCTTGCCGCGCTCACCTTTCGCCAGCAGTTCAAGGCGGGCGCGAGCCACTACGGCGTCTCAGACCTCGGCGCGCTCGTGCGCGACACGCACAAGTTCGAGTCGCGCTACCTCGACGGTCTCGTCGCGCCGTACCCCGCGCGCGAGGACGTGTACCGCGAGCGCTCGCCGATCAACTTCACGGACGGGCTCTCGTGCCCGGTCATCTTCTTCCAGGGACTCGAAGACAAGGTCGTGCCGCCGAATCAGGCGGAGATGATGGTCGAGGCGCTGCGCCAGAAGGGCCTGCCGGTCGCCTACGTCCCGTTCGCGGGCGAGCAGCACGGCTTCCGCCGCGCCGAGAACATTAAGCGCGCGCTCGACGGCGAGATGTACTTCTACTCGCGCGTCTTCGGCTTCGACTTAGCCGACAAGGTCGAGCCCGTGCCGATTGAGAATCTTTGAGTCCGGCTAATTTCAGTCGTGGCAGTATGAGCAACATTACTAAGGCGCTATGTGTGATTGCGTTCCTGCTATGCTGCCGGAGTGTAGATTCAGCTTGCGAATGCATCCGCACGCCTACCGTCGCGGAAGCGCTGAGGGGCGCAGACGTGGTTTTCGCGGGCAAAGTGGTCTCCGTTAGGAGTGATCGCGCGCTGTTCCGTGTGGAGAGAGTTTGGAAAGGCTCTCTGCGTGCCAACGAAATCTCATTCATGGCTGGCAGCATTCTCGTTCACCGAGGCAGGAGAGTGAGAGAGGTTATTGAAAGAACTTCATGCGACTATGAGTTTAAGGAAGGCGAGAGCTACTTAGTGTATGCGGATCGTAGGCAACTCAAGCCTGTGGTCTGCTCCCGCACCCAGAACTTAGAGCTGGCTCAGCAAGACCTGAAAGAGTTAGGCAAAGGCTACCCACCTTCAAGAGCCGACGCGCCCGCCAAAGGCATCTCGCATCGGCGGCGCGTTAGCTCAACGCACCTGAGAGGCTGAGATGATCACATCGTCGCGCTCGCGCACGCTCGCCGTCGCGGTCTTCGTCTTTCTTATCTCTTCGCAGTCCTTCGCGCAGGCGGCAGACCCGACGCTCTTGACGGAGATCAACCACATCCGCGCCGTTGACAACCACGCGCACATCCCGAAGGTCGTCGGCGAGGGCGAGAAGCCGGATGAGGAGTTCGACGCTCTGCCGTGCCCGCCCGAGCCGGACGCCGTGCCGTTCGCGCGCGCCCTGCCCACGAACCCCGAGTACGTCGCCGCGTGGCGCGCCCTCTACGGCTACGATCACGACGACGCGAGTGAGGCACACGTGCGCGAGCTTCTGGAGAAGAAGCGACGCGTGATGCGCGAGCAGGGCGACAACTACCCGGCGTGGGTGCTGGACAAGCTCGGCATCGACATCACCTTCGCCAACCGCGTCGCGATGGGGCGCGGGCTCGACAACGCGCGCTTCCGCTGGGTCTCGTACGACGACGCGCTGCTCTTCCCGCTCGACAACGCCGGCTTGAAGCGCGTGACGCCGAACCGCCAATTCTTCTTCGCGCGCGAGGAGGCGTTATTGCGTCGCTACATCACAGAGTCGAAGGTCGCGCGCCTGCCCGCGACGCTCTCGGAGTACGTGACGCAGATCGTTGCGCCGACGCTCGAAAGGCAGAGGAGAGGTGGCGCGGTCGCGATCAAATTCGAGGCGGCGTACCTGCGCGCGCTCAACTTCGACGACGCCTCGCCGTCCGAAGCGGCGGCGGTTTACGCGCGCTACGTGCGCGGCGGCGAGCCCGCGGCTGCCGCGTACAAGACGCTGCAAGATTTCCTCTTCCGCGCGGTAGCGCGCGAGGCGGGGCGGCTCGGTCTCGCCATA
>JBJMGS010000139.1:0-7530 GCA_045807785.1 Pyrinomonadaceae bacterium
CCCAGAGTCGTCCAGGTCGCGGAGCATGTTCTCGCCGACGTTCGGGATGTCGCGCGTGATCTCTTCGGGGCCGAGCTTCGTATCGCGCGCCTCGATCTCCAGCTCCTCGATGTGGATCGACGTGTAGAAGTCGTCCTTGACGAGGTGCTCGGAGACGAGAATCGCGTCCTCGAAGTTGTAGCCGCGCCACGGCATGAAGGCGACCAGCACGTTACGACCCAAGGCAAGTTCGCCGCGGTCGGTGCAGGGGCCGTCCGCGATGACCTGCGCCTTCGAGACGCGCTCGCCGACCGAGACGATGGGTCGCTGGTTGATGCACGTGTTCTGGTTCGAGCGCTTGAACTTCGTCAGCGTGTAGATGTCCGCCGTCACCTCGCGCGAGATCGTGCCGTCCACGTTGTGATCGGCGCGCACGATGATGCGCTCGGAATCGACGTAGTCCACCACGCCGTCGCGCCGTGCGGCGACGACCGCGCCGGAATCCGACGCCGTGACGCGCTCCATGCCCGTACCGATGTAGGGCGACTCGGCACGCAAGAGCGGCACCGACTGGCGCTGCATGTTCGAGCCCATCAGCGCGCGGTTCGCGTCGTCGTTCTCAAGGAACGGGATGAGCGACGCCGCGACCGAGACGAGCTGCTTCGGCGAGACATCAACGTACTCGATCTCATCGCGCGTCGAGAGGATGAACTCACCCGCCTTGCGCGCGGCGTTGCGCTCGTTGATGATGTTGCCAGCCTCGTCCAACTCGATGTTCGCCTGCCCGATGACCCACTTGTCCTCTTCCCACGCCGTCAGGTAGAAGGGGTACGGCTCGGACTGCGCCTTTTTGCCGTCGGCACCGACCTTGCGGTTCGCCTTGTCGATCTCATCCTGCTGAACGTGATCGCCCGGCTTGAACTTCGTGTCGCCGCCGTTGACGATGCGCGCGTACTCGACGACGCGACCGTCGATGACCTTGCTGTACGGCGACTCGATGAAGCCGAACTCGTTGATGCGCGCGAAGCACGAGAGGGACGAGATGAGTCCGATGTTCGGGCCTTCCGGCGTCTCAATCGGGCAGATGCGCCCGTAGTGCGTCGGGTGCACGTCGCGCACCTCAAAGCCGGCGCGCTCGCGCGAGAGTCCGCCCGGCCCAAGCGCCGAGAGACGCCGCTTGTGCGTGATCTCGGACAGAGGGTTCGTCTGATCCATGAACTGCGAGAGCTGCGACGAGCCGAAGAACTCTCTGACCGCCGCCGTCACTGGCTTGGCATTGATCAGATCGCGCGGCATCGTCGTCTGCATCTCCTGCTGGATCGACATCTTCTCTTTGATGGCGCGCTCCATGCGCACCAGGCCGATGCGGAACTGGTTTTCGAGCAGCTCGCCGACGGCGCGCACGCGGCGGTTGCCGAGGTGATCGATGTCGTCCGCCATGAACTCCTGCGGGTTGCGGCGCATCTTCAGCAGGTACGCGATGACCGAGACGAAGTCCGGCGCGGAGAGGAGCGGATCGCTGATGCGGTCGCGCTCCGGGCGACCCATCTTGATGTTGAATTTGAGCCGCCCGACGCGAGAGAGGTCGAACTTGCGCTCGTCGAAGAACATGCCCTCGAAGAGCCTGTAAGCGGTCTGCACGGTCGGCGGATCGCCCGGGCGCATCTTGCGGTAAATCTCAAGGAGCGCGTCCACGGGCTTCGAGATGACGTCCTTCTTCAAGGTGAGTGAGAGCACGTTGCCGAGATCGTCGCGCTCGGGGAAGAAGACCGCGAAGTCACGCACGCCCGACTCGGCGATCTCCTGCAACTTCGGCGGGGTGACCTCGTTGTTCGCCTCGAGCAAGACCTCGCCCGTCTCGACGTTCACGACGTCGGCGACGGCGTAGGCGCCCTCGAACTGCTGCGTGTCCACCTCGACCTCGGTGACTTTGCCCTTGCGGAGTTGCGCGAGCGCCGACTGCGTGACCTTCTTGCCGGCGCGCACCACCGCCTCACTCGCGCCCTTCACCTTGAGATCGCTATCGACCCTCATGCCAACGAGGCTGCTCGGACCTTCCTCGCTCACCTGCATGAAGAGCCGACCGCCTTCGACGCGCACTTCGTCCACGGCGTAGAAGGCGCGCAGGATCGACTCATCGCCGAACCCCGCGTTCTTCACGGCGTCTTCGAGCAGCGCGTCCGAGGCGAAGCCCTTCGGGTCGAAGTTCGGGTTGAGCCAGATGCCGAGCGCGCGCAGGAAAATCGAGGCGAGGAACTTGCGCTTGCGGTCAATGCGCACGTAGAGCAGGTTCTTCTGGTCGTACTCGAACTCGACCCACGAGCCGCGGTACGGGATGACTTTGGCGAGGAAGACGGGCGACTTCTCGAAGAAGACGCCGGGCGAGCGGTGGAGCTGCGAGACGATGACGCGCTCCGTGCCGTTGATGATGAACGTGCCGTTCTCCGTCATCAACGGAATCTCGCCGAAGAAGACCTCTTCCTCCTTGATGTCGCGGATCGACTTCGTGCCCGCCTCCTGATCCACGTCGAAGACGGTCAGGCGAATCTTCACTTTGAGCGGCACCGAATAGGTCATGCCGCGCTCCTGGCACTCCTGCTGGTCGTGCTTGTGCTTCAGGCCGACGGGCTCGCCGCAGTTGTCGCACAACTGCGGGCGCACGGCGTTAAACGTGCCGCAGTTGTGGCACAAGGATTCGCCGGGCACGAGCGGATCGACCTTGACGAGCGAGCCGCAGTTCTTGCAGTTCGCGCGCAGATACCGCAGCCCTTCGAGCCTGCCGCACTTGCACTGCCAGTTGCCGATGGAATACTCGACGAAGTCCAGCTCCGCCGTCCCGCGGAAGTCCGAGATCGGGAAGACTGAGCGGAAGACGGCCTGCAACCCCTGCGGCTCGCGCTCCTCGGAGAGCAAGTCCATCTGCAGGAAACGGTTGTAAGAGTCGCGCTGAATCTCGATCAGATTCGGGATGCGCGCGGCGGTCTTGATCTTCGAAAAGTCGTGCCGCGTCGGCGGCTGGCTGGTGCGGCGACCCATGCCGAGCGTTTGCTGTTGGAGCGGATTCGCAGACATCTTTTAATTCCCTCTAGTGACAAGTGACGAGTGACAAATGACAAGTAAGAAATTCAGTTTTACTCGTCAACTATCACTCGTCACTTGTGACGGTCGTTAAAGACGACAAAGCGCAGTCGGAGCGCACGACGCTCCGACCGCTTAACGTGAATGAAAGCAGTTGATGCTATTCAACAAATTGTGGGAGTAACGCCTCGCCTCAATACTCCCCTACCTTAGCCGCCCGCCGCGGCAACTGTCAAGGAAGGGTGACGGGTATCAGGCGTCGGGTGTCGGTAAAGACGAAATCCCGACGCCTTATACCCGTCAACTGAAACCTGTTTACTTGACTTCGACTGTAGCGCCCGCGTCGGCCAGCTTCTGGCGGATTGTTTCGGCTTCCTCTTTCGAGACGCCTTCCTTGACCGCCTTCGGCGCGGCTTCGACGAGGTCTTTCGCCTCCTTCAAACCGAGCGCCGTGATCTCGCGGACGACCTTGATGACGTTGATCTTGTTGCCGCCCGCGGCTTGCAGGATCACGTCGAACTCGGTCTTCTCCTCAGCCGGAGCCGCCGCGTCGCCGCCGCCCGCCGCCGGGGCTGCCGCCACGGTCGCCGCCGCCGCCGAGACGCCGAACACTTCCTCCAACTCCTTGACGAGCTGCGAGGCTTCGAGAAGGGTCACGCCCTTCAAATACTCGATCACATCTTCTTTCGTTGCTGCCATGATGAACTAATGAACCTCCTCAGGGTTTCTCTGGTGTTGTGTTCCTTTGGTTCGCAAGCCGAGAGAACCCACGGGACACTTCTCGGTCTGACTGCATCGCCAAACTTCAACAGCGTCCGAGCCGGAAGTCGATCTGACAAATCGCCCCGCCCGTTTTTCCGCGTCCGGCTGACTTCACTCACTCAAACCTGAGTTTGAAATCTCAGATTTGAAATCCCGCTAAAATTTACTGCGCGGCCTCTTCGCCGCCGCCCTTCTGCTCGCCGATCTGCTTGACGACGATGGCGAGGTTGCGCGGCACCGCCGAGAGCACCGTCACGAGACGCTGCGCCTGACAGTTGATGAGGAACATGATCTTCGAGATCAGCTCCTCCTTCGGCGGCAAGCTGGCGATGGCTTCCACGTCGCGCAGGGCGACGACCTTGCCCTCGACCACGCCCGCCTTGAAGGTGAACACTTCCGGGTTCTCCTTGGCGAACTTCGAGACCGCCTTCGACAGCGTCACCGCGTCGCCCTGCCCCAGCGCGACTGCCGTCACGCCCTTGAAGTGCTCCGCCGCCTGCTCGAAGGGCGTGCCCTCCGCCGCCTTGCGCGCGAGCGTGTTCTTGACAACGGCGTACTGTGCGCCCGCCTCGCGCAGGCGGTTGCGCAACTCCTGATCCTTCCCGACCGACATGCTCTTGAAGCCGACGAACATCGCCGTTGACGACTCCTTGAACTGCCCGGCGAGGGCTTCGAGGTCTTTCTGTTTCTGCTCTCTGCTCTTCATTTGCGTCTTCCCCCTCGCCTACTTGGCGTAAGCCGTCTCGTCCAGAAGCACGCCGGGGCTCATCGTCGCGGCGAGGTTCACCTTCTTGACGTACTTGCCCTTCGCGGTCGAAGGCTTCGCCTTGACCACCGCGTCTAAGAGCATCTGCGCGTTCTCGCGCAGCTTCTGATCGTCGAACGAGACCTTGCCGATGCCGACGTGGACGACGCCCGTCTTATCGACGCGGTACTCGACCTTGCCCGCCTTCGTCTCGGCGACGGCGGTGCGCACGTCGTTCGTCACTGTCCCCGTTTTCGGGTTCGGCATCAGCCCGCGCGGGCCTAAGACTTTACCCAGACCGCCGACGAGACGCATCATGTCGGGCGTGGCGATGACGGCGTCGTAGTCGAGCCAGCCGCCCTTGATCCGCTCGACCATCTCAGCGCCGCCGACGAAGTCCGCGCCCGCCTCCTCGGCCTCGCGCACCTTGTCGCCCTGCGTGATGACGAGCACGCGCTTCGACTTGCCCAAGCCGTGCGGCAGGACAATCGTCCCGCGCACGAGTTGATCCGCCTTGCGCGGATCGACGCCGAGCCACATCGTCAGTTCGACCGTCTCGTCGAACTTGCGCGCGCAGACGGCGGAGACTTCCTTGACCTTCGACACGCCTTCATCGAGCGTGTACTTGCGCCCCTCCTCGATCTTTTCGAGCGCGGCGCGATACTTCTTCCCGTGTGCTGCCACTTCCCGTAACCTCCGAGGTGCAAACGATTCAGTGTTGGCTGAATCTCCCTCTCCACGAAAGATGTCAGAGGCTGGATGTTAGATGTTAGCTTTTGCTCTTACACCAGCATCTAGCATCTGACATCTAACCTCTATTCTACGGTGAGTCCCATGTTGCGCGCCGTGCCCTCGATGGTCTTGATCGCCGATTCGAGGTTGGTCGTGTTGAGGTCTTGGAGTTTCAGCTTCGCGATCTCCTCGACCTTGGCGCGCGAGATAGTGCCGACCTTTTCCTTGTTCGGCTTGCCCGAACCCTTCGGGATGCCTGCCGCCTTCTTCAACAGGTCGGCGGCGGGCGGCGTCTTCGTCTCGAAGGTGAAGGAGCGATCCGCGTAAACCGTGATCACGACCGGGATTTTCAAGTCCGGGTCCATCTGCGCGGTCTTGGCGTTGAACGCCTTGCAGAACTCCATGATGTTGACGCCGTGCTGACCCAGGGCGGGGCCGATCGGCGGAGCCGGGTTCGCCTTCCCCGCCGGAACCTGCAACTTGATGTAGCCTGTAACTTTCTTTGCCATGATCTTAGCTATTAGCTATTAGCTGTTAGCTGTTAGCTCTCGGCCTTCTGTCTGGCTAAAAGCTCACAGCTGATCGCTCACAGCTTCCTTACTCGTCTTCAGTAAACGTCACCTTTTCCACGTCCAGAAAATTCAGCTCGACCGGCGTCGAGCGACCGAAGATCGTGACGACGACCTTGAGCGTGGACTTGTCGGCGTTGACCTCTTCGACCTTGCCCGTGAACGAGGCGAAGGGACCCGACTTGATTCTTACCGTCTCGCCCGCGTTGTACGTGAACTTCGGCTTGGGCTTTTCCGCCGCCTCTGTCACATTGTGGACGATCTGATCGACCTCCTGCGGCGTCAGCGGCGTCGGGTGCTGCCCGCCGACGAAGCCCGTCACCTTCGGCGTGGACTTGATCAGGTGAAAGACGTTGTCGGGGATGTGCCCGCGCTCGTCGCACTCAATCTGCACGAGCACGTAGCCGGGGTAGAACATCCGCGAAGACTCGACGCGCTTGTTGCCGCGCATCTCGACGACCGTCTCCGTGGGCACGAGCACCTCGGTGATCTCCTCGCCGAGATTCATGTCGCGGATGCGCGCCTTCAGACTGTCGCGCACCTTCTTCTCGTGCCCCGAATACGTGTGGAGGATGAACCACTGCTGCATCGAAAAACGTCCTTACCCTTTCAAGCCGCCAACGCCTAACAGCCCGCCACTTAAAAAACTCTCGCCCCGCCGCCGCGCTACTTGGGCAGCAAGCCCAGCAGCTTCGCGAACACCTGATCGATCCCCCAGAGGTAAGCCGCGAAGAAGGCGACGGCGACGATCGTGATGATCGTCGTGTTCTGCACGTCGCGCGCCGTGGGCCAGGTGACGCGCCGCAACTCCGAGCGCACGTCGCGCCAGAAGGTGCCGACGCGCGCGAAGAACCCCTCGCGCGAGCCCTGTACGCCGCGCTCGCGGCGCGCGGGGCGACCCTCGGCCCCCTCGCCGAAGCGCGCCATGCGCGGCGCCGCCGAGCCCGACGACACGTCGGATGAGCTGACGCGCGCGGGCGGGGCCTCCGGTTCAAGCGACGGCTCGGCGTCGCCTGCGGCGTCGTCCTGCTCGTCCATAAAGTCCTCGTCTTTCCTAGTCGCCACGGAATTACTACCTCTCAAATTCGACGGACAGGGGTAACAGGATTCGAACCCGTACTTTCGGTTTTGGAGACCGACGTGCTAACCGTTGACACTATACCCCTTCAAAAGCCGTGAATCGTAAACCGCGAATCGTAAATCGTCAGCACAGGTTTTATCTGTTTACGATTTACAATTCACGATTCACGGCTTTTACTTGGTCTCTTTGTGTCCCGTGTGCCGACGGCAGTTGTTGCAGAACTTGCTGAACTCGAGACGCTCCGGTGTCGTCTTCTTGTTCTTCGTCGTGACGTAGTTACGACGCTTGCATTCCGTGCACTGGAGCACGATGTTATCGCGCGGCATAAAAATCCAGCCTCTCCGTCAATCTCGAAATTACAAAAGAATTTGTCAGTAGTCCGTGGTTAGTCGTGCGTTGCTGATGCTCTTTGGCGCGATCGCCAACAACTAACTACTAACAACGGACTAAGCACAATTACTCAACGACCTCACTAATCGTCCCCGCCCCAACCGTTCTCCCACCTTCGCGGATGGCGAACCGCAGCCCCTTCTCCATCGCGATGGGTGTAATCAACTCCACGTCCATCGCCACGTTATCCCCAG
>JBJMGS010000140.1:0-5224 GCA_045807785.1 Pyrinomonadaceae bacterium
TGAAGATAAGAGAACCCGCGACGCTAATTTTGCGTCGCGGCTTCACTCTGCTTGGCGGCAGTGTGGGATCATGCGTGGCGGCGAATTGTCTGGTTAACTTGGCGTGGCAGCGGGAGGTAAAGGCGAAGAGGATTTTATTTACCGGTGTATGCAATATTTCTTGCATTTTTTTATAGTTCTGGTATTTTGTCTCCGCTGCTAGGTTCCGTTGCTGGATTCTCAGTAGCCAGAGGATTAGCGGTCACCACTAAAAACTGTCCTCACCCCCTCGGTAGGTCGCACGAGGTTAAGCGCCGCTTATTCCCTTTGGTGCCAACGATACCTAACTTTATCCTGTCAGTCATTACCTCACGAGCCCCCTCACGAGGTTTCGTCCCGCCTAATCAGCGGGACGATTTTTTTTGAAATAGTGTTATATTATCGCCGTCGGGTGACCCTCACTACGCGGACGCGCCCTCTCCCGGATGGGCGCCCCGAACGCTGGCTTTTGTGATTTTTACGGACAAAGCGCAGTGGTTGATTACTACAGAGTTCTAGGCATCAGGCGCAACGCCTCCGCGCGCGAGGTGAAGACGGCGTACCGCCGACTCGCGCGGCAGCACCACCCGGACGTGAACGGCGGCTCCGAAAAGGCGTCGCGCGAGTTCGCGCTCATCGCACTCGCCTACCGCACGCTCACCGACCCGCAGGAGCGGGCTTACTACGACGCGCAACTCCTGCGCCGCGATGAGGGCTTCACGAGCGGCTCCGTCTTCCAGACGAACAATCCACACGCGCGCCGCATGAGGCGCGTCGCCGTGCAAGCGCGGATGGACAAGGTCGTTGACAACCTGATTCAGGCGGAGCGGAGCGAAAACTTCGCCATGCAACAGGCGGTCTTCACTACCGTCTCCCTTTTCCTCTCGACCTTCTTCGTCGCGCTCTTCAAGCCGCGCCTCTGGTATCTGTTCGGCGGCACGGGGCGCACGCTGCTGCTCGTGCTCTCCGTCATCGGGCTCTGGCATCTGGTCTCGCGCCTGCGTGCCTACTTCCGGCGCTACACCTACCAGCCGAATTCGATGCACGACTCGGTGACGCGCGACCCCGAGCCGGCGAAGCCCTTCACGAGGTTCGCCGCCTCGAGCTTCCTGATCCTCGGCTACGCGGCGTCGCTCGGCATGGGACTCCTGCTCGGCGAGCAGATGAATGGCTCGATCTTGAGCTTCGTGCCCGGCTTGGACTCGCACGTCCACCCGGAACTGCTCTTCTACCCGCCCATCGCCGTGCTCATCGTGGACATGATGCACACGATGGCTTCCAAGATCGACTGACTTGGCTTGCCTGTCTCCTGCCCCCACGCGCGTCCGGCGCACCGAGCCAACAAAATCTTGCACCCCCGCGGGCGTCTCGTGTATATTCCGCCGCGTGCGACCGACCTGAGGCCGCGCCGACGTGCGCGTTTCGACGCCGACGCTTCCGGGCACTAATCCGACTAGCAGGTGAGTAGAGCGATAATTAACGCGAACACCCCACTCGCGCCGAACCTAACCAGCCGACGGCTTGCGCCGCGTCGCCGACCGATCCCGCCGCGGGGCTGAAGCGCGCTTCGAGCCGTCCGGCTTCTCGCGAACGAGAGGAGCTAAGTGATGGCTAAGCGAATCACCGAGCGCCAGCGCCTCGCTTTCAAACTCGAATCCCTGACCGACTCCGACGTGAAAGAAGTGCTCGACTACATTTCGATCATGGAATCCATGCGCCGCGCTTCCGGCGATCCTTCGCCCGCGTGGGAGGACGATCTCATCTCGCTGCTCGCCGACGCGCGTGAGAACAAACGCGCGCGGCAGGCTTTCGAGTGGGAGTCTGCACGCCGCCGCGCCGAACGCCGCGCCGCCGCCGGCGTCAC
Organism: Pyrinomonadaceae bacterium; assembly: GCA_045807785.1. Lineage (GTDB taxonomy): Bacteria > Acidobacteriota > Blastocatellia > Pyrinomonadales > Pyrinomonadaceae > JAIVGV01. The sequence continues at coordinate 1,883 of JBJMGS010000140.1, forward strand.
GCGCGTATGAGCCGAACCGACGCGCCCCGACGCGACTTCAATCTCTCCACGACAGCGCGCGCGGCCCGCTTCGCGCGCGGGTTCCTGCTCGCCCTGCTCGCCCTCTCGTCTTTCGCGACGGGCGGTCGCGACTTCGCCTGCGCCCAGACTAATCCGCGCCCGCCCGCCCAGCGCGAGATCGACACGCAACAGGCGCGCCTTGCCTCCACCGTCATGGAGGAGCGGCGCGACGCCGTGACACGACTCGGGGCGATGGCTCGACCCGACGCCGCGCGCGCCGCCGCCGCCGGACTCAAAGACGCCGCGCCCATCGTGCGCGCGACCGCCGCCCGCGCCGTGCTCTCGCTCCCGGCGGAGGAGGCCGCGCGGCTACTGTTGCCGCTGCTCGACGACAAGCAGGAGTTCGTCCGGCGCGAGACGGCTTACGCGCTCGGCCTGACGCGCTCGGCCTCCGCCGTCGAGGGATTGGTCATGGCGCTCGCGCGCGACAAGGAGGCTGGCGTGCGCGGCGCGGCGGCGGTCGCGCTCGGACAGATCGGCGACGCGCGCGCCGTGCCCGCGCTCTCGGAAGCGCTCGGTCGGCGCATCAGGGCTTCGGGCATTCTGAGCCGCGTCACTTTCCGCAAGACTGAGGAGAACGAGTTCGTCCGCCGCGCGGCAGCGATCTCGCTCGGGCAGATCAGGAGCCGCGAAGGCGTGCCCGCGCTGGTCGCCGCACTCTCGAACGAGCGCGTGGGCGACGACGTGCGGCGCGAGGCTGCGCGCGCCCTCGGCGAGATCGGCGACGCGACAGCTTCGCCCGCCCTGCGCGCCGCGCTCACCGCACGCGATCCCTACCTCTCCGAGATCGCCGCCGAGTCCCTCCGCAAACTTGATCCGAACAATGCGACACGCTCCGCGCCGAAGACGAGCAACTAGGCACGCGCGCCGATTAGCCGTCTGGCGCGATGTGCGGCAAGGTTCCGCAGCGATTGGGACAAGTTGGCATGGAAGGCCGACGCGTTCTACGGCAACCCGCTGACGGGCTTCTCGCCGCCGCAGTAGGGCGTAAGAAAACAGTAAACGGCGTATCAAGCAAAAGGGGCGTCCTAATCTTTCAAATCAGGACGCCCCTTAATTTTGGAATCAACTCGACCCGTCAGCCCTCTGTCTTCTCGCCGCGGCTCTGACTCTTGCGCGCAACCTTCGTCTGCGGGAGTGGCAGCGCGACGCCGCCCGACTTCGTTTCGCTCTCTTCGGCGGGCTCATCCGCCTCCTGCGGTTCACTGATGAGCGCGCCGCCCGATTGCTTCGAGAAGACGAGCTTGCCGCCCTCGTTGAGATCGACGTGGACGAGGTCGCCTAGGCCCACCTGCTCCGTCGCCACGAGGTTCGAGAGCGGATAGACGAGGAAGCGCTCGATGGCGCGCTTCAGGTGGCGCGCGCCGTACTTGAAGTCAATGCCTTCCTTCAAGAGTAGCTCCTTGGCCTCGTCCGAGCACTGGAAGACGAACTTCGTGCCCGCCGAATGCATGATGCGCTCCTGCACCGACGCGAGTTCGAGATCGAGAATCTGCCGCAGGTGGTGCTCTTTCAAGCTACGGAAGACGACCACCTTGTCGATGCGGTTCATAAACTCCGGCGAGAACTTGCGCCGTGCCGCCTCGACCGCCGTGCGGTAAATCTTCTGATCCACTTCCGTGTCGTGCGGGTTCTTCGCGCCCGCATGCGGCACAAACCCCATCCCGCCCGAAATCAACTCCGACATCTCGCGTGCGCCAAGGTTCGACGTCATGATGACCATCGAGTGCGAGAAGTCCACGCGGCGGTTGTCGCCAAGGGTGAGCGTCGCTTTGTCGAGAATGCCGAGCAGCAGTTGCCACAGAGAGTCGGAAGCCTTCTCGATCTCGTCGAAGAGGACGAGCGAGAGCTTCATGTCCTCGGTGTGGTAACGGTCGAGGTTCTCCTGCGTGAGCATCGGCGCCGTCTCGCGGTGACCGAGGTAGCCGGGGGGCGAGCCGATGAGCTTCGCGATCTCGTGCGAGTGCTGGAATTCGGCGCAGTCAATCTTGATGACCGAGTTGGGGTCGCCGAATAAAACCTCGGCGGCTGCCTCGACGACACGCGTCTTGCCTGAGCCCGTCGGGCCCAGGAAAAGCATGGTGCCGACGGGGCGGTTCATCGGGTTCATCCCGGCGAGGAAAATCTGGAAGAGCCCGCTCATGCGTCGCACGGCGCGCTCCTGTCCCACGATGCGCCCGCCGAGCTTCTCCTCGAACTCCTGCGCGCGCGGGCTCTTCTGATCCGGATCAAGAAAGACCGTCTCCGGCGTCATTTGTCTCTTCGTCTCCATCATTGCAACCATGACCGTCCTCCTTGCCTGAGTGTTCCGGGGCGAAAGCCAAATCCCTGCGGCGATCAAGTCTTTCGACCGCCTCACCCCTTCCTCATGCAAAGAACGATCCGTAACTCTCCTTGATGCGCCGTCGCAAACGGCGGTTGGCTTAATTATGCCGCGAGGCGACGCGGCAACGTAGGCGGGAACACTATATAAACGACAACGCGCCATTTGTCACCACAAAATATTACGGTTGCGCCGTCGCCGAGTTTCTGACGGAAGCGTCACGACTTCTGCGCGCTGACATTTCTGGTCACACCCCGCCTGACAAATTACTGTCTTCGTGCAAAGTTTCGGACGCGCTACACCAACGCGGATAGCCCGCCGCCGGCCCCTCGGCGCGTGTGCCAGAGGGTTGCCCGCGCGCGACAAATTGTCATGACAAAAAAGAGGAGCGCGCTGATTTTGTCAGCGCGCTCCCGCGGATAGGGTGACGAAAAGCCCGCGCCCTCAGTCGTAGTATTCGAGTCCGAGGTGCGTGATGAGGTCTTCGCCGCGCAGGTGCCGGAGCGTGTTCTTGAGCTTCATCAGTTGGATGAAGATGTCGTGTTCGGGGTAGAGCGTGGGCGCGGTCATCGGCGACTTGAAGTAGAACGAGAGCCACTCCTGCACGCCCTTCATGCCGCAGCGCTGGGCGAGGTCGAGGAAGAGCGCGAGGTCTAAGACGATGGGCGCGGCGAGGATCGAGTCGCGGCAGAGGAAGTCGATCTTGATCTGCATCGGGTAGCCGAGCCAGCCGAAGATGTCGATGTTGTCCCAGCCCTCCTTGTTGTCGCCGCGCGGCGGATAGTAGTTGATGCGCACGACGTGTGAGAAGTCTTTGTAAAGCTCCGGATAGACTTCCGGCTGGAGGATGTATTCGAGGACGGAGAGCTTTGACTCCTCCTTCGTCTTGAAGGATTCGGGATCGTCTAAGACTTCGCCGTCGCGGTTGCCGAGGATGTTCGTCGAGTACCAGCCGTGCA
>JBJMGS010000141.1:0-17922 GCA_045807785.1 Pyrinomonadaceae bacterium
CGCGCTCGGCGCAACAGCGACTGCTTAAGAGTTCTATTCACATCACACGAAGGAAAAGTTTAACCGGTAATGGCAGAACAGATCGGCAATCTCACATTCGGTATCATCAAACCCGACGCGGTGCGGGCGGGGAAAACCGGCGGCGTCATTCAGCGCATCATCGAAGGTGGTTTCAAACTGCGCGCGATGAAGCTCATCCACATGACGCTCGCAGAGGCGCAAGGGTTCTACGCGGTTCACAACGGGCGACCGTTTTTCGGCGAGTTGACCGAGTTCATGTCGGGCGCGCCGTGCGTCGTCTTGGTTCTCGAAAAGGACGGCGCGGTCAAAGCGTGGCGCGACCTGATGGGCGCGACCGATCCGGCGAAGGCCGACGCGGGCACGATCCGCAAGGAGTTCGCCACCTCCATCGGCGAGAACGCCGTCCACGGCTCGGATTCGGAAGAGAACGCGCGGATCGAAATCTCGTACTTCTTCAGTCAACTAGAGCTGGTCTAGGGAGCTGTTAGCGATTAGCTGTTAGCTTTCAGCCAGACCCTGACGAATAGCGCGCCAAGTTTCAGAGTTAGTTTCAAACTTCAACTGCCGGCTAACAGCTAATAGCTAACAGCCAACAGCTCCCAGAGGTTCCCATGTCCATCGTCGGCGACATCATCGAAAACACGAAGGCGATCATCAAGGGGATGAGTACGACCTTCTCTTACATCCCGCGGGAAAAGTGGACGGTGCAGTACCCGGACGAGCCGGTCACGCTCCAGCCGCGCTTCCGCGGTCAACATTTGCTGCATGTCGATGAACTGGGGCGCGAGAAGTGCGTCGCCTGCTTCTTGTGCGCCGCCGCGTGCCCGAGTGATTGCATCTACATCGTCGCGGCGGACGACCCGCGCCCTGCCGAAGAGCGCACCGGCGTGGACGAGCGTTTCGCCGAGGTCTATAACATCGACTACGGTCGCTGCATCTTCTGCGGCTTCTGCGTCGAGGCGTGCCCGAAGGACGCCATCACCCATGGCTTCAACTTCGAGCTGTCGGTTTACAACCGCGCCGATCTCTTGAAGACCAAAGACGACCTGCTCATCACCAAGCAACGACAGTCGCCCAACTACCGCGTCGCCTTCTCGGACGAGGACGTTGACTCGGAGTACAAAGAAGTCTGACGAAATCACAGCACGGGCTTGAACTCGAAAGCCGTCGCGTGTTATCTGCACGCGACGGCTTTCGAGTTTGGCGAACGGGTTCGGAGGACGATGATAGACGCGCTACTTGAGACCCGCGAGGTCTCGAAGCATTACCGGATGGGCGAGAACGTCGTGGTCGCGCTCGACCGCGCGTCGATCTCTGTGGGCGAGGGCGAGTTCGTCGCGTTGCAGGGCACTTCCGGGTCGGGGAAGTCCACGCTGCTCAACCTGCTCGGCGGGCTCGATCATCCGACCGAAGGCGACGTCATCTTCGAGGGTCGCTCGCTCGCGCCGCTCACGAAAAAGGAGATGGCGCGCTACCGTCGCCGCGCGGTCGGGATGATCTTTCAGAACTTCAACCTGATCACGTCGATGACCGCCGCCGAGAACGTCGAACTCGCGCTCGCCTTCGGCGGACTCGTGGGGCGTGACCGCGAACGCCGCGCGCGCGAGTTGCTCACGCGCGTCGGGCTGGCCGAGCGCGCCGACCACCGCCCGACGGAACTCTCCGGCGGCGAGCAGCAGCGCGTCGCCGTCGCGCGCGCCCTCTCGAACCGCCCGCGCGTGCTCCTCGCCGACGAGCCGACGGGCAACCTCGACTCGACGCGCGCCGCCGAACTCCTCGCCCTGCTGCGCGAGATGGTCGAGCGCGACCGCCTCACCGTGCTCCTCGTCACGCACGACCGCGAACTCGCCGCGCGCTTCGCCGACCGCACGATCCAGATGAAGGACGGGAGAGTAGTGACAAGTGACGCGTGACAAGTGACGAGGAGCAGTTAGCGATTAGCTGAAAGCTATTAGCTTTCAGCCAGAAAGGCTCAGCTTTCGATTTTTCTTCGTCTTTGTTTTGGATTTGCTAACAGCTAACAGCTAATCGCTAATAGCTTCCCCTGAGGTGTCCATGACCAACCCCGAGATGACCATCGAGGCGCTGCGCTCGGTGCCGCTCTTCGCCTCGCTCGACGACACGGAGGCGCGCGAGTTGCTCGCCCTGCTCAAGACGGAGACGCTCGCGCTCGGCACGCTCCTCTTCCGGCAGGGCGACGCGGGCGACGCGATGTATCTGATCGAAGACGGGCGCGTGCGCATCTACATCGTGGACGAGGGCGACGAGGAGGTGACGCTCGCCGAGCTGGCGCGCGGCGACTTCTTCGGTGAGATGGCGATCATCGAAGGCAAGCCCCGCACCGCCAACGCGCGCGTCGTCGAGGACGCGCGCCTCGCCACGCTCTCACGCGCCGACTTCCACGACTACGTCCAGCACAACGCCGACGTGGCGCTCGCCATGGTCGGCGCGATCTCGGAGCGTCTGCGGCGCACGGACGAGCTGCTGCGCCGACGTGTCTCGCGCAACGCGAACGAAGAGGAGCGCGCGCAGCAGACCTTCACCGACCGGCTCGCCGACCGCATGACGGAGTTCGGCGGCAGTTGGGCGTTCATCCTCATCACGATCGCGTTCCTCGTCGTCTGGATGCTCTTCAACTCGTGGATCAAACACGATCAGGGCTTCGACCCGTACCCCTACTCGTTCATGGACGTGATCAACGGCATGGTCGCCGCGCTCCTCACACCGATCATCCTCATCTCGCAGAACCGGCAGTCGGAGAAAGACCGTCTGCGCGCCGATCTCGACTACCGCATCAACCTCAAGAACGAACTGGCGCTCTCGGAAGTCCTGCGCCGCCTCGACGTGCTGGAGACCGAGCGGCTGCCCGCGCTCTTCGCCGCGCAGAATGCGCGACTCACCGCGGGCGAGGCGGCGCGCGGCGGGGAAGCGCCGACGGTCGTCTCTTGAGTTCGAGTTTTGGACAACGGGCGCGGGGCGTCGTATCTTGATCGCGTTCGTGGACGCGTAATTGATTTCGGGATTCGACGTGAGATGATCCGAGCCATACTCTTCGACTTCAACGGCGTCGTCATCGATGACGAGCCGCTGCAACAGAAAGCCTACCAGCAGGTCTTGCAGCCGGAAGGCATCGCGCTCACCGAGGGCGAGTATTTCGACTGCCTCGGCATGGACGATGTGGCGTTCGTCCGCGCGGCGTTCGCGCGCGCCGGGCGCGAAGTGGAGGACGAGCAACTCCGCCGCGTCATCGAGGGCAAGACCGAACAGCACCGCGAGCTGATTAAAGACGAGCTGCCGCTTTTCCCCGGCGTCGTTACCTTCATCAAGGCGTGCGCGCGCCAGTGGCCGCTCGCCATCGCGAGCATGGCACGCCGCGTCGAGATCGATCACGTGCTCGAACGTGCCGGGCTGTCGCAGGTCTTTGCGGCCATCGTCAGCGCCGAAGACGTGCAGGCCTGCAAGCCCGACCCGGCGTGCTGCCTGCGCGCGCTCGAACTCTTAAACGAGAAGGCGCGCGGCGCGAATACTTCGTCGCTTGCCGCCGCCGAATGCCTTGTCATCGAAGACTCGCCGCCCGGCGTCGAAGCGGCGCGCGCCGCCGGGATGCGCTCGCTCGGCGTGACGAACACGGTCGCCGAAGAGAGACTGCGCGCGGCGGGCGCAGACGTCGTCACGCACAGCCTCGCCGACTGGACGCCGGACGCGGTTTATCATGTCTTTGGGAAGAGGTGAAGGTAAGATATTAGATGCTGGATGCTAGATGCTGGTTTTTGATCTGACTAACATCAAGCATCTAACATCTAGCATCTCCTTTATGACTCCAGAGGGAAAACTCAAAGCGTTGGAGGCGCGGCGGCGGTTCGAGAACCTGAGCGCGCAGCCGGACGCCTCGATTGATCTGGCGCACGCCGCGCTGCTGGTCGCCGCCGAGGAGCAGCCCGACGCCGACATCGAGCACTACCGCGCGCGACTCTTCGAGCTGGGCCTGGCGGCGCGCGCCTTCGTCGCTTCGCGCTCGTGGCAGCCGGTCGAGGCGCTCAACGAGTTCGTCTTCCGCGAGCTGGGCTTCGTCGGCAACCAGTCGCACTACTACGACCCGCGCAATAGCCTGTTGCCCTACGTCATCGACGAGCGGCGCGGAATTCCGATCACGCTCGCGGTCGTGTACATCGAACTCGGTCGGCGCGCGGGTTTGGAGGTTGATGGGGTGGGTCTTCCCGGCCACTTCGTCGTGCGCGTCAGGGCCGAGGCGGCGCGCGGGGCCGAGACGCGGCTCGTCGATCCTTTCAACCACCGCGTGATCGACGACGCGGACTGTCAGGAGCTGCTCGACTCGCTCTACGGCGGTCAGGTCGCGCTCTCGGACGAGCACCTGCGCCCGGCGACGAACCGCGAAATCCTCGCGCGCATCCTGCGCAACCTGAAGGCCGTGTACGCGCAGGGCAACCGCTACGCGCGCGCCGTCGCGGTCATCGACCGCATCATGCTGCTCGACCCCGAAGCGCACGAAGAGCACCGCGACCGCGGCGCGCTGCTCGCGCAGCTCGGTCGCTACACGGAAGCCGTCTCCGAGTTTGAGCTTTATTTGTCGCGCCCCGTCCCGGACGCCGAACAGGTGCGCGGGCAGCTGAAGAAGGTTCAGATACAGCAGTCGATGCTGAACTGAACGCCCGGCCCTCTGTCTCATGAAATTTTTCGACATTCTCCGACTGGCTCTGAGGAACCTGCGCGAGTCGCGTTTGCGCGCGACGTTGACGACCGTGGGCGTCGTCGTGGGCGTGGCGGTCATCATCACGATGGTCTCGTTCGGGCTGGGCTTGCAGCGCAACGCCGTGCAGCGTTTCAAAGACCTCGACCTGTTCAACGAGATCACGGTGACGGGGCGCAGCCTCGACAGCCTCGTGACGACGGCGCTCGCGGGCGGCAACAAGGGCGAGCCGGACGAGGACGAGCGGCGGCAGAGGCGCGAGGGCGGCGGCAACCGCAACGCGACGGGCGCGACGCGCGTGCTCGACGACGCAGCGGTGCAGGAGATCAGTGGGCAACCGGGCGTCGCGTCGGTCGAGCCGAGCGTCGATCTGATGGTGTACGTGCGCGCGCACGACCGCGTGAAGCTGCGCTCGGTCGGCGGCGCGCTCGTGCCGAATCAGGCTTCGCGCTTCAAGAACTATTCCGCCGGTCGGATGATCGCGGGCGCGGACGCTGCGGAGGCGGTCGTGGACGAGAGTTTCCTCAAAGCCTTCGGCTACGAGAAGCCTGCGGATGCCGTCGGGCAGACGCTCGAACTGCTCGCGCCCGCACAGGGCGGCGCGAGATCGGGCGGCGGCGGCGGTGAAGGCGGCAGCGGGGAAGACGCGATGTCGGGCGCGGGCAGGGAAGGGCGCAAGCGGAAAGAGGACGACGGCGGGATGAGCTTCTTCGGGCTGCCGCTCGGCGGCGGGGGCGGCGAAGAAACGCCACAGGAGAATCTGGTCGCGCTGACGGTGAAAGTCGTCGGCGTGTTGAAGCCGGAGATCGAGGGTGGTCCCGGCAACGGCAGACAGTTCCGCGGGCTGATGCCCGTCTCAGGCATCTACCTCCCGCTTGCCGCGGCGCGCGATCTGTCGCGCAAGTATCGCAGTTCGATCACGCAGGTCGCCATCCAGCTCGCGCGGGCGAGCGGCGCGCTCAAAGAGGGCGAGGCGGATGGCTACCCGATGGCGGTCGTGCGCGTCACTGACCCGGACATCCTGACCGACGTGCAGAAGAACCTGAACGGGCGCGGCTTCTCGACCTTCTCCATCGCGGATCAGTTGAAAGAGATTCGCACGGTCTTTCTGATCATCAACTCTTCGCTCGGACTGCTCGGCGGCATCTCTCTGTTCGTCGCGAGTTTCGGCATCGCCAACACGATGATCATGTCGATCCTTGAGCGCACGCGCGAGATCGGCATCATGAAAGCCATCGGCGCGGAAGACGGCGAGATCAAACTGATCTTCTTCGTCGAGGCGGCTCTGATCGGACTCGCGGGCGGCGTCATCGGCTCGCTCGCCGCGTGGGGCATCGACGCCTTGTCGAACCGCATCGCCTACCATTATCTCTTGAAGCCGCGCGGCGTCTCCTACGTCAGCTTCTTCTCGCTGCCGCCCTACCTCTGGCTCGGCGCCATCGCCTTCGCCGTCGTCGTCGCCGTCATCGCCGCCCTCTACCCCGCCGCCCGCGCCGCACGCATCGATCCCGTCAAGGCTTTACGACACGATTAACAGCTAGCAGTTCGCTGTTAGCTTTTAGCGACTAGCCAAGCCGTTGAACGGCTGATCGTGGTTCTCAGTTTGGCTAACAGCTAACAGCTAACAGCTAACAGCTAACAGCTAATCGCTATCAGCTATGAGAGCGGTGCGCGGCACCAGCTGCACATGCGGTACTCCTCTTTGATGAAGAGTCCGATGAAACAGAGCGGGAAGCACGCGACGATGAGCGCGGCGAAGACGATCCAGCCGCCGGTGCCGATGCGCCGGGCGACGACGGGCGGCTGCGTCGTCTGGCAGAAAGGGCAGCGGAAGTTCTCCGCGTTGATGGCGGGCTGCGGCTGCGCGAAGGGGACGGGCGGCGCGGGCGGCAGCGGCGCGCTCGAAGCCCAGTCGTGCGTCGGGACGTAAGCGCCGGTCTGCGGCGCAGCGGCGTAGCCTGTCGGTCGCGCGTTCACGTCGGGTTTGAGCGCGTGACCGCAGTAGCGGCAGACGCGCGCGACGTCCGGGTTCGCTTGTCCGCAGTTCTGGCAGTTGAGGCTGAGCATGATCAGAGTGTGAGAATGACGTCAGCGCGCGCACCCGTTAGCCGCAGACGGGCGGGGGCGGGATGTCGAAGGCGTGATAGACACGGTTCGCGGCGTCAATCGCGCCGACGACGAACTCGTACTCGTAGGAGTATGTCGCCGGGTAGCAGCGCGGCACGCCGACGGCGACGCCGCCGACGCTCCCGTACCCTGCGCGCATATAGACGCTGCCCGACGAGCGCGTCTTGCCCGTCGTCGGCTCGAAGACGGCGAACTCGATGTGGTAGTCCTCCGGGTTCGGGCGCAGGCTGCCCAGTTGGTCATTAGTCATGCCGTTGGTGCGCAGCGTCATCCAGACGACGAAACGCTCCTGCTCCGCCCTCGCCCGCCGCTGCGCGTCGCCGCGCGAGGCGTGCGAAGAAGTGTCTGTGCTGATGTCGAAGGCGTCCGCCTCACGCAGGCGCTGACCGAACGACTGCGTCACGATCTCGCGCGCCGTCGAAGACGTCCCGACCGAGAGCGAGTTGTCGATGAAGACGACGATGGGAATTCGCTTGAGCGCCTCCTGCTTCGGCTTCGCGGCTGGCGGCTCCGGCGTCGGCGCGGTGACGGGCGGAACCTCTTCATGTTTCGGCTGACGCCGACCCGACTGAGCCAGCGCCGCGCACGCGACGAGCGCGACGCAGACGAGCGCGCGGCACGTGTGCGACGCGAGGCGGCGCGCGTGCTCGCAGCGGCGGCGACGGGCTGTCGTGTGAGTGCTTCGATCCGTGGGCATGTGGCGACTCAACTTTCCCCAGTCACTTTCCCTTCTTCTTCCACCCTCAGGACTTGCCGCCCAGAGGCTTCCCGCAGCGACTGCAAAAGCGCGCGTTGGCGTCGCGCTGCGGTGCGCCGCAGGACTCGCAGGCGGGAGTCGAGCGCAAACCCGCGCCACAGGACGCGCAGAAGTCTGACCCGGCGACGTTCGCCGCGCCGCACGTCCCGCAGCGACCGGGCAGCGGCGGGACGTAGCCGCCCGCCTTCTGCGCGATGTGCGCCTCGACCGTCTTCCACGCGTCTTCGCCGAGCTTGTACTGCCAGTACGCGCCGAGCGCGGGGAGCGCCAGCAGCAAGCCCGCCGAGAGGAAGACCGCGACCGCCGCGACCGCCGCCTTGTCGAACCATTTCTGCATCCCGATCTCGACGCGCATGCCGCCGTGCTCCGGCGTGATCTTGATCGTGAGCGCGGCGGAGAGTCCGGTGAGATCGCGCAGCATGGAAGTCTTGCGCGCTTGCAGGACGGTGGTGTGCGAGACCTGCATCGTCTGCACTTCGTAAGCGCCGTCGTCGAAGAGCCGGCGCAACTCGGAGATGAGTTGCGGCACGTCGGCCTCGACTCCGGGGTAATATCTGCTGTCCATTTTATTGTTCGGCGTCCTTTCGCGCTTGCAGGCGGCGCGCTTGTCTTTCGCGCCGAGTCATTCTACGCTGAAACACACCTGACAGTTCAACGACATCGCTGCTGGACGCCTTACTTGAGGGAGATCATAGGGAGACCATGAAGAGCACTTTGATGCGCGCGCTCGCCGCGCTGTTCGTCGCCGCCGATCTATTTTTCGCCGCGCCCGTCCCGGTCACGCGCGCGCAGAATGCCACGCCGCAGATCGCCGTGCTCGACGGCTTCACGCCCGAAGGCTCTGCCGCCGAGCGCGCGCTCGAAGAACGCTTCCGCGCCGTGCCGCGTCCCGAGGGCGCGCGCGAACACCTGCGCCAGCTCACGAAAGAGGCGCACGTCGCCGGCACGCCCGAAGACTATCAGACGGCTCTGTACGTGCGCGACCGCTTCCGCGAGTACGGCATCCCGGCGGAGCTGCGAGAGTATCAGGTGCTCTTGCCCTACCCGCGCACGCCGACCGTGCTCGAACTAGTCGCGCCTCGCCGACAGCGCCTGGCGTTGCAGGAAGCGGTCATCCCGGAAGACCCGACTTCGGGCAGCCGCAAGATCATCCCGCTCTATAACGGCTACTCTGCTACGGGCGACGTGACCGCGCCGCTCGTTTATGTCAACTACGGTCTGCCCGAAGACTACGCCGCACTCAAGAAGTTGAACGTGGACGTGCGCGGCAAGATCGTCATCGCGCGCTACGGCAACAGTTTTCGCGGCGTCAAGGCGAAGACGGCAGAAGAGAACGGCGCGGTCGGCTGCATCATCTACTCCGACCCGGCGGACGACGGCTACGGCAAAGGCGACGTCTATCCGAAAGGCCCCTGGCGACCCGAAACCTCCGCGCAGCGCGGCTCCGTACAGTATCTCTTCATCCACCCCGGCGATCCGCTGACGCCCGGCGCGCCTGCCGTGCCGGGCACGCCGCGAATCAAACAGTCTGAGGCGACGAACCTGACGAAGATACCCGTCCAGCCGATCTCTTACGGCGACGCGCGCAAACTGTTAGAGCCGCTCGGCGGGGCCGTCCGCCCGAAAGGATTTCAGGGCGGGCTGCCCTTCGCCTACCACGTCGGCGGAACGCCGGACGTGCGCGTCCACCTCAAGACCGACATGGATTTTAAGACGATGACGATCTGGGACGTCGTCGGTCGCATCGAGGGCGGGGAAGAAAAGGATCGCTGGGTCGTCCTCGGCAACCACCGCGACGCGTGGACGTTCGGCGCGGTCGATCCGAACAGCGGCACGGCTTCGATGCTGGAGATGGCGCGCGGCTTCGGCGATTTAATGAAGCAAGGTTGGCGACCGCGCCGCACGCTCGTCCTGTGCAGTTGGGACGCGGAGGAGCAGGGCTTGATCGGCTCGACCGAGTGGGCTGAAGAGAACGCGGCTGAGTTGAAAGAGAGGGCGGTCGCGTATTTGAACGTGGACGTCGCCGTCGCGGGCGCGAACTTCAGCGCGTCGTCGGTGCCGACGATGTGGAAGCTCATCCGCGCGGCGGCGCGCGACGTGCGCGATCCCAAGACGGGGAAGAGCATCTATCAGGCCTGGCAGGATCGCTCGCATGAAGATCAACCCGAGGCTGAACTGACCGACGCCGCGGCGGGCACCGACACGCCCATCGCGGAGGCGCGCATCGACGCGCTCGGCTCCGGCTCGGACTACACGCCGTTTCTGCAACACCTCGGCGTCACGTCGCTCGACATGGGCTTCAGCGGCGACTACGGCGTCTATCACTCGGCTTACGACTCGTTCACGTGGATGTCGAAGTTCGGCGACCCGAAGTTTGAGTACCACGTCGCCGCCGCGCAAATCTGGGGGACGATCTCGATGCGTCTCGCCGACGCGGCGGGCGTCCCGTTCGACTACTCGGACTACGCCGATCAAATCCGCGACTTCGTCAACGAGACCGTCAAGACGGCGCGGCGGCGCAAGCTCGCCGACTCGTTCGACGCGAAGTCGCTCCTCGACGCCGCGAAAGATTTAGGCGACGAGGCGGCGCGCGTCCGCACTCGCCGCGACGAGCTGATGAACGAGGTCGAACACACGCGCACGCGCGCTGACGACACGAACCCGCGCGCCGTCGCGCGGCTGCGGAAACTGAACGACGCGATGCTCGCCGCCGAGCGCGCGCTGACGGACGCGCGCGGCTTGACGGGTCGCCCTTGGTACACGCACCAAATCTACGCGCCCGGTTTTTACACCGGCTACGCCGCGCAGCCGCTCCCAGACCTGCGTCAGGCGATGGACGACCGCAACACCGCCAACGCGCGCGAAGCCGCACAGCGCATCGCAGCCGCCATTCGCCGCGCGACGCAAGCCTTGAAGGACGGGCGCGAGGGTTAAAGAGGACGCGGAAATGGCGCCTGCGCCATTGCTAAAAAAGATGAAGAAGGGCGGAGTGAGCATTTCACTCCGCCCTTCTTCATGTGTCGCCCCGCATTAGTGCGATCTAGGTTTAGTTCTTCTTGACGGGCTTTTCTTCAGCCGGGAGTTTCTTCGCCGCGTTAATGATCTGTTGGAGGTTGTCGAGCGCTTGCTCTAACTGCTCGCGCTCTGCCTTGTCGGCGACGGTGGAACGCAGGGGCACGAGTTGCGCGGCGAAGCGTTCGGAGGCGTCGGAGAGTTTGCGGACGGACTTGGCGAGGAGCGGGCTCTTGGGGTTGTGCTGCGCCGTGTCGTCGACGTTCTCGATGGCTTCGTCGAGGATGTGCGCGATGTCGTAGAAGAGATCGGCGTGCGAGCCCGTCGGCAACGCGCCGAGCGCTTCGGCGATCTGTTTCTCCTGCTTCGAGTCGGGCGCGGGCTGGTTGAGAATGATCCGCATGCGACGCTCGACGGCTTTGATAAAGACGCTCGTGCGCGCGTCCAACTCCTGCGCGTCGCGCACGACTTCGATCTCCTGCGCGGTCAGGTGATCGCGCTTGGAGCTTTGCGCGGCGGCGTGCGGCGCGAGGCACGCGAGCGCGAGAAGGGCGAAGGCGGCGGGGCGGAGTCTGTACCTCATCTGTGATCCTCTGGAATTTGTGCGGGCGGCTTTCTCGTCGAGTCTTTCGCGGGGTCGTGACTGCTCTCGGCGGGCGGCTCGTGCAGCACGCTCGCGCCGAAGAAGGCGTCGAGACATTCCGTGCGCCGGTCGCGCGCGTAGTTGAAGGCGTCGCGGATGTTGGCTTGATACTCCTGCGGCGTCTGGCGACGGATCAACTCGATCCGCGCCGTGTGCCGGTTGATCGTCTGCTCAAGCCGCTTGTAGAGATCGCGCGTGTGCGCGTCCACTCTCCTGCCGTCGGCAGATCGCCCGACGGGCCTCAGGAATAGGAGCACGTCTTCGAGCAGCCCCTGATAGATGCCGAGGTCTGCCGCCGCGGGGTCGAAGTGGGCGGCGGCGGTGTTGCGCTCGGCGTGCGCGAGCCGCTCCTCAAGCAGGTTGAGCGTGGCGCGCACGCGGTCGCCCGCGTCACCCGCGCTCGCGAGCTGCGCGCGTTCGAGTTCCGGCACGTAGCGCATCGGCGGCGGCGCGGGCTGCGGCGGCAAGATCAAGTCCTGCGCGCGAGCTTCGCCCGCGAGCACGCAAGCGGCGATGAGTAGTAAGGCAGAGAGCAGCCAAGCCGTCCCTGCCTGACGCCCGTGTGATGTGAGACGAAGTGCCATCATTGATTTACAGGATGCGACTTTAACGATCCGGCTTCTTCTGCTTCATGCCCTGCCCGCGCTTGATCTGCGCGCGCAGACTCGGCAGGCGCAAATTCACCTTCTCAATCTCCAGACTGTTCCGCTCCGCGTCCGCGCTCGTCAGGAAGGTCTCGTACTCGGAGAGCGCCTCCGCGAACTCGCCGAGCAGATCGTGGTCGCGCGCGATGAGGAAGTGCAGGACAGACAGGTCGGGCTTCGCCTCGTGCAGCCACTGGTACTCGGCGAGCGCGCCCGCGTAGTCCTTCAACTCGTCGAGCGCGGTGGCGAGGTTGGCGTGCGCCTCGTAGAGATCGGGCTTGGCGGCGACGACCTGACGTAGCACCTTGACGGCTTCCGGGAAGCGGCGCAACTGCACGAGCGCGGCGGCGTAGCCGGTGGCGTAGTTCGCGTTCGAGGGCTCAAGCCTGAGCGCCTCGGCGAAATGGTCGAGCGACTTCTGCGGCTCGTGCTTGCGGTAGGCGACGCCGAGGCAGTTATGCGCCGAAGCATTCTTCTGATCGGACTTGACGACTTCTTCGAGCGACTTGATCGCATCCTCACTACAATCGATGACCTTGTTCTGCGCCTCGACCTCCGTGAGACGTTGGCGCAGTCGCGCGCGTTCGTCCTCTGGCGCGGCGGCAATCGCCAGCCGCAAATTTTCCGCAGCGCCCTGCGCGTCGCCCACCGAGATGCGCTGCTCAGCGCGTTCGGCGAGCGCGTCCGCGTCGTGCGGATCGAGTTGGAGCGCTCGCTCGACGCTCGCGGCGGCAGCAGCCTTGTCTCCAGCGAGCCTCTCGATCTGCGCGCGCAGCGTCCAGTCGGCGGCGGTCGCCCCTTCGACGTCGGTCGCCTGACGAATGAGCTTGACGGCGTCGGCGGTCGCGCCCGCGCGCATCCGCATCTGCGCGAGCGCGACGAGCGCCTGTCTGTTCTTCGGATCGAGTTCGATGGTGCGGCGCAGGTACGGCTCGGCTTCGCGCTCGCGGTTCGTGTGCAGCATCAACAGACCGAGCGCGACCTGCGGCAGCGACCAGTCTTTCTTCAGTTCGGCGGCGCGGCCGAGCGCCGTCTCAGCCTCCGGCAGGCGCTTGAGCACGGCGAGCGCGACGCCCTTCTGATAGAGCGCCTCGGCGAAATCGGGTCGCAGCTTGAGCGCGGCGTCGTAGAGTTGTAAGGCGCGTTCGAGTTCGCCCTTGGCGTGGGCGCTCTGAGCGCGTTCGAAAATCTGTACCGGATCGTCTGCGCCGCCGTCGAGGTCGTCCTGCGCGAAGGCGACCGCGGAGCACGCGACGAGGAGCGCGAGCGCGGCGACCGACGCGAACAGAGTTTGACGGAAGCTTGCGTGCATCAGGGGACTAACGGTGACAGGGCGGACGGCTTTGAAGTTTGAATTTGCGCCGAAGGGAGACCGTGAGCGCGGGCGAGAATACCACGCGCCCGCACGACTCGTCCATGAAGGCGGCTCATGCGCCCGACCTTCGGACGCAACCGACAAAATCATTTCCCGCCGCGTTTTAATTGATGGCGGGTTGCGCGCGGAAAGATGCCTGAGATAACATCGGCGCAACCCTGATTTAGTTTTCAAATTTTCGTCGAGGGTAGTGGTGCGCGCGCGCGACGCCGACTCGCGGAGAGCGAATCACCGGAGGGCGTCGGGTTGGAGTTAGCGATGGCTGTCGAGAGTCCGGCACTTGCAGAAGTGACGCGCGCCGACGCGGAGTGTCCGCCCGCCGCGCTCGCGAAAGAGGCTGCCCTGCGCGCGCTCTTCCGCGCAGCCGGCTCCGTCCTCGTCGCCTACTCCGGCGGCGTCGATAGCTCTTACGTCGCGCTCGTCGCGACCGAAGAGTTGGGCGCGCGCGCCGTCTGCGTCACGGGCGACTCGCCGAGTCTCGCGTCGAGCCAACGCGAACGCGCCGTCGAGATCGCGCGCCGCTTCGACTTCCGCCACGAAATCATCCGCACCGAAGAACTCTCCGACCCGAACTACACGGCGAACCCCTCGAATCGCTGCTACTTCTGCAAGACCGAATTGTACGACAAACTCGCGCCGCTCGCGCGTGAGCGCGGAGTAGAGTTCGTCGCCGACGGATCGACGACGGACGATCTCGGAGACTATCGACCGGGGCGCGCCGCCGCCGTGGAGCACGGGGTGCGCAGCCCGCTCGTCGAAGTCGGGATGAGTAAAGATGAGCTGCGCGCGCTCAGCCGCAGGGCGGGCTTGCCGAACTGGGACGCGCCCGCGAGCCCGTGCCTTTCGTCGCGCGTCGCCTACGGCACGCAGGTCACGATCAAGCGGCTACGCGAGGTCGAGACGGGCGAGGAGATCATGCGCTCTTTCGGCTTCCGCGAGTTCCGCGTGCGGCACCACGACGAACTGGTGCGGATCGAGATCGCGCCCGCCGAGCTTGACCGCGCCCTGCGCCGCGAAGTCGTGGACGAGCTGGCGCGCCGCTTCCGCAATCTCGGCTTCCGCTACGTCACGCTCGATCTGCACGGCTACCGCACGGGCGCGATGAACGAGGTCTTAAAGCCGTGAATCGTCAATCGACAATCGTGAAACGCCGGTAGAACATTCAACGACGATTCACGATTGACGATTGACGATTCACGATTCACGACGAGGTGACTATGGTAACTGGAATGGTTGACGATACGCGGCGGATCAGTAAGGAAGAGGCGAACCCGTTCGAGTCGATGATGGAGCGGTTCGACCGCGCCGCGAAGCTGCTCGATCTGAACCCCGACCTCTACGCGGTGATGCGCGTGCCCAACCGCGAGCTGAAAGTTTACATCCCGACGCGGATGGACTCCGGTCGGATTCAAATCTTCGAGGGCTATCGCGTGCAGCACAACTTCGCGCGCGGTCCCGCCAAGGGCGGCATCCGCTACGCGCCCGACGTGACCATCGAAGAGGTGCGCGCGCTCGCCGCATGGATGACGTGGAAGTGCGCGGTCGTCAACGTCCCTTTCGGCGGAGCGAAGGGCGGTGTCATCTGCGACCCGCAGCAGATGTCTGTCGGCGAGCTTGAACGTATGACGCGGCGCTACGCCGCCGAGCTGATCGACTTCATCGGACCCGAGAAGGACGTGCCCGCGCCCGACATGAACACCAACGAGCAGACGATGGCGTGGATCATGGACACCTACTCGATGCACGCGCGCCACACCGTCAACGCCGTGGTGACGGGCAAGCCCGTTGACCTGGGCGGCTCGCGCGGGCGCCGCGAGGCGACGGGGCGGGGCATCCTGTTCGTTGTCAACGAGGCGATCAAGCGGTTCGGGATGACGCCGCCGCAGACGCGCGTCGTCGTCCAAGGTTCGGGCAACGTCGGCGGCATCGGCGCGCAGTTGATGCACGAGGCGGGCTACAAGGTCATCGCCATTTCGGACGTGCACGGCGGCATTTACAACCCCGACGGCATCGACATCCCCGCCGCGCTCAAACACCTGCAAGCGACGCGTTCCTTCGAAGAGTTCCCGAACGTCGAGCGCGTCTCGAACAAAGCGCTGCTCGAAATCGACTGCGACGTGCTGGTTCCCGCCGCCACCGAAAACCAAATAACTTCCGAGAACGCCGACCGCATCAAGTGTAAGATTCTCGCCGAGGGCGCCAACGGACCGACCACTGCGGCGGCTGACAAAGTGCTGCACGGCAAGGGCATCTTCGTCATCCCAGACATTCTGGCGAACGCGGGCGGCGTGACCGTCTCCTATTTCGAGTGGGTGCAGGATCGCATGGGCTACTTCTGGAAAGAGGAAGTTGTCATCGAGCGTTTGCAGGACGTAATGGTCGCTAGCTTCAACGAGTTAGTGAAGTACGCCGACCGCCACGAGGTTGATACGCGCACCGCCGCCTACATGCTGGCGATTGATCGCGTCGCCTACGACACGCGCATGCGCGGCATATATGCGTGAAAAATTTGTGTACGTTTTTTCGCGCTAAATGGCGAAAAAGTCTTGATTTCCACGGCGATGTGGGTTAGGCTCTGCCGGAGTTTATCGTTACAGGATTAAGGTCTAAGCGTTGTAAGTTTTAGGCCTGCATTCCTGTAAGTGGGATTCAAGCATTGACAGTAGCCTGCTGTTTTCGTATAAGCAGGGAGGCTGCACATCCAAATTCGATCAGACGATTCAGGTGAGAGGCGCGAAGAGGCAGTAGTTTAAGCTCCCACGGGCACGTGCAAGTGTTCGGCCCCTCTCGACGCTCCGCCCCGGCTACAAAGCTTTACGGGTTGGGGGCGGTAGCAGGTTTCTTTGACACTGAGGTGTACGCTTGTAGTTGGAGCGTCTGCGTTCCGTCGGGAAGTCGTGCGGGCGCGCGTTTGTGTTAGTCACGTCGCGCGGCTCAGTGGGCTCGGGAAATGCGGTCGCCCCTTCCGGCAAAATTACATTACTCATTTCGCAGGAGGAATGCGATGAGATTCGCGAGAAGAGCGTCGTTTGCGATGCTCATGTCATTGGTGCTGTGTGCCGTAGTAGCGGCGCAGGATAACAAGGCGCGACCGGCGGACGACCCGCGCAACACGGCGCCGACGGTGGGCACGGGTGGTCCGGTGGGCGGGCCGACGGGGCTCTTCACCATCTACGACCAGGAGACTTTGCGTCGCGGCGAGTTCACCTTCAGCATCGCCTACTCGAACTTCGACCGCGACCCCGGCAACGTCGACATCACCGAGGTCCCGCTCAGCTTCCAGGTCGGGGTGACGAACCACCTCGAGCTCTTCTTCAACACGGACGGTTACCGCGGCGTCAAGGTCAACAACCCGCAGAACCTGTCGAGCTTCTACCTGCCGAACTCGCAGTTGTGGGCGCGCGCCTCCGTGCTGACGCCTTCGACGGCCCCCTTGGGCGCCCCGTCGGTCTTCAGCTTCGGCCCGCTCATCCTGCAGAGCGGCCCGGCCATCATCCTGCCGCCCGACCGCGTCAGCGGCTCGGTGGCGCTCACGGGCTCGGGCAACTCCTTCTTCCGCCCGACCGGCAACCAGCCGTTCGTGCAGTTCCCGTTCGTTGGCGGCCCCGGCCCGAACTTCGGGCTGACGGGTAACCGCATCGCCGTGCCATTTACGAGCCGTCTGGGCACGCCCGGCGCGCTCTCGAGCAACTTCGGCGCGGCGTCGAACTTCCCCGGCATCGGCTCCCCCGTCGGGAGCATCCTGCCCGGCATCGTGCTGACGCAGCGCGTCATCCCGGCCAACCTGACCTTCAACACCCTGGTCGTGCCCGACCTGTTTACGACCTCGCCCTCGTATCTGCCGGATGCGCCCTTCGTCAACCGGCTCTACGGCGAGTCGTCGTTTGGCACGATGACGATCGGGGCGAAGTGGCGCATCAACAGCGTCGAGAGCCCGTGGGCGGTCGGTCTCATCCCCTTCTACCGCTGGTACATGGATAAGTCCAACGACCTGTCGGGCTTCAACCAGTTGCAGCGCGGGGCGAGCCCGGGCGCCAACCTCGGCGACTTCGGCCTGATCGGCTTCGTCGGCGGGCGCCTCTCCAAGCACGTCAACCTCTCGGCCAACTTCGGCTACGTCCTGAACAGCAACCCGAAGTCGGACGCCTTCGGCGGCGGCACGGCCGTCTTGCTCGACCGTCCGGATGAACTCCAGGCCGGCATCGGCATCGACGTGCCGATCAACGAGCACTTCCAGTGGATCGGCGAGTTGAAGTCGGTGCAGTACGTGGCCGGGCGCACGCCCAACGCCTTCCCGAACAACCCGGTCGACTTCCTGACGGGCGTGCGGGTCTTCCCGCGCCGTTGGTTCGGCTTCAGCGCCTGGTACCGGATGCACCTGAACCAGCAGGGCGACCGCATCATCGGCGGGCAGACGTTCCCCGCCGGCTTCGCCCAGTCGGAGGACCCGAACGGGTTCGGCTTCCAGTTCTTCGCCGGACACCGGAACCTGCGCGCGCCCACCGTCTTGCCGAACAACCCGCCGACCGTGACGGTCTCGGCCTCGCAGGCGATAGTCACTCTGGCGGCGGCCTGCGGCCCCGACATGATGGCCGACCCGTCGTGCACGCCTTCGGGCTCGACCGTGACCCTGAC
>JBJMGS010000142.1:0-16665 GCA_045807785.1 Pyrinomonadaceae bacterium
CGTCTCGAACGAGAAGTTGCAGAACGCAGCCAAGCCCGCCGCGAAGCCCGCGACGCCCGCCCCGGCTGCCGAGCAGCCCGCCCCCGCCGCCAAGTAAGCGGCGCACGAGCGGAAGCGATGTGACCGTGTCCTTACAGCCGAAGGTCAAGAGAATAACCATGAAACAAGAACAGACGTTGAACGGTAAGAAACTGATGGCGCTCGCGGCGCCTATCTTGTGCGCGCTGGCGTGCGCGGCCTCGGTCGCGGCGCAGCAGGCGAGCACCTCTTACAAAGGCGCCACGCGCGACCCATTCGAGAAGCGCAAGTTTATCGCCAGGGTGGTCAAGCCGGGGCCGACACTCATCGAGCCGCCGCCCGTCGAGAGCCGCATCCAGTCTTACAAGGCGAAGAAGGCAGCAGCGGTGGCGGCACAACTGCCCGCGCCGAAGCCGACGACCGCGTTCCTCCTGAACGAGCTTCAGGTGACCGGCATCTTCCGCACGCCGCGCGGCTGGGCGGCGATGGTCGAGGCCAAGCCGATCAAGTTGTCCTACGTCATCTACCCCGGCGAGAATTTCTACAACGGAATGCTCGTCGCCATCGAAGAGGATCGCCTCGTCGTGCGCCGCGAAACGCGCTGGTCGGATGGCAAGCGCGACACCGCCGTCGAGATCAAGCCGCTTGCCGCACCCAACGCCATCAAGGATGGTCTCACGCAGAGCGCGCAGGCGACGGGGACGACGGGTGGGAACAGTGGCGAGAGGATCGCCGCGCGCGGTGCAGCGGACGAAACCGGCGGCCAAGCGTCGAGTTCGGCGCACGGCACCGGCCCCAGCGTCGCGATGCCGGGCGGCGGCGAGTACAACCTTCAGAAGTTCCGCGAACAGTTCGGCGAGATCGGCAGGAAGTGCGGTGAGAAAAGCACGATCTCGTTCAAGCCGGACGGAACCATCGTCTGCAACTAACAACCCCGCCGCGTCGCGGATCAAGTCTGCGTGACGCGCACCTTCACCTCGCCCATCCGAAGTTGATGCCCACCCGCCTCGCCGCTAACCGAAGTGGCTTTTGAAAAAACGATCGTGCCGACCCGCGTTGTGCGGCGCGCGCTTTGACGAGTTTGCGACCTGGTCGCAGCTCGCACGAGCGTTAGCGCGTGGCGGGCGAGACGGTCAACACCCAAGAAGGAATAGAAAATGTTCAACCGACGACACCCGCTGAGAGCGATCATAGATAGAGGCGCGCTCGTCCTCTTCTTGCTTTGCCAACTCAACACATTCGCGCTGGCTGACGTGCGGCCCGCAGGCGTCTTCGCCACCGGCGTGCGGACGACTGTCGATGGCTCGGCGACGCGCATCACCGTGACGGGAACCGCGCCGCTCGCTCACAGCGTCCAGCGCGTTGACGAGCGCACGCTGCTCGTTGAGCTGCCCGGCGTCGATGCCGCCAAACTCTCCTCTTCGTATCTCTCCGACTCGCCGCTCGTGGCGAGCATGAGCGTGCGCTGCGACAAGACGCCGGCGGGCAGCCCCGTCGCGCGCCTCATCGTCGCGCTGCGCCAGCCCGTGCGCGAGCGCTCTTACCTCGCGTCGAACGATCTCGTCGTCGAGTTGACGCCTGCCGCGGCAACACCCGCCGCCTCCGAGCCGCAGACGACCCCAACACCCAGGCCTGTCACGACGCCCACCCCCCTTGTCATAGGTCCCAGTGACCCTGCCAAGGCCGGCAACATGGCGCCGAACGCGCAGGGTCAACACTACGGCGAGTATGGCTTCATCGGTGAACCGATCAACCTGAACGTCGTCAACGCCGACATCCGCGACATTCTCAACTACATCACCGAGCAGTACGGCGTGAACTTCATCATCGACTCGTCGGTCGGCGCCGTGCCCGTCACGGTGAACGTGACGGAAGTTCCCTGGAACCTCGCGCTGGACTCGATCCTGCGCGCCAACCGGCTCGGCATCGAAGTGACGGGCAGCATCCTGCGCGTCGCGACGCAGAAGGTGCTCGCCGAGGAAGCAGAGAACCAGAAAATCATCAGCGAGGCGAAACTCGACGCCGCGCCACTCGTGACCGAGTTCATCCGCCTCAACTACGCGCGCGCCGTCGGCACGCTGGCGCAAGCCGCCGGCTCGACGGGCGGCTTCTCTGGTGGCTCCAGCAACCAGAGTTTTTCGGGCGGCTCGGGCGGCGACTCCACAGGCAAGAGCGGCGATCAGGGCATCCTCCCCATCGTCGCGCGACGCCTCTCGAAGCGCGGCAGCGTCGAGGTTGACGGGCGCAGCAACACGCTCATCATCACCGACGTGAGGGACAACATCGCATCGATCCGACAGCTCGTCTCGCTGCTCGATCAGCCCGAACCGCAGGTCGAGATCGAGACGCGCATCGTCATCGCCAACCGCAACTTCAGCCGCGACCTCGGCGTGCAAATCTCGTCGCTGATCTTGAACACCGGCAACGGCGCGGCGGGCTCTTTCGCGACCGTGCCCGGCTCGCAACTGCCTGGTGGCTCGGGTCAGCAGGGCACCTTCCCCGAATCCACGCTCATCCCCGGCGGTGTCCCGAACGGCATCAACATCGCCCCCACGCGCGCCCTGGGCGCTAACGCTCCGAGCACCGTCATCGGTTTGACCACAGGGCTCATCGGCACGGCGCAGATCAGCGCGCTCATCACCGCAGCGGAGTCGAAGGGTCAGGCGAAGATCGTCGCCGAGCCGCGCGTCACGGCGCTCAACAACCGCCCGGCGCAGATCGAGTCCGGGTCACAGATTCCGGTCGTCTCGCCGCAGACGGGCACCGGCGGGTCTGGCGCCGTTGTCTTCACGACCACCTTCATCTCCGTGCCTTTGCGCCTCTCGGTCACGCCGCAGATCACCGATGCGGGCACAGTCGTGCTGCGTATCACGGCGGAGAACAACTCGGTCAACCTGAGTTTGACCAACTCGCTCGGCACGCCCGGCATCGACACGCAGCGGATGCAGACCGAAGTGCTTGTGCCGGATGGCGGCACGACCATCATCGGCGGCGTGCTCGCCGACAGCGAGGGCGAGACGCAGAACCGCACGCCGGGCCTGGGCGGCTTGCCCGTCATCGGCAACCTCTTCAAGCGCCGCGCGACGAACCGCACGACGAACGAGCTATTGTTCTTCATCACGCCGCGCATCTACCGCCCCGACTACAACGGTCGCCCGGTGGCTGGCGCCGTTACCGACCGCACGCGCAGTACGACCATCCCGCAGCCCGTGCCGCTCGGCAACCCGCAGTCGAACACGCCGCCGCCGTTCGGTCAGGGTCAGGGTCAGCCCCCGACGCAGCCCGATACGCAGGGCACCATGCCCGTCGCACGTCCCACTTCGGATCGACCCCCGATGAGGGAGGAGGACTAAGCGCCGTGTTCAGAGAGACGCTGGAAAAAATGATCGAGCGCACCGAGGGCGCGACTGGCGCGCTCATCATGGGCATGGACGGCATCGCCGTCGAGAAGGTGCTCACGAGTGAGGCGCGCGAGGCCAACCTCGACGTGGCGGCGACCGAGTTCACCACGCTCGTTCGCTCCGCACAGCGCGCGGGCGTTGACATCGGTCTCGGTCAGGTCAACGAAGTCGTCCTCGGCTTCGACGACGTGAGCGTACTTATCCGGCTCTTCACCCGCGACTACTTCGTCATGCTCGCCATCGGGAAGAGCGGCAACATCGGTCGCGGACGCTTCGAGATGCGCAAAGTCGAACTCGACCTCGCACGCGAGTTCTCGCTTTAACGACTGCACATCTCAACACTCGGAGGGCTGCGTTTCGCGACGCAGCCCTCCGAGTGTTTGTCTTGTCAGTACCGCAGGCGGTACTGAACGGCAGCCGTTTACGGAATTTTCACGTAAGGCATCCCGCGCAGGATGATGCGCTGGCGACGCGCGACGCGCTGTGGGTGGAGTTTCGGGTTGAACTCGGTGCGCGGGTTCGGGATGATGGCCGAGAGGAAGGCGGCTTCCTGCGGCGTGAGGTTCGCCGCCGACTTGCCGAAGTAGGTGCGCGCCGCCGCCTCGGCGCCGTACACGCCGTCGCCCCACTCGATGTTGTTTAGGTAGAGTTCGAGGATGCGCCGCTTCGAGAGGTTCTTCTCGATGAAGTAAGTGATCGCCGCCTCGCGCGCCTTGCGCACGAAAGACTTTTCCGTCGTGAGATAAAGGTTCTTGGCGAGTTGCTGCGTGATGGTCGAAGCGCCGCGCTTGAAGTTGGGCATCGCCGGTATCCACGAAGACTGATCCTCGCCCGCCTCCTTCGCCTCCTTCGCCGCATCCTTCTGCGCCTGCTCCCAGGCCTTCTGGATCGCGTCGTAGTCGAAGCCGTGGTGCGCCATGAAGTTCGTGTCCTCGCCCGCGATGACGGCGCGCCAGAGGTTCTGCGAGATGCGTTCGAGCGGCACCCACTGCTGCACGCGGCGCGGCTCCTCGCCCCGCGCGCGCGCCTCTTCCGCGCGAGTCTCGATCATCGCCGTCGTCGCCGGGTTCGCGTCCTTCAGACGCCACACGCGCGGGAACGTGACGACCTCGTAGATCAACAGCAGGACGAGGCCGGCGAAGAGCGCCAGCACGGCGACTTTGATGAGCTTCCAGGTTTTTCTCATCCCAAAAACTGCTGCTAGCTTTAACTCTGACGACGCGCGCGAATTATAGCTGATGCGCGGCGACGCGCGGTGCGAAGATTTCGCGCACGGCGCGGATCGTGTTGCAGTGAATCTCGACCGTGTCGTCGATCTTCGCCGCGTAGCCTCCCGACATGACGGTCGCCACCGGCACGCCGCGCGCCTTGCATTCGCTGAGCACCGACTCGTCGCGCGCGCGCAAGCCCGCGATGGAGAGCGAGAGCCGACCGAGCTTGTCGCCGACGTAAGGGTCTGCGCCGCCAAGGTAGAAAACAATGTCTGGCTCGTGCGCGAAGACGCGCGGCAGATTCTCGGCGAGCGTCCGCAAATATTCCTCGTCACCCGTCCCGTCCGGCAGCTCCACGTCAAGCGTCGAGCGCGCCTTGAAGAGCGGGTAGTTTTTCGCGCCGTGCATCGAGAAGGTGAAGACCGACGCGTCGTCCGCGAAGATCGTCGCCGTCCCGTTGCCTTGATGCACGTCCAGATCAACGATCGCCGCGTGCTCAATCAATCCATCGCGCTTGAGCGCGCGGATCGCAATCGCCACGTCGTTCAGGACGCAGAAGCCCTCGCCGTGATCTGCGAAGGCGTGGTGCGTCCCGCCCGCAAGATTAGACCCGACGCCGTCAACGAGCGCGAACCGTGCCGAGTTGATCGTCCCCGATGCGGCGAGGAACGACCGTCGCACGAGTGCCTTTGACCACGGCAAGCCGAGTCGCCGCAGCTCGCGCGGCGTCAAACTCCCCGCGCGCAGGCGCGTCACGTAATCCTCCGTGTGGACGAGCAACACGTCCGCGAGCGCGGCGGGCTGCGGCTCGAAGAGATCACGCGGCGCAATCGTCCCTTCCGCGAGAAGCTTCTGACAGACCAGCTCGAACTTCCTGATGGGGAAGACGTGGCCCTCGCCGATGTCGGCATAGTAGCGTGGCGTGTAGCAGACGAGCATGACGAAGCTGTTAGCAATTAGCGATTAGCTGTTAGCCAAGCCTGTGTAATGTAGCGTCCGTGTTTCATCGAATCAACTTCGACGGTCGAAGCTAGGGAGGCATGTCCAACGCTTCTGGTTAACAGCTATAAGCTAATCGCCAACAGCTAGTATTGAATCAGACTCCCTTCGCGCTTGGCGCGGCGCACGGCGCGGCTGAAGACCCAGACGGAGAAGGGGAAGAGAACTACGAGAAAGGCGAAGAGGGTGAAGAGCGGCTGCCGCACCTGGTCGAAGGTTTGACCTTGGATGAGCACGCGGCGCAGGCCGTCGAGCCCGTAGGTGCCGGGCAGGATTCGGGAGACGCGACCCATCGCGCTGCCGGCGTACTCGCTGATGAGCTGCGTCGGGAAGAAGACGCCGGAGAAGAGCGTCGAGCCGGTGGCGAGCAGGATGCCGAACGGATCACCACGCTTGAAGACGATGGCGAAGCTCGCGGAGAGGATGCCGAGCGACGCGAGGACGAGCGTCGTCGAGACGAGGAAGAGGAGCGCGAGAAAATAGTTGCCGTGATATTCGACGCCGCAGAACGCCCAGCCGAAAAAGAGATAGAGCGCGGAGAAGAAGGTCGCGCTGACGAAGTCGTAAGCCGAGCTTGAGACGATGAAGGTCGGCACGCTGACCGGCGTCATCAACACGCCTTCCAGCGTGCCCTGCATCTGCTCCTGCCGGATGGCCGTGGCGAGACTGGAGAAGCCCGTCATGAAGTAGTTCAAAAACGCGAGCCCGATGATCCAGGCGGCGAGCGGATCGCTCCATTCCGAGTAGCGCGTGACGACGCCCCCGGCGAAAATTTTCGAGATGAAGAAGAGCGTCGTGACGGCGAAGAGCACCTGCAAGACCTGCAAGATGAATTGCAAGCGGTAGCTCAACGCGAGCTGGAAATCCCGCACGACGAATGCGCGCGCGCGGCGTAGCAACAGTGTGACCCGTTTCATGTGCGCGCCTCCGCCGCGTGACCTTCAACATCTTCCGCACGTTCCTCTCGCTCATATTTTTCGAGCACTTCGAGCAGCGTCGCGCGCTCGGATTCGACCGAGACAAGTTCGCCGCCGGCCTCTCGAACCGCGCCGAGCGCCGCGTCGAGACGCGCGTCTTCAGCCACGCGCGTGAACTCGACGACGAGGGCGTCCCCGTCTGCGCGCGACTCGACTTCTTCGAGCGCGAGCGGGGCGAGGGCGTCGTCGAGTCTCTGCCGTGTCACGTGCCGCACGGTCAGGCGCACGCGCTCGGTCGGTTTGTGTAGAGAGCGCAACTCCTGCGGCGTGCCGAGGGCGCGGATGCGTCCACGGCTGATGACGGCGACGCGGTGGCAGAGTTCCTCGATCTCGGTCAGGTTGTGCGACGTGAGGAGGATAGTCTTGGGTGGCGACCCGGCGGCGAGCTTCTTGATCGTCGCGCGCGTCTCGGCGGAGGCTATCGGGTCGAGCGAGCGCGTCGGCTCGTCTAAGAGCAGCACGGGCGGGTCTGCGAGCATCGCGCGCGCGACGCTGACGCGCTGCTTGTTGCCCGTCGAGAGCTGTCCGAAGCGTCTGCGCGCGAGTTCTTCTAACTCGAAGAGCGCGATCAGTTCTTTTATGCGCACGCACGCTAGCTGGTCGTCCATGCCGTAGAGACGCGCGAAGAAGAGCAGGTTCTGTTCGATGGTCAGACGCCAGTAGAAACTGCGCTCCTCTGCGCTTGCCAGGCCGACCTGCGCGCGCACGCGCTCTTCGTTCCGCACGCTGTCGAAGCCGCG
Source organism: Pyrinomonadaceae bacterium (assembly GCA_045807785.1). Classification (GTDB taxonomy): domain Bacteria; phylum Acidobacteriota; class Blastocatellia; order Pyrinomonadales; family Pyrinomonadaceae; genus JAIVGV01. The sequence continues at coordinate 7,347 of JBJMGS010000142.1, forward strand.
CACGTTGACGGTGCCTTCGGTCGGCTGCACGAGCGTCGCGATGATCTTAGCGAAGGTGGTCTTGCCCGCGCCGTTGCGCCCGATGAGACCGAAGATTTCGCCCTCGCGGATTTCGAGCGTCACGTCACGAAGCGCCACGACCGGGGCGGCGGTCTTGCGCCGGAAGAATTTTTTGAGGCGCGCGAACGAGACCGGGTAAGTTTTCGAAAGGTTGCGTGCGACGATGGCTGCGCCGCGCCGGGTTACAGTGTCGCCGTCACCCGACGCTCCGCCGCGTGCGACCTGCGGCGCGGTTTGAGTTTCATCGGTTGTGAGCTCGGCGGGAGGCATGTTCAGCGCCTGCGCTGGCGCGGGTCGAGGTAGTCGCGCAGCCCGTCGCCGATGAAGTTGAAGGCGAGGACGGTGAGCGCAATCGCCACGCCGGGGACGATGAGTGCGTGCGGGGCGGCTTGCAGCGTCGAGAGATCGCGTGCCTCTTCGAGCATCACGCCCCACGAAGGCGCGGGCGGCGGCACGCCGAGACCCAGGAAAGAGAGCGTCGCCTCGGAGAGCACCGCGCCCGCCATGCCGAGACTCGCCTGCACGATCAGCGGCTGGATCGCGTTCGGCAGGATGTGACGGAAGAGAAGCCGCGCGTCGCTCGCGCCCAAGGCACGCGCCGCCTGCACGAAGTCGTACTCGCGCACCTTCAGAACTTGCGCGCGAATGACACGCGCATAGCCGACCCAGCCGATGACGCAGAGCGCGAAGATCAGTTTGTTGATCCCCGCGCCGAGGAAGGCGACCATCGCGATGGCGAGGAGGAGTCCGGGGAAGGCGAGAATGACGTTGAAGAGATAGCCCGCCACGACGCGATCAACCCAGCCGCCGTAGTAGCCTGCGAGCGCGCCGATGATCGTGCCGACGACCGTCGAGACGGTGACGACCACAACGCCCACGCGCAGAGAGATGCGCGCGCCGTAGATGACGCGCGAGAAGATGTCGCGCCCCGTCGCGTCCGTCCCCAGCCAGTGCTGCGCCGACGGCGCGTCGTAGCGGTGAAGTATGTCAGGCAGGCCCACGTCGTGCGTCGCAATCAAAGGCGCGCCGAGCGCGACGACGAGGAGGACACCCACGATGACGAAGCCAATGATGGCGAGACGGTTCATGTCGATTGCGGAATGCGGATTTCGGATTGCGGATTCAAAGAGAAGGAATGCGCCACGCTTTCTTGTTTTTCAATCCGCATTCCGCATTCCGCAATCAAGAGACTCTAATCCTCGGATCGAGCCAGCGGTACGCCATGTCGGTCAGCGTGTTGGCGATGATGTAGGTGACGCTGATGACGAGGACGCAGCCCTGCACGAGCCGGTAGTCGCGCTTGTTGATGCCGTCGTCAATGAGCAGTAGCCCGACGCCGGGCCAGTTGAAGATTTTTTCGGTGACGATGGCTCCCGCCAACAGCACGCCGAGCTGTAAGCCGAGCACCGTGATGACCGGAATGAGTCCGTTCTTGAGCACGTGCTTGTAGAGCACAGACCGCTCGCCCAAGCCCTTTGCCCGTGCCGTGCGCACGTAGTCCTCGCCCAACTCATCTATGACGGAGGCGCGCACCATGCGCGTCAAAAGCGCCGAGAGCGCCGCGCCAAGCGTGACGGCGGGCAGGATGGTTGACTCCGGGTACTCGCGACCGAAGGGCGGCAGCCAGCCGAGCTTGACCGAGAAGACGTAGATCAGGAGCGGCCCGATGACGAAGCCGGGCACGCTGATGCCAACGAGGGCCGTGACGGAGAGCGCGTTGTCGGCGAGCGTGCCGCGCTTGCGCCCGGCGAGGACGCCGAGCGGGACGGCGATGGCGACGGCGACGATGAGCGCGGCGACGGCGAGCTGGATCGTCGCCGGATAGCGATCAAAGATCATCTCGCGGACGTCCTGATCCGTGCGGAACGACTTGCCCATGTCGCCGTGCAGGATGCCGCGCCAGTAATCGACGTAGCGATTCTGCCAGCCGTGCCAGCGGAAGTGGCGCGAGCCCGCGTCGTCTTGCGGGATGGTGAAGAAGAAGGCCGGTCGGTCGAGTTCGTGCTTGCGGCGGAACTGTTCGATCTGTTCGGGCGTCGCCTGCTCGCCGAGGATAGCAACCGCCGGATCGCCCGGCACCAGCTCGATGAGCAGGGTGACGAGCGAAACGACCGTCCACACGACGAGCAGTAGAATCAGGACGCGGCGCGCGATCTCAAGCAGCCTGTGCTTCATCTTCAGGGCAGCCTGTGACTAAAGAGTTCGGATTGGAAGAGCTACGTGGCGGATGATAGCTGAAAAGGCGTGAATCGTGAATCGTGAATCGTCAATCGTCGGAAGAAAATGAGTTTGCCGTTGAACCTCGGCGCTCAAGCGCGGGCGTGAGGCAGACCCTCGCTTTACGATTTGCGATTGACGATTCACGCTTCGGGCAGATAGATGCAGCCCGGAGGACTGGCGTGGAAAGTTAGCGCGTTGGCCCCGACAACCTCAGCGCCGCGTAACGAACGCCAGCCCGCCGGGCTGCGTCGCGGGTCGTGCCTAAAATCTTTGGCACGACCGGGCTGAACTCTACGAAGCCTGCGGGCGTGTGCCCACGTGGAGGGCGGCAATGCCGCCCGTCAAATTTTCAAACTCGACCGACTCGAAGCCGACCCCGCGCATCAGCACCGCGAGCCGCCGCTGATCCGGGAAGCGCGAGACCGAATCCGGCAGGTACTCGTAAGCGCCGCGCGAGCCGCTCAGGAGACCGCCGATGCGCGGCAGCACCCGCCAGAAGTAAAAATCAAACAGCGCGCGTAAGCCCGGCACGACCGGGTGCGAAAACTCCAGCACGAAGGCGCGACCACCCGGCTCGCAGACGCGGAACAACTCGCGCAGGCCGCCTTCGACGTCCGACAGGTTGCGCAGCCCGAAGGCGATGGTCGCGACGGCAAACGTCGCGTCGGCGAAGGGCAGGCGCAGGGCGTCGCCCTCGACGTACTCGATCGCGCGGCCGCGAGCGCGCGTCTTGTCGGCGGCGAGATCGAGCATCGGGCGGCAGAAGTCGAGCCCGGTGACCGAAGCGCCGCTGCCTTCGGCGAGGGCGAGGGAGAGATCGCCCGTGCCGCAGGCGACATCGAGCGCGCGCGCGCCGGTGCATAGCTGCGCGCGTGCTCGACGGACGACGAGCGCGCGCCAGCGCCGATCCGTGTTCGCCGACAACAAGTGGTTTAAAAGATCGTAGCGCGAGGCGATGCCGGCAAACATCGAGCGCACGCGCTCGGCGTGCTCGCGACCGCGCTCTGCCTCGCCCGGAGTTGTCTGCTTACTTGTTGTCTTCGACACTGTAACCGAATGGGTGGCGCGGCTTGGTTGCGGTCTTCTTGCTGTTTGCTGGCGTTTCGACTACGGGCGGCGCGGCGTGGGCCGGGTCGTTGTGGGCGTCGCTGGTGGGGTCGCCGCTTGCGCGCCCGCGACTTCGATCCCGCCTTCGAGATTCGCGAGCGACGCGCGAAGCTCCGCTGCGTCGCCGACGACGACCGTCGCGAGTTGTGTGTCGCGGAAGAGGCGCGCGGCGACGCGCTGCAAGTCCGCAGGGGTCACGTCGCGCATGGCGCGAGCGTCAGACGCGGCGTCGTAGTTGAAGGTGATTGAGTCGAGCCACGCGTCGGCGAAAGGGAACTGGTCTGCGCGGCGAGTTTCGTCTGTGTTGAGCGCTTCGCGCCGCGCGCTCTCGATCTCGGCGGCGGAGGGCGGCGCGGCGGCGAGCGTGCGCAGCACTGTGCGCGCCGCTTCGACGACGGACGCGGCGGCGGAGGCGGGCACGCTCGCGCCCAAACTGAAAGTGCCCGTAAGCGAATTCGACTCGTGGTGGGCGAAGAGGGAAGTCGGCTTCGCTTCTCTCGTCGCCTCCTGCCAGCGCTGGCGCACGATTGAGGTGAGCAGCGTCGCGGCGGCGCGGTCGCGGTCTGAGCGTGCGACGCCGCGCGCGTCGATCCGCACTTCCGCCGTGCGCGTGCCGGGCGTGGCGACGATGAGCGTGCGCGGGTCTGGCGCAACAGGCTGGCGAAACGTCGCCGGCGGGATCGCGTCGCTCCTGTGCCACGAGCCGAGGAACTGCCGGAACGTCCGCATCACGCGCGAGCGGTCGACGCCGCCGATGATGACGAGCGTCGCGTTGCTGGGGCTGAGGAAACGATCACGCGCGAAGATGAGATCGCCGCGCTCGATGCGAGCCAGCGATTCGGGTGTGCCGCCGACGGGGCGACCGTAAGGGTGTGTGCCGTAGAGCCGCGCGCGCGCGGCTCTGTCGGCGAGTTGCGCGGGGCTCTGTTGCGCGTCGCGTGCGGCTTTGAGCCGCGCCTCTCTCAGTCGAGAGATGTCTTCCGGCGCGAGGCGCATCTGGACGAAGGCGTTGCGCAGCATCTCGGCGAGCCGGTCGAACTCGGCGGCGTTGCCGCTCAGCGTGACGTCGATGGCGTCGTAAGTCGTCCGCACGTCGAGCTGCCCGCCCAACTCTTCGGAGACGTACTGCGCCGTCGAGGGGTCTGGGAAGAGCGCGTCGGAGAGGAGCGCCATCGTCCCCTCCCTGTTCGCCAGATCGAAGGCAGCTCCGCTGTGGACGCGCAGCTTCATCCAGACCTTCGCGTCGCCTGGTCGCTCGACGATCAGCAGCCGCAAGCCATTGAGCAACTGCTCGCGGCGCGGCTCCGGCGCAGGCGACTGCGCGCGTGCCGGCGCGACCGCCTGGCAGGCGAGCGCAAGGGCGACGACAAGGGTGAAGAGTCTGGCGTTGAAGCGGGGCGCGGAAATTTGAAGGATATTCATGCTCGATTTCTGTTGACCCGAAACGCGCCGTGCCCGCTGGATGCGCGTGTCGGCGCGACGCGCTGATGCGTGTTTGATGCACGCAGGGGCTCGGGCGGGATGCCTCGCGAGAGTCTAGGGCGGGCTCGCGGGGGCGTCAAACCGCGGGCGGGAGCGGCGGGCAGGCACGGCACAAAACCGGGGAAAATTATTGATAAAAACGGGACGGGCGGGAGGCTTCCATCGCGCGCCGCCACGCATCGAAGCAGCGTGACTCCGTGCGCTGTGCGCGGGCGGCACATTACCTTTTAGCTAATTGAAGTTAACTATTGTATGATTTCGCCGAGAGCCTCCCGCCGGCTAACGCCGGGGCGGGATCGAAGTTTCCGGCATCGTTCCCGTGCTGACGCTTTGCTCTTCGAGGATATGCGATGAAGAAATGTCCGACCTGTCAGGAAGAGTTTTCTGATCAATTCAAGTTTTGCCCGGTCGATAGCACTCCTCTGTCAAACGGCAATAATGGGGCGACGCCGACCCCCGTGTCGCTCGACGCGGTCGCGCCCCAGCAGGTCGTGGCGCGTGCCGACGGCGGCAACGGCTCGGCGGCCACTTCCGTGACCATCCCTGCCAGTATCCCGGCTTCGGGTAACGGCAACTCCGCCCACGACGACGACGTGACTGCGGCGGGCGTCGCGGCGGGGGCGGCGGGCGCGGAGCAGTTCGTCCATCCGGAGCGTGAAGAGTTCCACTTCACGTTCATGAACGAAGAGGGGCTGACAAGCCGACTCTTCCGCGAGTTGGGCGAGGTCGGGCGCGAGTCGCAATTGACTTGGCCTGAGTTCAAGCGCGACCCGTGGGGCTTCACGAAGCGCGGCGCGCAGGCTTACGGCGGCGCGACCTGGAAACAGCTCAAACAGCCGAACGTGGCGGCGGGCGTGATGGCGGCGCTGGCGATCATGATCCTCGGCGGCGGCATCCTTGCGACGGGCACGAACTGGGCGCGCATCAAGTGCGAGTACATTCTGCCGATCTTCGGCAAGCAGTGTTCATCGGGCGAGTTGGCGAAGGTGCGTGAGGATTTAGACTTCCAGGGCTTCGTGACCGAAGTGCCGAAGGAGCAGCCGACGCCCGACAAGGGAACCGCCGGTATGAACAAGGGCAAGGGTGGTGGCTCGAAGCCGGAGCAGGACAAGCCGCACGGCGGCGGTGGCGGCGGACGCGAAGAGACCAAGCCCGCTTCGGCGGGTAAGCTCCCGCCCGCCTCGCTCGACATCCCGCAGGTGCGCGCTCCCGATCCGCACCCGCCCACGGTGAAGAATCCGAACCTGCCAGTGCCCGCGTCAATCGTGGCAGACCCGGTGCTCTTCCCGCCCGATCCGCGCAACATCCCTTACGGCGATCCGAAGTCGAAGTCCACCGAGACAAGTTCAGGGCCGGGGACGGGTAACGGCATCGGTAGCGGGACGGGCGGCGGCGTCGGCGTCGGCGTGGGCGGGGGCGTCGGCCCCGGCAGGGGCGGTAACACTGGCGGCGGCGACCGGCACGACGGCGGTGGCGGCCCCGGCGGCGGCGGCGGCGGCGCCGACTACGACCGCGTCTTCAGCCCGAAGGAAGTGACGCGCAAGGCGTCGATCCTTGATCGCCCCGAACCCCTCTACACGGAGGAGGCACGCAAGAATCAGGTCACCGGCACGGTGCGTGTCCGCATGGTCTTAAACGCCAACGGCAGCGTGACGGGCGTGGCGGCGGTGACGCGGCTGCCCGATGGCCTGACCGAGAAGGCGATTGAGGCGGCGCACCGCATCAAGTTCTCGCCCGCCGAGAAGGACGGCCACAAGGTCTCGCAGTACGTGACCATCGACTACAACTTCAACATCTACTAAGGCACGACTCACTCTCATGAGAAACGGCGGAGGGCGGCGCTCGAACCGAGCGTCGCCCTCCGCCGTTATTGCCGATGACGACTGATAGAATCGCGAGCCGCGTCGCTACCTGACCGGGAAGCGTTGCCGACACCCCTGCGTGAGGCAGCTCTGCTTGATCTTCTCCACTTCAGCCTCCGACAGTTTCCACGACTTTCCGTCGAGCAGGGCGTTGACGAGATTCACCTCAATCATCTTCTGCTCCAAGTTCGCGCCCGATTCCAGCTCCGCCGCGCGCGGGCTCCACTCGCGCCACCAACGCTCCAGCCGCGCACCGATCAGCTTTTCGTCAGCCGCTGCCCCGTGCAGCGACATAATGTAGGCAGCGGTACCCGCCGCCTGCGGATCGTCGCCGGCGAGTCGGCGGCGCAGCAGCGCGTCGAGCCCTTCGCTGAAATTAACGCTTGTCATGTCGTGCAGGAGCGAGTGGTCTTGACCCGAGCCGGACTCCGCGAGCGCCTGCTCGATGAGCGGGATCGCCTCGGCTTCGTTGTAGCGGAGGAAGTAGCCGAGCAGGCTGCCGCGCACGTCCGCCTGCCACTTCGCGCCCCAAGTCTTGTAAATCTCCAACAACTCGCCGTAGATCGCCGCCGTGGCGTAGCGCGCGGCGAGCAACACCTTTTGCCTGAGGTCAACGAAATCGCCACGCTGGCTGAGCGGGGCGAGCGCGCGAATCTGTTCGAGCAGCGCGGCATCAGCTTCGGGCAGTTCCGCGTCGGGGAGCGAACGCAGCACCTCGAACTCGGCGTGGGGCGACGGCTCGACGATCTCGCGGATAAAGAACGGTCGCGCCGCCTCCGGCTTCAGATCGAGCAGGCGCTTGAGCGCGGCGGCGGGGCTCACTACATCGCGCGGCCCGCGCGGCTTCGAGAGCATCCGTTCGAGCGCGGGGGCGAGCGCGGGGTCGCGCAACTGATCCCAGTGGGCGGTGAGCAGGAGGTCCTGGTCGAACGGGTGTAGGTTCTCGAACTCGCGCAACAGAACGGGGCGCGCGACGCCGAGCGCTTGCGCCGCCTGCTCCTTCTCCTTCGGCAGGTTTATGAGGATTGTCATCGCGGTCGTCCTCAGACTCTTCCCCGTCCGCGAGGCGAGACTCGCCGCCAGCTCACGAACATAAGCTTGTTTGATCTCCGTCACGCGCCGCGGCTCTTCGGGCCAAATTACGCAGCCCGAGGGGACCGGGTATGCCGCGCCGTCTTCCTCAACGAGACGCATCGTCGTCAGCGTTCCGAGCAGATTGTGCGTTACACCTGCCGCCGGATCGCGCAGCGCCTGTTCGAGCAGCTTCATGATGAGAGGGCGGTTGCGCGCCATCGAGAGACCGTGCGAGATGTTCCCGTAGTAGTTGCCGAATCGCCCCTCTGTGTTGAGAAATCGTTTGACCTTCTCCCGCGTCGAAGGATCGCCCGTCAGGTAAGACAACTCTTCCGTGAATTTGTCTTCCTCCTGCCGATTCTTTGCGGCGTCAATGAGCGCCGAGAGGCGACTGACTTCCTTCGCCTCCTCAGCCTCACTCATTGGCTTCACCTCGAAGCTCACCCAGTTCGTGGTCAGCGGGATCGGCGGCGCGGATTGATCCCACTGTTTCGGGCGGCTCACCCTGCTCGTCTTGATGCGCACCGAGTAGCTGCCCGGCTCGTCGAAGCGCACCCAGTCGTTGAGTGTTAACTGAACGGGAATCGGCTTAGGAGATAGAGCGGTGACGGTTGTGTAGTCGAGGTAGCGGCTGGCGCCGTAATACTGTTCGAGCCAGCGGGTCGCGCCAACGGCGGGCAACAATACAATCTCGTCGATTGACGTCGGAACCTGGGAGGTCGTTATGTTGAGCTGGTAGCCGGGGCGATCCGCGGTGAAGGAAAGGACGAGACGAACGGGCTCGCCCGCGCGATAAACGGTCTTACCGTCCGCGAGCGAGAGTTGGACGTGCAAATCACTGGTGGTCTCTTGCGTGCGTGTCGAATTCGCAGCAGAGAAGAAGAGGAGCGCGGTCGTGAGGCAGAGGAGGACGCGTCTGAGGTACTTCATAAAACTAAATGAGTGTCGGCGGCAATCGCCGCCGCGGAGTTTAACGCGCGCAGGCTTCGGCGACGCGGCGGATGCGGCGCACGCCTTCCTGGAGTCGTTCGAGCGAGGTCGCGTAGGAGATGCGGATGTAGCCGTCCGCGCCGAAGCCCGCGCCGTCTGTGACGACGACCTGTTCGTCCGTCAGTAGTTTTTCGGCGAAGTCGGCGGACGTCTTCGTCGCACCTTTCAGGCAGCCGCGCACTTCGGGGAAGACGTAGAACGCGCCTTCGGGGGTGAAACAGCGCAGGCCGGGAATCTCTGAGAGCGCGCCGACGAGCCACTCGCGCCGCCGAGAGTATTCGGCGAGCATCTCGGCGACGCAGTCCTGCGGCGCGTTCATCGCCTCGGTGGCCGCTGCCTGCGCGATCGAACTCGGGTTGCTCGTCGAGTGTCCCTGCACGAGCAGCATCGACCTGATCCAGGCGGCGGGCGCGAGCGCGTAGCCGATGCGCCAGCCCGTCATCGCGTAAGTCTTGGAGAACGATCCGGCGATGCACAGGCGCGCGCGCAGCTCCGGCGCGAGTGACGCGGCGCTGAAGACTTTC
>JBJMGS010000143.1:0-4487 GCA_045807785.1 Pyrinomonadaceae bacterium
CTTCCTTCTTCTCTGTGCTCTCTGTGCCCTCTGTGGCTATTCACTGTTCGGCTGCGCGGGCTGCATGTAGGGCGCGAGGCGGCGCTTGAGTTCTTCGGGGACGGGGACGCTCTCGAACGTGCCGCGGCGGACGGCGACGAGGACGAAGTGTGCGTCGGCGAGCAAGTCTGGCTCGCCTGTGCGGCGCACTTCAAAGTTGAGGCGCAGCGATTTCGTCCCGACGCGACCGACGAAGACCGAGACTTCGAGCAGATCGTCGAGGCGCGCGGCGCGGCGGAAGTCGCATTCGAGGTGCGCGCGCGGCAGCCAGATGTCCAACTCGTCGAACATGCGCCCGTAAGGCAAGCCCACCGCGCGGAACAACTCCGTCTCGGCGAACTCGAAGAAGCGGATGTACGCGCCGTAGAAAATGATGCTCGCCGCGTCCACGTCGCCCCAGCGCACGCGCTCTTCGATGCGGTACTTGTAGTCGGCTTGTTCCATTGATTCAATGTCTCATCGATTCATTGCGCCATTGTTTCAATGAATCGATGAGACATTGAATCAATGATTAAATCCTCAAGGCTGAATGTCGCGCAGGAATTTCGTCAGCACGCCGTTGAACTCTGCGGGTCGTTCGACGTTCGAGACGTGCCCCGCGCCCTCGATGACGGCGAGGCGTGAGCCGCCGATGCCGCGCCGGATGACTTCTGCGTCCGCGGGCGGCGTGATCTGATCCTCGCTGCCGACGACGACGAGCGTCGGCTGGAGGATGTTCGGCAGGTACTCGGTCTGATCCCGACGCAGCGCCATCCCGCGCAGGGCGGCAGCCGCGCCCGCGGGGCTGGTCTTCAAAATCATCTCACGCACGCGCTCGACCTTCTCCGGCTCTTTCATGTACGTCGCGTGTGCGAACAGCTTCGGGAGCATCGCCTCGGCAATCACGTCCATCCCTTCGGCAAGCGCCCGCCGCGCGGTCTCTTCACGCGCGTGCTTGCCCTCTTCGCTGTCGGCTTGCGGGCGCGTGTCGGCGAGCACGAGCGCGCGGACGCGGCGCGGGAACAGGCGGCAGAAGGCGAGCGCGACGTAGCCGCCCATCGAGAGCCCGCCGAGCACTGGGCGCTTGATCTCTAACTCGTCGAGCAGCGCTGCCACATCCTTCGCCATCTCCTCCATCGTCGCGGGCTCGCCCCCTCCGGTCGTCCCGCCGTGCCCGCGCAGGTCGGGCGTGACGACGCGGTGCGCGCCTTGCAGCGCCTCGACCTGCTCGCGCCACAGCGTGCGGTTGAACGGGAAGCCGTGCAGCAGCACGACGGGCACGCCTGAGCCCGCCTCGTCGTAAGCCATCTCGATGTCGCGCACGCGCCGGACAGCCATGACCTGTCTCCCCTAAGAGCCTCAGCGCCGAACAGAAAAACGACTGAACGCGCGTCTGAATTTGAGAACCACCGCGGCGAGGTTTTTTGCGTGGAAGTGACATATCACGCGCGCGCCGCGACGGTCAACGGCGACGAACCGCGCGTGGTAAAATGGCATCTAAATTACCACTCCCGAAAACGGTTTTCCGGGGCGCGCCCGCGCCGAAAATTCACGAGAGGGAACGAACGCGGATGGGAAGCAAGAAGCTAAAGACGGTCGAAAAATTCACGCCCGCCGAGCAGCGCGCCGCGCGCTCGGAGCGGATCGAGGTGCGCGACGCGGAGCCTTACGGCTGGATCGCCTTCTCCGAGTCGGGAGTCGAGCAGGGCTATCATCTGTTCCGCAACCCGGAGACGCGGCGGCTCGCCTGCACCTGCGCCGACTTCATCTATCGCGGCGACCACGAGCCCACTTACGAGTGCAAGCACGTCTCCGCCACACTCAAATACGTTGCGCGCCAGTATCTCGCGCGCGACTACGACCCGCACCGACAGAACGTCCCGCGCACACTCAAAGCGGCGTAGGAAGGCAAGGGATGAAGGATGAAAGAATGGCTGCTCAAGTCGAGTCAGCTCTCTTTCATCCTTTATCCCTCACCCTTCATCTCTCATCCTTACCTGTTAGCGCCGAACGATAAACTTCTTCCGTCGCCGCGACCATCCGCTCAAGGCTGAAACGCTCGCGCACGGACGCGCGTGCGTTCGCGCTCAGACGCGCACGCCCATCCTCGTCTTCAAGCAGCTCGATCAACGCCGCCGCCAGTGCCTCCGCGTCGCCGACGGGCACGAGCCGACCTTCCGCACCGCCGCCGATGATCTCACGCGAGCCGTCGGTCGCCGTCGCCACGACCGCCGCGCCGCAGATCATTGCTTCGAGCGTGGCGAGCCCGAAGGCTTCGGCGCGCGACGCCGAGACGTAAACGTCTAGCGCGGCGAGCAGGCGCGGCAGGTCGGGCGTGTAGCCACGCAGGTGGACGCGACCGCGTAAGTGTTCCGCGTCGATCAGTTGTTCGATCCTTCCGCGCGTCGGCTCGCCGGGCGCCTTGTCTTCGCCGACGATAAGGAACTCCACGTCCAGGCCGCGTCGCGCGACGACCGCCGCCGCGCGCACGAAATCCTCCTGCCCCTTCGTCTCGCTCAACTCGCCGACCGTGCCGACCAGCCAGCGCGCCGTCGTCTGCAAAGACGAGCGACGATACGCCGACCCGTCAAAATCGCGCAGCGCGAGATCGTATGCCGCGAAGTCGAGACCGTTCGGCACGACCGTGATCCTCTCTGCAGGGAAGATGCGCTGCTCGCGGAGCTTGCGCGCTACACCTTCGGAGACGGCGATGACGCGCGCGACATTGGCGAGCGCGAAACGGTGTAGGCTATTCAAGGCAAAGGGGACGTGGCGCGTGAGGACGAGGCGCGAGCGCGGCGCGCGGCGCGCGGCGAAGGCGGCGGGCGGGTAGTCGCGCGCCATGTGCGCGTGGATGATCTCGACCTCGCGCTCGCGCGCACATCGTGCAAGTTCCGACGCGCTCGCCACGTCGAGCGAGTTGCGCAAGGGAAGCATGAAAACGTTCGCGTCAGGGAGATTTAGTCGTGCGCGCACGGGCGACGCGGGGCGCAGCGCGGCGAAGACTTCGTGCCCGCGCGCGGCGAGCGCGTTCGAGAGATCGACGAAGTGACGCTCGCCGCCGCCGAAAGTGTCCGCCGAGTTGATCTGGAGGATTCTCAAGACGAGATGAGTATTGGCATAACCAGCTAATCCGTTAAAGGAATTTTTGAGCGGCGACGAATTGCTTTGCGAAGTCCGAACAGCGCGCCTCCAAGTCCACCTAGAACGTAACCACCGAAAAATCCGAACGCATCCAGAGAATGCCCGCCGATAAGATCGTTAAATAACCCTCCTAAGAACGCCAAACCAAGTGAAAGAAGAAATGCGCCGAGTCCTGAGAACAAGCAGATAAAGCCGACGAAAGGCGCGAGGCGTGCGTGAAGTGGATCGCCTACCGCGACAAGTGTCGCCAATGCGCCGAGTATTATGAGGGCTAAGGTGAAACCTAGCATCGGCAGCAACATAAAAATTTCCTCTGCAATTAATTCATAGTGAACGGCTTCATTGTCATGAGCGCGGCGTAGGTCTCGATGCCGTCCCAGAGGTTTTGGAGGCGGATGTTTTCGTTCTCGGCGTGCTGGTTGTTGTCGTAGTTGGCGACGGGGACGGTGATCGTCGGAACTGAAAGAGTCTCGCGGATGAGCGAGAGCGGGAGGCTGCCGCCGAGCGTGGGCATGCGGACGATCTTCTCGACGGACGTGGACTGTACGGCTTCGACGACCGAGAGCGAGACGGGCAAGTCCATCGGCGTGCGCTCGGCGTTGTAGCCGCCCGTGCGGTGCGTGACTTTGGCGATGAGCGGGTGCGCGGCGCGCTCGGCGTCGGTCGGGTCACGCTCGACGACGTAGAAGCCCTCACGGCGGACGTGCGCGATCAAACGCTCAACCTGCCGGCGAAAGTCGTTGCCGCGCACGAGCCGCAGGTCGAGCGCGGCGGTGGCGGTCGTCGGGATGACGTTGCGCGAGAGTGAACCGACGTCGGCGCTCGCCATGCCGTTGATGTTGAGCGAGGGCTGGTTGATCAGTTCGAGCAGGCTCTGACCATTGCCTTCCGCGCGCGCGATGCCGAGTTCTTTTTTGAGCTGTTCGTCGTAAGCCGGGGCTTCCGCGAGGGCGCGGCGTTCCGCTTCTCCGAGCGGCACGACGTCGTCGTACCAGCCTTGAACGGTCACGCGCCCCGCGTCGTCTTTCATCGAAGAGAGGAGCTTGACGAGAAGCATCGCGGGGTTCGGCGCCCAGTTGCCGTAGTGGCCGCTGTGCAGCGCGCGCGTCGCGCCGTATGCGGTGATGACGACGTCCGTGATTCCGCGCACGCCGATGGACTTGCCCGTCTCGCTCTCGGTCGTCGAAGCCGTGCAGTCCACGTCCGCCGAGAAGATCGTCCGCATGCCCACGCTCGGCGGCAGCCTCCCGCTCTCGCTCATCCGCGAGACGCTCGGCGCCCCCACCCTCACCGTCCCCGTCGCCAACTACGACAACAACCAGCAC
>JBJMGS010000144.1:0-11426 GCA_045807785.1 Pyrinomonadaceae bacterium
ACCACTGGAGCTGGAAGAGCTGCACGTCGCGGTCGCGCTGCGGCGGCTCGGTCTGCCGCTCGGTCTGCGTGCGCGGCGGCTGCTGTTGGCCGGAGGACTGCTGCGTCTGGGTTTGACCCTGCTGCGACTGCTGCGACTGTTCCGCCGAGTGCCGCGGCGCTAGCGGTTGCGGCTGTTGCACGTCGCCGCGCTCGCGCTGCGTCTGCTCGGAGGCGTTGCCATCAGTTTTCGTCTGTACTTGCGGCGCGACGTTCACGCGCTGGCCGTGATCGACCGGCTTCGGCTCGCCCGTCTCGACGTTGATGATCATCTGCCGCGTGCGCCCCTGCACGTCTCCGACTTTCGTCCGACCCGGAATGTCTTCGGTGTAGCCGGAATCCGAAACGTAGTTCGGCACGATGGTGTTGCGTGCGCCCACGGCCTGCTCGCTGATCGTCGCGACGATGAACGTGCCGTCGGGCGAGAGCGCGAGGTTCGTGACCGACTGACCCTGCGGCAAATTCAGCGGTTTTCGTTTTTCCTGCGCCTTGCGCCGCGCGTCCTGCTGCTCGCGCGCCTCGACCCGCTCGCGCACCGCGTCGATCAACTCTTTCTCTTCCTTTCGTACCGTCTCCTGACTATCCGACCCGCCGCCCTGCGCGCTGACCGCCGCGCTGATGCCCGCTCCGCCGCGCTGACCGCCACCCCCGCCGCCACCGAGTTGCGGCTGTCCGCCGCCCGCGCCCGCCGCGCGGATGTCGGTCAACTGTTCGAGCGAGCCGGTATCGAGCGACATGACGTAGAGGTTGCCCGCGCGCGTGAAAGAGACGTGGCGCTGGTCGCGCGTGAAGCGCGGGTTCTGTTCGGCGTCGGTCGTGCGCGTCAACGCGCGGCGCGTGCCCGTCTTATGATCGTAGATCAGGATGTCGCCGTCCTCGGCGAAGACGGTCATCGTCTTGTCCTTCGACAGCTCGCCGTTGGCGGGCGGCGCGAGTTTCACCTCGTCCTCCGAGAGCTTGTGCAGATTCGTGCCGTCGCGGCCCACCACGTACCAGTCCAACTCCTTGAGGCGCGGCTCATCGGCGCGCTTCCAGCGGAAGTACACGCGCTGGCTGTCTTCAGACCAATGCACGTCCTGCGGCGGGTAGCCGACGAGGGCCGGGCCGCGCATGATGCTGTCAACGGTCAGCTCGAACTTCTTCGCGGGCGGCGTCTGCGTCTGCGCCGGGATTTGCGCGAAACTGAGTTGCGGGACGAAGAGGAGGGCGACGCACAACGCGCCGAGCGCGCGACGGGACGGGCTATGCTTCATGCTGCACCTTTTTATTTTGGAGATCGCCGGGCTAACATTCCCCCGCGCTTAAAGACTTTAGGCAACGGAGGAACGAGATGAGCGGGCGTGAGGCGGATGATACACCAAAACCCGAAGACGCGCCGCCGCGCGATACCGAGCGCGGCAGTTATTACTACGACGACGCGACGGGCTACGAAGTTTACCAGCCGGACGACGAAGAAGAAGACGACGATCAAGAAAGCAGTTAAGAATTCACTTGGGAGCGCGGGCATCTTGCCCGCCGAAGTGTGCGAAGCACGCTTAACAAAATCGCGCCGTCACTCGAGATGGAGTGACGGCGCGACTTGTTTTCGCGCTTGCGCGCTCAAGGCGGGCAAGATGCCCGCGCTCCCAGGGGTTTGACGCGCTAGGCCTCTTTCTTCTTCGGTCGCTGGTTGGCGGCGAGCGCGCGCTTGCGCAGACGAATAGATTCGGGCGTGACTTCGACCAGTTCGTCGTCGGCGATGAATTCGAGCGACTGTTCGAGCGAGAGGTCTTTGACGGGCACGAGCCGCATCGCTTCGTCGGCGGACGCGGCGCGCATGTTCGTCAGCTTCTTCTCCTTGATGATGTTCACGTCGAGATCGACCGCCCGCGCGTTCTCGCCCACGATCATCCCCTCGTAAACTTTCGTCCCCGGTCGGATGAACATCGTGCCGCGCTCCTGCAGGTTGTAGAGCGCGAAAGTCGTCGAGTCGCCCGCGCGATCTGCGACGAGCGAGCCGGTCGAGCGACCGCGCATCGCGCCCAGCCACTCGCCCCAGCGCAGAAACATCGTGTTCAGCAGCCCCGTCCCCTTCGTCTCGGTGAGGAACTCGCCGCGAAATCCGATTAAGCCGCGCGAAGGCGTCTCGTACTCCATGCGGACGCGCCCCGTGCCGTGGTTGACCATCTTCGTCATCTGACCTTTGCGCCGCCCCATCGCCTCGGTGACGACGCCGATGAACTCTTCCGGACAATCGACGACGACCAGCTCAATCGGCTCGTAAGTCACGCCGTCTTTAACCCGCGTGATCACTTCCGGCTTCGAGACCAGCAGCTCGTAGCCCTCGCGCCGCATCATCTCGATCAGGATCGCGAGTTGCAGCTCGCCGCGCCCCGAAACCTTGAACTGATCGGGCGACTCCGTCTGCTCGACGCGGATGGCGACGTTGCCTAAGACCTCTCGGTCGAGCCGCTCCATGATCTGGCGCGACGTGACGTACTTGCCCTCAGTCCCGGCGAACGGTGAATTGTTGACGCCGAAGATCATCGAGATGGTCGGCTCGTCCACGGCAATCGGCGGCAGCGCCTTCGGGTTATCCGCGCTCGTGATGGTCTCGCCGATCTCGATCTCGTCGATGCCCGCGAGTGCGACGATCTCGCCGAACGTCGCGCCCTCGATGGCGGCGCGCTTCAAGCCCTCGAAGGCGTAGAGCTTCGAGACGCGCGTCTTGTCGATCTTACCGTCGAGCCGCGCGATGCCGACGGTGTCGCCGACCTTGATCTCGCCGGAGAAGATGCGACCGATGGCGATCCGACCGACATACTCGTTGTAGTCGAGGTTCGCCACGAGCAGTTGCAGCGAGTCGTCGCGTATCTGGCGCGGCGCCGGGATCGTCTCGACGATCTGATCGAAGAGCGGGCGCAGAGTTTTCGAGTCGTCGTCCAGACTCCGCTTCGCCACGCCGTCGCGCGAGACGGCGTAGAGGATGGGGAACTCGATCTGCGCGTCGGTCGCGTCAAGGTCTAAGAACAGTTCGTAGATTTCGTCAACCACTTCCGCGGGCCTGGCGTCCTGCCGGTCGATCTTGTTGACGACGGCGATAACGGGCAGGCGCAGCTCCAGCGCCTTGCGCAGGACGAAGCGCGTCTGCGGCAGACAGCCTTCCGCCGCGTCCACCAGCAGCATCACGCCGTCTACCATCTTCAGCACGCGCTCGACCTCGCCGCCGAAGTCGGCGTGGCCCGGTGTGTCGAGGATGTTGATCTTGTAGTCGCCGTAGCGCACGGACGTGTTCTTCGCCATGATGGTGATGCCCCGCTCGCGCTCTAGGTCCATCGAATCCATCACGCGATCCACGATGTGCTCGTTGGCGCGATAGGTCCCCGCCTGCTTGAGCATCGCATCGACGAGCGTGGTCTTGCCGTGATCGACGTGGGCGATGATGGCGATGTTGCGTATGTCTCTTCTCTCTTCAGTCATAGTCCCTCTGCCATAGATGAGATCGGCGCGATTCGGCGCGCGCTCGGGAAACGGACATGATAACACGCGGGGGCGGAAAAGCTGAGGCGGGAGACCGCGCGGCGACGTGTTCGAGAGGCTCAGAACGCGCGCGTCTGGCGCAACGCTTCGTAGAGCACGACGGCGACGGCGGTGGCGAGATTCAAGCTGCGGATTTTCGGGTTGAGGCGGGGGATTGTGACGCAATTCGCCCAGTTTTCGTGCAAAAGCTCGTCGGGCAGCCCCCGCGTCTCGCGCCCGAAGACGAGGCAGTCGGACGGCGTGAAGCGCCAGTCCGTGTAGGCGCGCGCGGCCTTCGTCGTGAGGTACACGAGACGCGCGCCGGGGATCGCTTCGCGCATCGCGTCGAGGTCGCGGTGGCGGTGGAGTTCCACTTCAGACCAGTAGTCGAGCCCGGCGCGCCTGAGCGTGCGGTCGTCCATGCGGAAGCCCGTCACGCCGACGACGTGCAGCGGCGTGCGCGTCGCTGCGCACAGACGCGCGACGTTACCCGTGTTCGGCGGTATCTCTGGCTCGACGAGCGCGACGTGAAGCATGAGAGAGCGGTTAGCTATTAGCGATTAGCTGTTAGCAAAGAAGAGAGTGACCGACGTTGAATCGAACAATCGTTGTGATCCGTGCGCGACCGTCTTGATCAGCTAACGGCTAATCGCTAATAGCTAACCGCTATAAAAGAACTGGACGGCGCGCTCGTGAGCTTCGCCGTCCGGTTTGAATGGTCTATGCAGACCGCAGAGTGTTGTGTGCGCCAGTGAAGGTTGCTGCTGCGTTACCTTGCCTGGTCTAACGGTTAGCGCTTCTTCGCGCCGCCCTTTTTCGCGCCGCCTTTTTTCGCGCCGCCCTTTTTCGCTCCACCCTTTTTGCCACCAGCTTTCTTTGTTGCCATAAGTGTTCTCGCTCCTTTTCAGTTTGAGTTGGTTGTGACCACAAGATGCTGTGTTGCTTTTGACCTTGTGGTCTATGCTAAACGGCGCACAACATATTGGACTTATAAACACTATGCACAGAGATGTCAATACTTTTATTTTTCGGGCGCGGGTTTTTTGCGTGCTCGCGACGCGCGTCAACTTGATCTGAGTCGCGCGCGAATGCGAGCGATGATGTTGAGACGTTTGCTTGGATGAGATCGTCAGATGAGTGTTGATTCGTCGCGCGGCGGCGACGGACTCTCAGCGGTAGGCGGGCGTGAAGACCCAGCGGTCGTGGCGTTCGATGCCGTAGTAGGCGAGCACGGACTTGCGCCGGCTGCGGCTAACGACGCCGATGAAGGGGCCGGAACCGTTCGGCTCGGTGTCCTCGCCGCCGGGCGCCTCTTCCGTGTCGCCCTTGAGATCGACGATGCCCGTCACGGCGGCTTGCGGCGGCGTGAAGCTCTTGTAGATGAACTGCGGCGGGAGCACGCCGTTGTTGTACTTGGCGACGGCGGCCTGGAAGTCGATGAAGGTTCTGTCGTTGGGCCGCACGAGTTTCCACTCGCCTTTCTCCGAGAGCGGATCGCGCGCGGCTTCGCGGCGCAGGATCATCATCTTCTTGAACGCGCCGGGGAACGGCTCGACGCCTTCGAGCAACTGATCCATGCTCGTCGGCGGCGCCTGTTTGAGTGAGGTATAGACGGCGATGGCTTCCGCCACCTCCTCGCCGCGCGCGATGGCCTCTCGCTCGCGGTCGCGCTGCGCCTGCTGCTGGAGGCGCGGGGCGGCTGACGTCATGAGGAGCGCGAGGATCGTCATGACGGCGAGCAGCGCGACGAGCGTGTAGCCGCGCTCGCCCGCGTGTGCGTCCACGGGGTTGTGCTTACGGTTCGCCGTCATCGTCGGTCTGTTGCGCGGCGCGGGGGGCGACGCCGCCGGTCGCGCCTTTGGCGTCGGTGTAGGGGATCGAGTGTTTGATGTTGAGTTGCGTGTCGATGAGATCGACGGAGCGCTCGGAGATGCCCGTCACCTTGAAGCGACCGCCGACGACGTCACCGCGCTGGACGGTAAGCAGGTCTGAGCCCGCCGTCGCCTTGAGGATGGCTTTGTCGGCGTAGCGCTTCGTGCCGAAGATGCCGATGAAGGTGAACTGCGGGACGGGCGGCGGCATCACGTTGAAGGTCTGCGTGTTCGAGTAGAGCGCGTTGTCGGGCGTGTGGACGATGACGGCGCGCGAGCCGGGCGACTGGACGAACGACGCCGGGATCGCCGCCGAGAGTTGTTGCGCGCTCTTGAAGGTGGTCGCCGCCTCTTGGCCGTCAACGAAGACGTGCGTCTGCGGCGTGAACTTGTCGCCGGTGATTTCGAGCGTGAAGTCGCCCGTGCGCGCGAAGACGTTGGCGGGCTGGACCGAGCCGAGCGTCTGGGGCGGCGGCGGCGTGGGTGTCGGCGTCGGCGTCACGACTTCCTTCGCCGCGCCGGGCGTCGGCGTCGGCTTGACGTAGAAGGCGAAGATGTTGCGCGCGGGGTCAGGCGTGTTGTAGGAGACGGGACGATAATCGATCCCGGTCGGCATTGCGATCTCGTCGTCACCGGCCGGGGAAGTCGGCTGCGCGCCAGCGGTCAGTGTGGGCGTCGCGGGCGATTTCTTCGGCGGCGTCTTCACGGGAGTCGGCTTGTCCGACGCGAAGAGCATCCTGAAGACGAGGACGAGCGCGATGAGCGGGAGGACGAGCGCCCCCGCCAGCTTGTAGCGCTCCGACTTGGTTTTGCCTTCGAAGAGTGCCATACAACTTTCTCCGCGCGACGAGAGGACAAGACGCTACTGTGATGTACGGCGCGTTGTGGCGGTTGCGCCGTTCGCGTCAGCCGTCGTCGCTGCTGCCGCGCCGCTGCGGCGGAAGTAGGCGGACATGTCGAGACGTAGAGAGACGAGCGCGCCGCGCGCGGCGGCGGCATCTGCCCCCGTCTCGTTGATGCCTTCGAGCTGCACACCGTTGATGACGAGGAAGCGCCGACTCAACTCCACGTCGCGCAGGAAGCGACGCAAGTTCGCGTAAGTGCCTTCGACGGAGAGACTGATGTCGGTCGCGGGGAAGACGTTCTGCCGTCGGCGTGCGGTGCCCGCCAAGTTCCCTGCCGCACGTTGCTGCGACTGCTGTGCCGCGCCCGTCTGCGTGTCATCCTGATAGATGAAGGAGAACTGCGCGCGGGAGAGACCGGCACGCTTCGACTTGTCGTTCAGCTCCTGAATCAGATCGCGGATGCTCGCCTCGCGCGGTTCGAGCGCGTCCGACTCAAAGCTCGTCAGGGTTTGCAGGATGCGCGAGACCGAGTCGGCGGTGCTGCGGTCGTGCTCGCGGTTCTCGCCCGCCGAGCGGATTTGCGTCTGCAACCGCTGGCGCTCGTTTTCCAGATCGGCGAGGCGCGAGCGTTCGGGGACGTAGAGCAGGAAGTAAGCCGCGGCGGCTGTGGCGAGCAGCGCGCACGCAATGAGGAGCGCGACGATCTCCGGCACGCCGAGGAAGCGCGTGCGCCGCGAGCCGCGAAACTCCGCGAGCCGCGCCATCACCTGCTCGCGGCGACCACCGCCGCCGCCCGGCGCGTGCCTCTCACCCTCGACGCGACTGCGCCCCGCCGCGCCCGTCTCGCTGATGTGCTGCTCGCGCCTCATCGCGTCGCCTCCGTCGCGGCGACTACGGCGCGTGCCACTTCGTTCGCGGGCGCGCGTCGCGTCGCCGTGTTGTCGGTCGCGCCCGTCGCCGCGGGGCGCGAGACGGGCGCGTAGCGCACGCGCAGCGTCGCCTCGATGCCGGCCTCGCCTTTCGGCGCGGGCGTCTGCGTTAGCAGGTCTGCGGAGAAGATGCCGGAGCCGGCCATCTCGCCCATCATGCTCGTCACGTCCGCCGCGGTGCGCGCGACGACGGCGAGTTCGAGTTCGGCGCGCGCGCCGCTGCCGCTGCCGTTGATGTCGCGCACCGTGATGCGCGAGACGCGCACGCCTTGCGGGAGCGTCGTTTCCAGGTCGGCGAAGAGGCGCGACCAAGAGAAGTTCTTGCGATCAACGATGAGGTGCGCGGCGTCGAGCGTGCGCCGCTGCTCGTCCGTGAGCGACTCGTTGATGCTGTCTGCCTGCTTCCTGAACTCATCAGCCTCGGCGCGCTCGGCGCGCACGTCCGCCTCGACCGCCGCGGCGTGCAGGTGCGTCGTGCGCCACTGGCTGAAGGTGTAGGCGAGCGCGGCGACGGAGAAGAGCGCGACGACGACCGCCACCGTCCACGGCAGCGCGCGGTTGCGAAAGGGCTGGCTCGCAAGGTTGAGGTTCTCGATCACTTTTCCACTCTGGGGGCTCGTCTCGGTCGGGGATCGTCGTGCAAGGTCGGGCGGCGGCGCGCTTACCGAAGTCGAAAGCATAACCTGCGCACGGCGGCGGCGCAACCGAACGCCCGCCGCGCTGGCGCGCGCGCAAAAAGCCGCCCCCGCGCGAGCGTTTACACGCGGCGCGGGGGGCGAAAGTTGCGGAAATTTCGCGTCACCCGGACTTCACCCAACGGCGGGGTCATTCCGGCTTGATGATGGATTGTGCGCGGCGCGGCGGTAGTGTCCGGCGCTCTTCGTCCGCCGCGCCCTGCGCGTAGCAGAAGGCGCTGACGCGGTTACGTCCCTGATGCTTGGCGTGGTAGAGCGCAGTGTCGGCGAGTTCGATCAGCTCGATGGGATCGCGCGCGTCGTCGGGGAAGGCAGCGACGCCGACCGAGATCGTGATGTAGAAGGTGCCGTCGCCGACAACGCCGGAGGCAGCGGCGGGTGAACCGCGGCGCGTCTGCGCGAAGGCGTGCGACCCGATGGCGCGGCGCACGCGTTCGGCGGCGACGAGCGCCTGCTCGCAGTCGGCGTCGAGGAGGAAGGCGGCGAACTCCTCGCCGCCGAAGCGCGCCGCCACGTCGCCGACGCGCAGCGCGCGCGTGATCAGGTGGCCGACCTCTTCCAAAGTCTGACTGCCGACGAGGTGACCGTAGGTGTCGTTGACAAGTTTGAAGTGATCCAAATCCATCATCAGCACGCAGAAGGCGCGACCGTCCGCCTCGGCGCGCGCCGCCTCGCGCCGCAGCTCGGAGAAGAAGGACTTGCTGGTCAGGAGTCCCGTCAGCTCGTCGTGCGCGAGCAGGCGGTGAATCTGGCGCTGGTACTCGCGGTCGATGTCGTCGAGCAACTCGAAGCGGATGAGGTGCTCGCCGATGGTCAGCTTGTCGCCGTCGCGCAGCGCCGACTCGCTGACGGGCTCGCCGTTCAGAAGCGTGCCGTTGGTCGAGCCGAGATCGGCGACACTGTAGGTGATCGTGCCGGTCACCTTGTCGCGCAGGGTGCGGATGCGCGCGTGCAAACGCGAGGCGCGCGCGTCGTTGACGCGCACGTCCGCCTCGAGCGCGCGCCCGAGCGTCACCTCGTCGCGTTCGAGCGGGATCGGGGCGGCGAGTTGTTCCCCGCGCATGAAGACGAGCGCCGGACGACGCACGTGCGCGTCGCGCGGCGCGGGCGGCGCGGTCTGAGTTTTCTCTTCGCCCGATATGTCAGGTTCCGACATAGCCCAACTAGCTGCGTCCGCGGCGTGAGAGCAGTTCCCTTCGTTGGCATATCTTAACCCCCGTTCGGAGACGAGACAAAGGTATTTCGCGCGTCGCGGCAAGGGGTCTGGGCGCCGCGCCGAGGTGCCCGTCGTGTCCTTAATAACCGCGGGTCGTCTTGTCGCGCGCCGCCGTATGCACCTATAATTCCACGCAGACGACGAATCACGGTCGAAGCAAACCAGCGTCGGGCTCGCCTCCTCCGCCCGGCCAATTACTTTACCGAGGAGATAAGCAAGATGTCTTCATGTAAACAGTCCGCGGCGGTGCAAGGTAAGCGGCGTCCGGCTTCGCCGTGCGCGCCGGAGACGCTGTCGGTCGAGCGCGTCTCGGTGGCGAAGCTGCCGACCGAGTTCGGCGAGTTCAAGATCGCGGGCTACCGCTCGCTGGTCTCGACGGAAGAGTTTGTCTGCCTCTTCAAAGGTGAGCTGCGCTCGGACGTGCCCACCCTCGTGCGCATCCACTCGCAGTGCCTGACCGGCGACGTCTTCGGCTCGCGCAAGTGCGACTGCGGGCGGCAGCTCCATCTCGCGTTGGAGATGATCGAGCGCGAGGGGCGCGGCGCGGTCGTCTATCAACTGCAAGAGGGGCGCGGCATCGGCATCATCAACAAGATTCGCGCCTACGCCCTGCAGGACGAGGGCGCCGACACCGTGGAGGCGAACGAGCTGTTGGGGCTGGAGGTTGACCTGCGCGAGTACCGGCAGTGCGCCGAGATACTCTTCGATCTCGGCTTGTGCCGCGTGCGCCTGATGTCGAACAACCCGCTCAAGCTGCGCGCGCTCGAAGAGGCCGGCTTTCAGGTCGTCGAGCGCGTGCGCCTCGAAGTCGAGTCGGCGGACGCCGCCATGTACTACATGCGCACGAAGAAAGAGAAGATGGGGCACCTCCTCGAAGGCGTCGATTGAGGCGCGGCGGCGCGCGGTGGGCGACCCAAGGCGCGCCCTGCCGTCGGGCGGCGAAATAAATGTTTTGCAATGGCGCGCGTTTTTGCGGATAATGCGCGCGCCGTCCACGGGTCTGACAGGTTCGTTCATAACTCTTCATACTTAACTCACCCGGTCGGCGGCTCGTCTCCGAGCCGGCTCTTCGTCGAATCTTTCTCACGGACGTGACAGTCCAGATGGTCACGCCGCCCCGCTCTCTTTATTTGGTTCGCAGCTAGTCGTCTTTAGCAACTCGTACACCGTATTTCGAGATACGCACCCGCGCGTGAGACGCGTGGCGTCTCGCGCTTGACCCTATCTGCGCGGGGCGCACGCGCATGACACCTGGGGAACTCAACCGCCACCGTCGCCGGGCGGTCGCGCCGACAGCGGCGCGTGCGTCCGGCGGCTCAACCCCTCTGGAGGAACGCATGTACAGAGAAAGACCCACCACGAGCCGCGGCTTGTCGCTCATCGCCTGCGGCTTCCTTTTTCTCGTGACCTGCTTCGTCGCCGACGCGCAGACCGGCACGTCGAGCGTGCGCGGGACGGTCACCGATCCGCAGGGCGGCGTCGTCTCCGGCGCGACCGTCACGCTGACGAACAAGGAGACCAACGCCAGTCGCACCGCCACGACCTCAGACGCCGGCGTCTATGCCTTCGAGCTAATCCCGCCCGGCACTTACCGCGTCGAGGCTGAGGCGGCCAACTTCAAGAAGACGGCGGTGACGGACGTGCGCGCGCTCGTCGCCAAGCCGACGGAGGTCAACGTCACGCTCGAAGTCGGCAACGTCTCCGAGACGGTGACGGTCACGTCCGGCGCGAACGAGGCGCTGCTCAACACGCAGGACGCCACGCTCGGCAACAACTTCGTGGCGCAGCAGATCACGCAACTGCCGCTCGAGTCGCGTAACATCGCCTCGCTGCTGACGCTACAGCCGGGCGTCACCCGCACGGGCTACGTCGCCGGCGCGCGCAGCGACCAGTCGAACGTCACGCTCGACGGCGTGGACATCAACGAACAGCAGAATAACCAGCTCGGCACGACCAGCAGCAGCAACGTGGACCCTTCGGGCAACACGGTGCTGCGCCTGAACTCCGAAGCCATCGAAGAGTTCCGCGTGACCACGGTCAACGCCAACGCGCAGGCCGGGCGTTCTTCCGGGGCGCAGATTTCGCTCATCACCAAGGGCGGCACAAACCACTTCAACGGCGCTGCCTTCTGGTTCCACCGCCCGACGATCCTCTCTGCCAACGACTTCTTCAACAACCGCAGCGGCGTCGAGCGCCCCGCCCTCATCCGCAACACCTTCGGCGGCGCCATCGGCGGCCCCATCGTCAAAGACAAGCTGTTCTTCTTCTACAGCTATGAGGCGCGGCGCGAGCGCAGCCAGACGAGCGTCCTCTCGCGCGTCCCGCTCGCCAGCA
>JBJMGS010000145.1:0-8882 GCA_045807785.1 Pyrinomonadaceae bacterium
CTCGTTCGTCACGTAGTGGAGGACGGTCGCGTTCGCGCCGCCGCCGACGATTGAGCCGTAGGCGGGAGCCGCCGCTCCGCTCCGGCGGAAGTGGTACTCGATCAAGGCTTCTATCTCGTACTCCATCATCCCCGGTCGCACCGCCTTCATTGCCTCGACGTGCGCCTCTGCGGCGATGTCGGCGGCGCGCTGCATCAGTTCGATCTCTTCTGCGGATTTGACGAGCCGCATCTCGCCCAGGATCGCCGAAGGGTCTGTGATCGAGTCGGGCGCTGTGTACTGCCGGCTGCGCGTGCGCATCTCGCCGATCTGACGGATCAGAGTCTCGTCGAGGTCTGCGCGCACGCCGAGGCGGTAATAGACGTTGCGCGCGCCGTTCAGTAGCTCCGAGAGTTTTTCGCGAAACTCCGCGACCGGAAACGCCGCGTCCGCGCCGTGCCGCTCTTTCGCGCCCTCGACGCCCGCGCGCCTGCCCACCCACGTCTCCTGTTCCGGGTCGCGCGGGCGCACGAAGAGCGTGAACTTGTCCTCTGCGCGCGCGGGCGCGACGACCGCAATCGCCTCCGGCTCGTCGAAGCCGGTGAGGTAGTAGAAGTCCGAGTCCTGCCGGTAACGGTAGTGCGTGTCGTTCGAGCGCGTGGCTTCGGGGGCGGCGACGATGACGGCGACGGAGTCGGGCTCCATGCGCCGCATGAACTCACTGAGCTGCGGTCTGGGCATGACGTTTCTCCTGAAAGATGAAATCAAGCACAGTCTAATGGAGACGCGCCGGCCTGACAAAACCCTGCGCCTTCGGCGAGCCTTCCAACCGCGCCCTATTCGGGGGATAATCCGACGGTCGAAGGAAATGCTTATGGCGACGCAGATCGAGAACACCACGACGCGAGACGCGCGGGCGACGCACGATGCGAAGGGCGCGCGCGAAGAGATCGTCTCCTACGATCCGGCGACGAACGAGGAGATCGGTCGCGTGCCCCTGCGCACGGCGGAAGAGGTGCGCGCGGCGGTCTCGCAGGCTCGCGCGGCGCAAGCTGACTGGGCGGCGCTCAGTTATCGCGAGCGCGGGCGCGTCGTGCTGCGCGCGCGTGAGATCGTGCTCGCGGAGATCGATGCCGTCGCCGATCTCATCTCGCGCGAGTCGGGCAAGCCCGTGACCGAGGCGATCATGATGGAGCTGGTGCCGACGCTCGATCTGATGCGCTACTTCGCCAAGAAAACTGAGCGGCTGTTGCGACCGGAGCGGATCGACATCGGGCAGTATGGCCTGCTCGGTCGCACGTCGCGCGTCTTCTTCCGACCCATCGGTGTCGTCGCCGTCATCTCGCCGTGGAATTTTCCGTGGGCGATCCCGCTCGGCGAAGTAGTCATGGCGCTGATGGCCGGCAACGGCGTCGTCCTGAAGCCGAGCGAGCTGACGCCCTTCGTCGCACTTAAAATCGCCGACGTGTTCGCGCGCGCGGGGCTACCCACGGGACTACTCTCGGTCTTGACGGGCGACGGGCGGACGGGCGCAGCGCTCGTCGAGGCGGGCGCGGACAAGATCATGTTCACGGGGAGCGTCGCGACGGGCCGGCGCATCGCGGAAGCCGCGGGGCGGCAGTTGATCCCGTGCGTGCTGGAGCTTGGCGGCAAAGACCCGATGATCATTTTGGAAGATGCGGACATCGAAGCGGCGGCGGCGGCGGCGGTGTGTGGCGCGTTCGCCAACGCCGGTCAGGCTTGCGCCTCGGTCGAGCGCTGCTACGTGCACGAGCGCGTGGCCGAGCAGTTCACGGCGCGCGTCGTCGCGATGACGCGCACGCTCCGACAGGACGTGGGCGCGGGCGACGGCGCAGACCTCGGCTCGATGTCGTGCGAGCGGCAGCGCGACATAGTTGAAGATCACTTGCGCGAGGCGGTCGCTCGCGGCGCGCGCGTGCTCGTGGGCGGCGGGCGCGGGCGGGCGGCGGGCGCGTTCCACGAGCCGACGGTCTTGGACGGTGTCGATCACGCGATGCGTGTGATGCGCGAGGAGACTTTCGGTCCCGTCCTGCCGCTGATGACTTTCCGTGACGAGGAGGAGGCGATCCGTCTCGCCAATGACAGCGCGTTCGGGCTCACCGCCAGCGTCTGGACGCGCGACACGCGACGCGGCGAACGCGTCGCGCGCAGGATCGAGGCGGGCACGGTGATGGTCAACGAGGTGCTATACACGCACGGCATCGCGCAGACGCCTTGGGGCGGCGTCAAGCTGTCGGGCATCGGGCGCACGCACGGGCGCGCCGGGCTCCTGGAACTCGTCCACGCGCAGCACGTCCACACGAACCGCCTCGCGCGGCTCGGGGACCTCTGGTGGTTCACCTATACGCCGCAGTCGCGCGCCCTCTTCCGCGCCTTCGCGCGCCGCTTCACGTCGGGCTCGCCCCTACAGACCTCGCTCCTTCTGCCGCAGATGCTGCGGCGGATGCGCGAGCGCGCCCGCGCGTCGAAGCGTTAGGCGCAGGCGCGATTGGGGCGCGCCGGGAAGCAGAATTTAATTGTTCTTTTTCTATGCCGAGCCTTGTCCTAGCCGCGAGTCACGGTTATATTGCCCCGGTCTTCTACGGAGCCGGGTAGTAATTCATTCTCGTCCTGCGCCGACAACTCATCCAAGCTGCCAAGGCACGCTCGTTAACGTTTAATGCTTTTCGGAGCCCCGAAGGGTTGAAGTGTTTTCCTCCATCATCTCCAGCAATTCTCAAAAGCTTGCCCACCTCAACGCGGGTCGCGCCCTGCTGCCGACCTTCCTCGATCAACAATCAACCACTCGGAGGAGCAATGAATAAGAAGATCGCCTCGCTTTGTTTGATCAGTCTCGGCGCCCTCGCCCTCGCGTCGGCGCCCGCCCGCGCTCAGGGCAACTCGGAGCTACACCGCCCCGACCACGAAGACGTTTCGCGACCGCTGCGCGAGATCACGCCACTGCGTCACGTCAGCACCAACCCGGAACACGAGTTGAAGCGCCTGCCGGCGCAGACCACGGGCGGACAGGACGCGCTCGCTCTCAACGGCACTTCGCCCTCGGCGGCGACGACCGTCTCCGGTCTTAACTTCGACGGCGTCGGTGTCGGCGGCGGCTACACGCCCGACGCAGCCCCCCCGGACACGAACGGCGCGGTCGGCGCGACCCAGTACGTGCAGTGGGTCAATGAAGATTTCGCGGTTTATGACAAGGCGACGGGCGCACGCATCTACGGCCCCGCGGCGGGCAACACCCTGTGGAGCGGTTTCGGTGGGCTCTGTCAGAAGTACAACGACGGCGACCCGATTGCGCAGTACGACAAGGTGGCAAACCGCTGGGTCATGACGCAGTTCGCCGTCTCCGCCACGCCCTACACACAGTGCATCGCCGTCTCTGATACGCCCGACGCGACCGGCACGTGGCACCGCTACTCTTTCTCCTACGGCACGGATTTTAACGACTACCCGAAACTCGGCGTCTGGCCCGACGCCTACTACATCACCTACAACATGTTCCGCCGCGGGCGCACCTTCATCGGCTCGAAGGTCTGCGCGATTGACCGCGCCGCGATCCTCGGTCAGGTTGTGCGCCCCGTCACGCAGCAGTGCGTGCAGTTGAGCAGCAGCTTCGGCGGCGTGCTACCGGCCGATCAGGACGGCTTGACCCCGCCGCCCGTCGGCGCGTCCGAAGTCCTCTTGAACTTCGGCACGAACTCGCTCAACCTCTGGAAGTACCACGTCGATTGGACGAACACGGCCAACACGAAGCTGACGGGGCCGACCAGCCTGCCCGTCGCGGCCTTCACGCGCGCCTGCGGCGGCGGCACCTGCGTCCCGCAGGCCGGCACGACGCAGAAGCTCGACTCGCTCGCCGACCGTCTGATGTACCGGCTCGCTTACCGCAACTTCGTCGATCACGAATCTCTGGTCGTCAACCACTCGATCGCGACGAGCGGCACGTCGGGTAGCGGCATCCGCTGGTACGAGCTGCGCAGTGTCACCGCGGGCACGCCCACGGTCTTCCAGCAGGGCACGTTCGCGCCCGACACGCAGTACCGCTGGATGGGCAGCGCCGCGATGGACAAGGTCGGCAACATCGCCGTCGGCTACAGCCGTTCGAGCAGCACGGCGCAGCCCTCGATCTACTTCACGGCGCGCAACCCCACCGACCCGGCGGGGACGATGAGCCTGACGGAGACGACCATCGTCATCGGCGGCGGCTCGCAACAGGCGACGCTCGCGCGCTGGGGCGACTACAGCAGTCTCTCGGTCGATCCCATTGACGACTGCACGATGTGGTACACGACGGAGTACCTCAAGCAGAACGGCTCGTTCAACTGGAGCACGCGCATCGGCGCGTTCAAGATCGCGGGCTGCCAGTAAA
Organism: Pyrinomonadaceae bacterium; assembly: GCA_045807785.1. Taxonomy (GTDB): domain Bacteria; phylum Acidobacteriota; class Blastocatellia; order Pyrinomonadales; family Pyrinomonadaceae; genus JAIVGV01. The sequence goes on from JBJMGS010000145.1 coordinate 4,364, forward strand.
TACCGGCGGCGGATCGAGCCCGCAGCCCTTCCCGCAACACGACGAAAGCCCGCCGCGCGTTGAATCGCGCGGCGGGCTTTTTTACGCGTCATGCCTTCTTGATCTCGCGCGCCGAGCCCTTTACGATAACCTCTTAAACTTTTTCTCAGGAGTCTCGTCTAAGCTTTGATCGTCCGCTACATGCACACCCGCGAGCGCCGGCTCGCGACGCGCGACACGAATCGCACGGTGCGCCCCTTCGAGTGGGGCGCCGAGTTCATCGCCGAGCACACGAACGGCGACGACCCGCGTCGCGTCGTCCTCGACTACGCACGCCGCGCCGTCGCGCACAGCCCGGACTATTACGCGCTGCCCTCCGTCACAGACTTCCGGCTCGTGGATGACGTACTGACGTGGACGAGCGCGATCCAGACGCCCTCGCCGGAGAACAACACCGCACGCGCGCGCTTCTTCCCCGAACAGACCCTCACCGGCAAAGAGAACGACACGCGACGCGCCGTCGTGGTGCTCCCCGAATGGAACGCCAAGCCCCACAGCCACGTCTCGCTCGCGCGCGTCTTCAACCGCTTCGGCATCGCGGCGCTGCGCCTGACGCTGCCCTACCATGACGAGCGCCGCCCGCCGGAGTTGGAGCGCGCCGAGCACCTCGTCTCTTCAAACATCGGGCGCACGCTCCAGTCGATGCGGCAGGCGGTGCTCGACACGCGCGCGGCGATCAGTTGGCTCCGCAGGCGTGGCTACGAGCGCATCGGCCTCGTCGGCACGAGTATCGGCTCGTGCATCGGCTTCCTCACCTTCGCGCACGAGCCGGAGCTTAAGACCGGCGTCTTCAACCACGTCTCCGGCTACGTGGCGGACGTGGCGTGGCGCGGCATCTCGACGGCGCACGTCCGAGCCGGCATTGCCGATTCGATCACGCTCGAAGAACTGCGCGAGGCGTGGCTGCCAGTGAGCCCGCTCGCCTACGCCGACAGATTCTCACAACTCCCGCCGCGCCCCATCCGCTTCATCGCCGCGCGCTACGACCTGACCTTTATCCCGGAACTCTCACGCGATCTCATCGAGAGTGTGCGCAGAGCCGGGCACCCGCTCGACGTGGTCTGGCTCCCTTGCGGCCACTACACCCTCGGCGAGTCGCCCTGGAAGTACATCGACGGCTGGAAGATCGTCACCTTCATGCGCAAGCACCTGTAGGCGACGACACCAAGCTTGAACTGCCATCACGCTCCCTTTCATGCTTCTTGAATCAGAGAGGGTATCGCAAGGCGTCAGGCGCTTGGCTTGTGACAATCAAACAACCGTCATACCACTCACCACTGTAGCGACTGGAGCTTCTACACTCGCCGCCGCCTGCTGATGAAGAAAAATCTTCAACGGTCAAACTTTTTGAGAATACTTTTATCCATCTTACTTGTGTTCCTAGGCTGTGCTTGCGCCAGCGCGCAGGGGCGGGAAACTAAATTTAACAACTCCGCTCATCACGCACACGACAGTTGTCAGGAATTGCCCGTTGAAGCCGAACCATCGGTGAAAGAGCGTGGGGTTGATGATGCGTGCGTCCGGGCTTCCCAGGAAGTGGAGAAGCCGTCTCACCAAAAGGATGAAGGAAACTTCCACTGGGAGCCGGCGCTGCGCCAGTCGTTTGAATTTCTCGGCCTTCAGCACGGGTATCGTGTGCTCGCACAGAAGCACACCCGCGCGCAGCTCGGCGGCCCCTTCTTCCGCGATTGGGCGCGGACGGTCAAGCATCTCCGTGGCTGGGATGACGGGAACAGCTTTGTGACGAATTATGTCGCGCACCCTTTGCAGGGCGGACTCACGGGAAGGATTTTTGTCACCAACAGCGACCGGGCAGGCAGGCAAACATTCGGCAAGTCAAAAAAGTATTGGGAGAGCCGCTTGAAGGCCATGGCCTGGTCTGCCGTTTGGAGCACGCAGTTTGAACTAGGGCCGCTCAGTGAAGCCGACATCGGCAACGTGGGCTTGCTGCCCAAGCCGCGTCATAGCCCCATGGCATACGTCGATCTGGTGGTCACGCCGGTGCTCGGCACGGCAGTCCTCGTCGGGGAAGACGCCGTTGATAAATATGTCTTGAAAAACCGGATCGAGAGGAAGGGTAGTAGCAAGCTTAAAATCAAACTCCTCCGCAGCTTTCTGACTCCGACGATGAGTATTCTGAACCTGTCGCGCGGCAGAGCCCCCTGGCGACGCGACGACCGCTAGAGACTTACTTCATCCGCCCCAATTGGACGCGCAGAGCGATTACCCTTCATCGTTATCCCGACAGCGCGCCGTTCAATCAGATCGTCCCCAGCCGCTTGAGTTCCTGCTGCTCCTCGTCCGTCAGAAAACTGTAGCTCACGCTGAAGCCAACGCTCGGCTCGACGGCGATGACCTCTCCGCGCAGCTCCAGCCAGCCGCCCGTCGGTCGCTTGATGGCGAAGACGATGACCTCGCCAACGGCGGGCACGTTCTGCGTATCGACAAAGCAGCCGCCCATCGAGATGTCCGTGACGCGCGCCGTGTGTCGGCCCGACATCCCCTCCCACCACGCTTCGAGCAGGATGCGCGCCCGCTCGTCCTCACGCCGCTCGCGCCCGTTCCCTTCGTGCAAATTCCCCATAGTGTTCACCTGATCGATTCCGCCAGCAACTCTTCCACGCGCGCCGCGATCTCCCGCGCGCGCTCAAGTAGATCGTCGGCGCGCGCGCGGTGCTCCGACGCAAACTCCTCATCCGCCAACGCGCGCACGTTGACGAGCACGTTGTAGCGCGCGCCCGCGACAGCGGCGAGCGCGAGCTGCCCGCCGACGCATGCGTCCGAGAGCCAAGCGGGGTCGCCCAGCTCCGCGAGCGTCTCCAGAATCTCGCCCACGCGCACGGCGTCGCGCGCCACTTCCGCAGGCACATTCGCCGCGCCCTTCAACGCCGCCTCGACGGCATTCTCCCGCGCGTGTCGCTCTTCCTCGGTCGCGCGCGGCATCCTTCGCGCTCCGAGCACTTCGGCGAACGCTGCTTCGTCCTCGTCAACTGCATCGGTCAGGCGCGCGCGCAACTCCGTCAACTCCTGCAAAGCCTCGCGCGCCTCCACCGCCGCGTCCTCCTGCGCCCCCTTGCGCTCGACGAGGTGCGCGACCATCTCACCGAGCGCCGCCGCCAACGCCGCTGCCCGCGCCGCCGCCGCCCCGCCGCCCGCCACGTCGCCGGAGAGTTCGATCGGAGGCTCGGACGCGGCGACGTGCGGACGCGCCTTCGGGACGACCAGAGAAGCGCGCACGGCGTCGCCCGACACGGCGGACGCATAGCCCATGCTCGTCGTCTCTTTGCCTTCCGTCGTCGCGTCCTCTCGCCCCTCCGCCTGCGCGTCTTCTTTCGGCGCGTCTCCGCGTCGGCGCGTCCGCGCGTCTCTCTCTTTCGCTTCGAGCGCGGCGGCGATGCGGTTTTCGAGGACGACGTCGGGCGAGAAGTTTTCGAGGCGCAGCGCGTACTCGGCGGCGCGGTCGAGCGCGGCTTGCGGGATGAGCCCGACGATCTCGCTGCCCGCGACCGAGACGCCCCAGCGCTCCGCCTCGCGCCTGACCGCCTCGAAGGCGTGATGCAGCTCGGTGCGCTCGAACCGCACGAGGTTCATCGAGACCTGCGTCAAGCCGCGTTCGGGCAGCGCGAAGCCGAGCGCCTTCAAATAGCGCAGGCCGCCGTCGCGCCCGCGCACCGCCGCCGCCACGCGCCGCGCGATCTGCTGGTCGGTCGTGCGCAGGTTGACGTTGTACGCGATGAGGAACGAACGCGCGCCGACTATCGTCGCCCCGGCGGATTCATGCACGCGCGCGTCGCCCACATCAGGCTCGCGCTCCGGCGCCGTGCCGATCTCTTCGCGCAACTGCTCGAAGCCCTTGCGCCGCACGTTCTCCAGGTTCACGCGGTCGGGCTTGCGCGCCGCGCTCTCGTAAAAATAGACGGGGACTTTTAGTTCGTTCCAGATTCTTTCGCCCGCCTCGTGCGCGAGCGCGATGCAGTCTTCGAGCGTGACGCCGCGCACCGGCACGAACGGCAGCACGTCCAACGCGCCGGCGCGCGGGTGCTGCCCCGTGTGTTGCCGCAGATCGATCAACTCGACCGCCGCGCGCGCCGCGCGCACCGCCGCCTCGACCACCGCGCGCGGCTCGCCGACGAAGGTGATGACCGAGCGGTTGTGATCCGCGTCCGCGTGCGTGTCGAGCACGGCGACGCCCCCGACCGAGTCAACCGCCGCGACCAGACGCGCCAGCGTTTCGGGCCGGCGGCCCTCGCTGAAATTAGGAACGCACTCGACTATCTTTTCCACGGCCGCCCCGTCCACCCCTCATAGCTACACGACGCAACGCCGCCGCCGCGCGGCACGTATAACGACGCGGAGCCAGGTATCGGCTAGAATATGCCCCGACACTGCGCGCGGAATTGTATCAGACCACGCCGCAATTTGATCGAACGATGTCGGCGCGGACATTTTGAACATAAGGAACCATGAATGAGCGACGAAA
>JBJMGS010000146.1:0-57077 GCA_045807785.1 Pyrinomonadaceae bacterium
GACTCTCGAAGATCGGTAACGCGCGGCTGCGCAAGGCACTCTACTTTCCGGCCATCACGGCCTTGCGCTGTAGTCCGTTCTTTCAAGCTTGGGCGGAGGGGTTGCGGCGGCGGGGCAAGAGCAAGATGAGTGTCATCGGAGCGGCAATGAGGAAGCTCATCCATCTCGCATATGGGGTGTTGAAGACGGGCAAGCCGTTCGATCCTGAATGGGCGAAAATAGCTTGACTCGCAACACAGTATCTAACCGGGCGCGGAGACAACCTCGAAACCATCCAAGTTCACGTTGAAAGCCGCGCTATTCGCTTTCCGGTTGAATGACCTGTTCGGCTGCCCGTCGATAGAACTACACAGCGCGCGCTGGCGATCTCCGAGCCGCGCGTGCGAGCTTGAAGAATGCCCCCGCTGTCGCAGTTCCGACAATCAAGAGCGCAACGACCGACACCCAGAACGGCGCATCAGTGCCGGCCGTCCAGATTAGCTCGGACGCACGCGACGAGGCTTGCCATTCCGCCTGACCGTGCAGCCACAAATCAATATTCGAATAAATGTTCCCGCTCGTGTGCAGTACGACGGCGGGCAAAATTGACTCTGTCAGATACGTTACGGTGCCGTAAATCGCAGCCACCGCCACATAGTAGGGCCAGAGAACCAGCGTGAAGTCCAGATGAGCGACGGCAAACATCGTCCCCGTGACCAAAACCGCAACAGCCAGCCCGTAGTGCCGCTCGATGGGTCTCTGCATGTAGCCGCGAAACGCTGCTTCTTCGACGATGCCAGCGACAGGAGCAGCCATCAGCAGCAAAGACAGGATGGTAAACTTCGGCACCCCCGTAAGATCGGGAAGTTGCTGTTGAGGCAGCATGACCATCCGATTCGCCACACGAAGCGCAATGACTAAGGCAACGATGCCAAGCCCGCCGGCGAGTAATGACCACGCCCACGCGCGGAGCGAAATGCGGTTGGCGCGAAGGCTGACACGTCGTTCCTCCGCCGTTGATTCAGGAGGACCCGCGCCGCTCAGGTATCGCCAGAAGAACCACAAATACAAAGCCACGAGCGGCACTGCCCAGGGGAAGTTCGGGTAGTATCGCAGATTGGCTACAAAGATGAGGTTACGCGGAATTGTCCCGGCCATCATGACCAACATGCCGATGATCACAGCCTTGACGATGACGCTCAAGCGTCCTCCTCATTCTCAGAGATGATGCAGCCGAACGCCCGAATTTCCCCGCCGGGAGACAACTGCGGCACGGACAAGTTGACGATGAGAGACATGCTAATTCCGGTCGGGTTGAATGAGTTGTTCGGCGACGCCTGGCGATGAAACACGCCTCATTAACTGGCTCAGGTAGATCAGCACGGGCATAAACAGAATCGCTGTCGCCAATCCGGGGTTATATCCTCTGATAAAGAATGCCCAAACGAAATGAGCGATGACATTGACGGACTCCAGAACAATCCACACCCAAACCACCGTTCTTGCCCCTTTCCTCGCAGGCCGCACCCAGTAATAGAAGCAGATCAATCCGGCGAGGAATAATAAGGCATTAGATATTGCAAAGGCAGGTTTGGCTAGAAGTGGAGCATCTTGGTAAAGGAGCTTCATCGGAGGGAATCTCTCATAGAACTCGAAGATGAACTCCTCAGCCGAATGAATGGCTTGCAGAATGATGAGCGATAGAAAGGCTGTTGGAATTCTACAGTTCATTCTTCAGGTAAGTAACCAGAAGGCGCCGAACGCCCGGCATCAGCGGCGAGCCACTCACGCAACTTCCGATGAAGACAACGCTGTGCGGCGAGTCCGCTGCAATGACTTGTTTGGCGGCGGCTAAGGCGAGTGATCCTTGGCATACCATTCCAAGATTCGTTTCCTTACATCCGGTTTCTGATGTTCAAATAGCGAGCCATCGCCGGAGAAGAAGACAACCTCCTCGAGGCAAATCACCTGGAACTCGTTGGGCCAAGCATTCATGTGACCGTACCCGAGTGGCGTCCGTGGCGTCTGTTCTAGACGCTCCCGGAACCATGCCGGCAAGTTCGGATCGACATCCTTAGGCGGTTCCGGCCCACGAAGGATGCCCATCGCGACGAAGCCGAATGTGCCACCGTGTTTCCGGTCTAGTAAGCGCAAAGCTTTGTGGTCACTGCAACGTTTGACGGCGGAATAGAAGGGGTCGAATGTTACCCATGCTCCACCTCCGTCGCCTGTCGGGTCATAGAGGTCCGAGTTCTCAAAAGAGATGCGATAAATACCAACGAGCCGAATGAATTTTCCGGCAACACATTGTGGTAGGTTTCGCACGTCGGTTGCGGTAACGGTCGGGGCTTCATCTGAGAGCGGCATGAAGCGAAGATCAGAGCAAGGGTCTTTGGGCTTTTCCTGCTGACCGTAAGCCGCGCCCGTGCCGAAGAATGAGAGCCCAAGCAAAGCTAAGATAATGGTGCTTAATCGCATAAGACTCAATAGTCACCCAACTCTAATTATACGCCCTATAAGGGCGTGATGTTTTACGCTCATTTTTCCATATAACCTGCCGTCTATCCGAGATGATACGGCTTGTCTCGGCACCAAAGAGAGAGGGCGGCGGGCTGTCTGCACAACCACGCCGCCCTGGTAATGAAACGGGGCGTCAAGGTTGATGCCCCGTTATCTTTTTTCGGTCGCCTACGCCCGTGCCCGCTACCAGATTTGGCAGCGCTTATCGGGCGTGCGCACCATTGGGTCGCCGACCTTGCATTGATACGCGGCGGCGAACTCCGGGATGTTCGAGAGCGGGCCATTGACGCGGAAGCGCGAGAGCGGGTGCGGGTCGGTCTTGACGCGATTGCGTGCCTCCTCGGGTCGGATCGTGCCCGCCCAGACCTGCGCCCACGCGAGGAAGAAACGCTGCTCCGGCGTGAAGCCGTCAATCAGCTTCTTCGGCTTGCCCGCCTGCGACTTCTCGAACGCGCGGTACGCGATGGTCAAGCCGCCGAGGTCTGCGACCGACTCGCCGACGACGAGTTTGCCCTGCTCGAAGAGACCGGGCTCGACCTCGAAGCCGTTGAACTGGTTGACGACGCAGTCCGTGCGCGAGCGGAAGTTCTTGAAGTCGGCGGGTGTCCACCAGTTCAAAAGATTCCCTGAAGCGTCGAAGCGCGCGCCCTGATCGTCGAAGCCGTGCGTCATCTCGTGACCGATGACCGCGCCCATGCCGCCGTAGTTGATCGCATCATCAGCGAGCGGATCGAAGAAGGGCGGCTGCATGATCCCTGCCGGAAAGACGATCTCGTTCATCGAAGGGTTGTAGTAGGCGTTGACGGTCGGCGGTGACATGCCCCACTCCGTGCGATCCACGGGTCTGCCGACCTTCCCCAGGTTGTACTTGATCTCGAACTCGCTCGAGCGATGTACGTTCTCGATGTACGCGCCGCGCGTCACGTCGAGCGCCTCGTAGTTGCGCCACTTATCGGGGTAGCCGATCTTCTGCATGTAAGCGTCGAGCTTGGCCATCGCCTTCTGCCGCGTCTCGTCGCTCATCCACGAGATGGTCGAGAGGTCATCGCGTAAGGCCGAGATCAGATTCGCCACCATCTGGCGCGCGCGCTCACGGGTCTGCGGCGTGAAAGCCTTCTGCACGTAGAACTGCCCCAGCGCCTCGCCGAGCGCGCGATCCGTGCCTGCCACGCAACGCTTCCAGCGCGGCAGTTGTTCCTGCGCTCCCGTGAGCGTGCGCCCGTTGAAATCGAAATCCTCTTTGACGAACGCCGACGAGAGCAGCGGGGCCGACTGATTGAGTACGTGCCAGCGCAGGTACGTGTGCCAGTCGTCAACGGAGACGCTCGTCAGCATCTTGTCCAACGCCTTGAAGAATTCGGGCTGTGCGACGTTGATCTCGTGGACGTTCGCGAGACCGCGACGGTTCAGATACTGCGCCCAGTCGAAGTGCGGCGTCGCCTCGTTCAACTCGGCGACGGTCATCTTGTGATAGTTCGCTTCGGGGTCGCGCCGCTCGATGCGCGTCTTCGACGACTCAGCCAGATGCTTCTCGATGTCGAAGACCGTCTTCGCTTCTTTCGCCGCCGCATCCGGCGCGTCGCCCGCCAGCTCGAACATCCGCGCGACGTGGCGCACGTAGGCGTCGCGCAGTTGCTTCGACTTCTCGTCGTCGCTTGTGTAGTAGTCGCGGTCGGGCAGAGAGATTCCGCCCTGCGACGCCTGCGCGATCACGGCTTGCGCGTTCTTGAAGTCCTGCGCCGCGCCGAAGCCGAAGAACGTGCGGATGCCCTCTTCGTGCATGTGCGCGATCTGCACCTGCAGGTCCTGCCCGTTCTTGACGGCGTTGATGCGCTGGAACTCAGGCTCCAACGAGCGCAAGCCTTCCGACTCGATCCGCGGCTCGTCCATGCACGACGAGTAGTAGTCGCCGAGCTTCTGTTCAAGGCTTCCGCGCTTCGCCGAGTGGTTGCGCGCGGCGTCTTCGAGGATGTTGTGCAGCACCTCCTGATTTTTTTCTGTCAGCTCTTCAAACTTGCCCCAGCGGGAGTAAGCCGGCGGGATCGGGTTCTTCGCCATCCAGCCGCCGTTGGCGAAGGCGTTGAAGTCCGTGCAGGCGTTCGCCGTGCGGTCGAGGTTCGCCACGTCGAAGCCGTGGATGGCCGCGGGCTGACCCTGGCGCGCGCTCGGCGTTGACTTCTGCGGATCGCCGTCGGCGCGCGCGGCGATGACACCCCGTCGCGCGCGCGGCGCGGCGCACAGGGCGATGAGTACCAGTGACAGGAAGACGAAAGGTCGCAACTTGAGAAAGCTCATGGCGGGCACACCTCACTATAAATTGTCTTGGAGCAAACTAGCGGGGGCGAACTCGTTTTTCGGGGGACACCAGAATGATAGCAGACGCGCCGCGGTTTGTCGTAGCGCGCCAACTTCGCCGTTGACTCGCCCGCAGATTTGGTATAGAAGCGTTCGCGCCCAGGCAACGCCTTAGTTCTCTTCTCTGCCGAAATCACCGAAGCCCCCGCACGGACAAATTCACCTCGCCCCGGCTCAGGCTTCAATGAAGGTGGCTCGCATGAAAACAACTGTCAGCGTCAACGGCGTGGAGCGCGCGCACGAGATCGAGCCGCGCCTGCTCCTCGTCCACTACCTCCGCGACGTGCTCGGCCTGACCGGCACGCACGTCGGTTGCGAGACCTCGCTCTGCGGCGCGTGCACCGTCATGCTCGACGGGCGGGCGGTCAAGTCTTGCACCGTGCTCGCCGTCCAGGCCGACGGCGCGCGGGTGACGACCATCGAAGGGCTCGCGCAGGGCGGCAAACTGCACCCGGTGCAGGAAGGTTTCTGGGAGCGGCACGGCTTGCAGTGCGGCTACTGCACGCCCGGCATGATCGTCTGCGCCGCGCAGCTCATCGAGCGCAACCCGCGCCCCTCGCGCGAAGAGATTCGCCACGGTCTCGAAGGAAACCTCTGCCGCTGCACCGGCTACCAGCACATCGTCGAAGCGGTCGAGTACGCCGCTCAGAAAGTGACGAATGACAAGTGACGAGTGATAAGCAAGTCAAGCGATCCGCTTTCCTTGTCACTTGTCACCGTCCACTTGTCACGGCTTCGGAGGTCTTATGAGTAAGTACGTCGGCCAGCGCGTGAAGCGCACGGAAGACCCGAGACTGATCCAGGGGATCGGTCACTACGTGGACGACATCCGCCTGCCGGACACGCTGCACGTCGCCTTCGTGCGCTCGATGTACGCGCACGCGCTGCTGACGGGCGTTGACGTGAGCGAGGCGCTGCAAGCGCCGGGCGTGGTCGCGGTCTATACGGGGAAAGACGTGGCGCGAATCGGCCCCGTCCCGTGCGCGGCGGCGCTGCCCGATCTCAAGGTGCCGGATCACCGCGTGCTCGCGGGCGACAAAGTTTACTTCGTCGGTCATCCCATCGCGGCGGTCGTCGCGACGAGCCCTTACGCCGCGCGCGACGCGGTCGATCTCGTCGCGGTTGACTACGAGGAGTTGCCGGCGGTCGTTGACGCGGAAGCCGCCGCGCGGGACGGCGGCGACGTCATTCACGAACAGTTCGGCTCGAACGTTGCCTATAAGTTGACGGCGGGCGAGGGCGACATCGAGGCAGCGCTCGCGGCGTCGGATCACACCATTAAGCAGCGCATCATCAACCAGCGACTCGCGCCCGTCGCAATGGAGCCGCGCGGCGTGCTGGCGCGCTACTATCCGGGCGAGCAGGAACTCACCCTCTGGTCTTCGACGCAGATTCCCCACCTCATGCGCACGCAGGTCGCAATCATGATCGGCATCCCCGAAAACAAGTTGCGTGTCATCACGCCCGAAGTCGGCGGCGGCTTCGGCTCAAAGCTCAACGTCTATGCGGAGGAGGCGCTGCTCGGCTGGATTTCGATGCGACTGGGCCAGCCCGCCAAGTGGATCGAGACGCGGCGCGAGAACATGGCGGCGACGATCCACGGTCGCGGTCAGACGGGCGAGATCGAGATCGGTTTCAACCGCGACGCGACGATCACGGGCTTGCGCTACAACGTCTTCGCAGACCTCGGCGCGTATCATCAGCTCTTAACGCCCGCCATCCCGACGCTCACCGGCCTGATGCTCTCGGGCTGCTACAAGATTCCCGCGATCCAGATCAACGTCACCGGCGTCTTCACCAACAAGATGGCGACCGACGCCTACCGCGGCGCGGGGCGTCCCGAAGCGACCTATGTCGTCGAGCGCGCCGTTGACATGGTCGCCGACGAACTCGGACTCGATCCGGTCGAAGTGCGCCGCCGGAATTTCCCCGCGCCCGAAGAGTTTCCTTTCAAGACCGCGACCGGACTCTTCTACGACAGCGGCAACTACGAGGGCGCGCTCGCGAAGGCTTTAGAGAATTGCGACTACGCGAAACTGCGCGACAATCAGCAGCGCGCACGCGACGCAGGCCGCATCGTCGGCGTCGGCGTCTCGACCTACGTCGAAATCTGCGCGCTCGGCCCCTCGCAGGCGATGCCCGCGGGCGGCTGGGAGAGCGCAACCGTGAGGATCGAGCCGACGGGCAAGGTGACGATCCTGACGGGCGCTTCGCCGCACGGTCAGGGTCAGGAGACTTCGTTCGCGCAGATCGCGGCGGACGAGTTGGGTGTTGACCTCAACGACGTGACCGTCATCCACGGCGACACGTCCATCGTGCAGTATGGCATCGGCACGTTCGGCAGCCGCGCGACCGCCGTCGGCGGCACGGCAGTCTTCATCGCCATCGAGAAGCTCAAAGAGAAGGCGCACAAGATCGCCGCGCACATGCTCGGCGCGGGCGACGCGCGCCTGCACTTCGACGCGGGTCACTACTCTCTCGCCGAGGCGAAAGAGGCCGCCGTCGGCGAAGGCAGCGGCGAAGTGCCAGAGCCCGTCGTGCCCGCCGGCCAAGCGCCCGCCGGCGCGCTGCCCGAGCCGGAGACGAACGGCAAGCGGCATCTGACGATTCAGGAGATCGCGCTCGCCGCGCACATCGCCAAAGATTTACCGCCCGACACCGAGCCGGGTCTGTCAGCGACCTACTTCTTCGAGCCCAAGAATTTCACCTTCCCCTTCGGCACGCACGTCTGCTGCGTCGAGATCGACCGCGAGACGGGTCGTGTCGAGATCACGCGCTACGTCGCCGTGGACGACTGCGGCAAGGTCATCAACCCGATGCTCGTCGAAGGTCAGGTGCACGGCGGCATCGTGCAGGCTTTGGGGCAGGCTCTCTACGAAGAGGTCGTGTACGACGAACAGGGTCAGCTCGTCACGGGCACTTTGATGGACTACGCCGTGCCGCGTGCGCACATGATCCCCTGGTTTGAGTTGGATCGCACCGAGACGCCGACGCCCGTCAACCCGCTCGGCGTCAAAGGCGTCGGCGAGGCAGGCACCATCGGCGCAACCCCGGCCATCGTCAACGCCATCGTCGACGCACTCTCGCCCTTCGGCGTCCGCCACCTCGACATGCCGATCAAGCCGGAGAACGTCTGGCGGATCGTAAATGGTCAACCGTGACAGGTGACAGGTAAGCAGAAGACGTTTTGGTTTTGCTCGTCACTTGTCACGATTTACGGTTCACGTCTTTTGGAGTTGAAATGATTCCAGCACAGTTCGACTACGCCGCGCCCTCGACGCTCAACGAGGCTCTGTCGCTTCTGGCCGCGCACGCCGACGACGCGAAGATTCTCGCGGGCGGGCACAGCCTGCTCCCGGCGATGAAGCTGCGGCTCGCGCAGCCCGCCATGCTCATCGACATCGGTCGCATCCGCGACCTCTCGTACATCCGCGAAGACGGCGGTCTGATTCTGATCGGCGCGATGACGACGCACTACGAGCTTGAATCCTCTGCGCGGCTGAAAGATATCTGCCCGCTGCTGCCCGCGTGCGCCGCCTCAATCGGGGACGTGCAGGTGCGCAACCGCGGCACCATCGGCGGCAGCCTCGCACACGCAGACCCGGCAGCCGACTGGACAGCCGCCGCCCTCGCCCTCGACGTCGAACTCGTCGCCGCGAGCAGCCAAGGCGAGCGCACGATCAAGGTCGCGGACTTCTTCCTCGACATGCTCACGACCGCGCTCGCGCCGGGCGAAATACTGCGCGAGATTCGCATCGCTGCGCCGCCCGCGCACAGTGGGCAGGCTTACGAGAAAGTCCCGCACCCCGCCTCCGGCTTCGCCGTCGTCGGCGTTGCCGTCCAGCTCACGCGCGGCGCGGATGGCGCGTGCCGCTCGGCGGCGGTCGGCGTCACCGGCGTCGCGGCCAAACCCTACCGCGCCACCGGCGTCGAGCAGGCGCTCGTCGGCAAACAACTCGACGCCCAGACAATCAACGATGCCGCCACGCACGCCGCGGACGGCATCGACGCGAACTCCGATCTCTACGCCTCCGCCGACTACCGACAACACCTCGCACGCGTCCACACGCGCCGCGCCATCGAACAGGCTGCGTCGCGCGCGACGTAGGCGCGATGTCAGACACGCAGGTTGAGCCGACTGTCATCAACTGATCTCTAACCTCTAATCTCTGACCTCTGTTTTATGAAGATTGAAGGCACACACGAACTGCGCGCACCACGCGAGCGAGTTTTCGCGGCGCTGCTCGACCCTCTGGTGTTGCAGCGTTGCATTCCGGGGTGCGAACAGTTGGAACGGACGGGCGAGAACAGCTACGCGGCGACGCTGCGCGCGGGCGTCGGGGCGATCAAGGGCGTGTTCAAGGGCACGGTCAGGATCGAGGACGTGCGCGCGCCGGAGCACTACCGCATCACGGTCGAGGGCAAGGGGCAGCCCGGCTTCGTCAAGGGCGCGGGCGATCTCGATCTGGAAGCGCGCGGAGAAGAGTTGACCGTCATCAAATACGCGGGCGACCTTCAGGCGGGCGGCACGCTCGCCAGCGTCGGGCAGCGGATGATCCAGGGCGCGGCGAAGATGACGGCGACGCAGTTCTTCACCGCGCTCGAAGCGGAGGCGACGACGCAGGCGGGCGAGCCGCCCCCCGCGCAAAGTTTTTTTCATAACGCCCTGAGGTGGCTCTCAGGGCTGCTCCGACGCTTGTTCAAGCCACACCCGCCGTCGAAAAACTGACGCGCTGCCCCCCCCCGCCTCGCGTGGCGCTCGTTCACCCTTCCCGCCCTGCTTCCACGTCTGAGACCAAGGCGGGCGTGAGCCGCGCCACTTCGGCGGCGACGCCGCTGAGGATCGTCTCGTCTTCCTCGCGCAGCCCGCACGCCTCCAACTCCGCCGCGACGCCTGAGACGAATCGTCGCCGCGGGCGGCGCGCGACGATGCGTCGGAGAAACGCGAGGTAGCCCGCAGCGCTGCGCTCGATGGCGTGCGCGGCGGAGACGTGGCGGCGTGCATTCTCGCCGATGCGTCGGCGTAGACTCTCGTCCGCGACGAGTTGCGCTAGATAGGCGCGCAGTTGCGCGTCGCCCGCGTCACCCGCGTCGATCTTGATCACACAGTCGTCGGGCAGTTCGGCGAACCAGCCGGCGTTCGAGACGACGACGGGCAGCCCGGCGGCCATCGCGCGGCAGACGCTGCCCGAAGTTTCGCCCACGGTGCGCTCGCGCAAATTGATCGCGATGTCGCACGCCGCCAGCCGCGCCTTGAACTCCGCGAGCGGGACGTAGCCGGTCACGCGGACGCGATCCTCCAAACCGTGCGCGCGGATCAACTCCCGCACGTCGAAGTGGTCAGGCTCGCCGACGAGCGTGAAGCGGAACTCGTGTTCGTCCTTGAGCGCGGCAAGCACGGCGAGCACGCGCCCCACGCCCTTCTCCGACGTGACGTGACCGAACGAAGCGATCTCGACGACGCGCCTCTCGCCATCCGCCACTCGCGCCGCGCGCCGTTCAGTCGGTTCGGCAAGGACGTGATGGTTGACGACGGCGACGGGCGTAGCGGGAGCGACGGCGGCGAGTCGCGTGCGGCTCCATTCGGAATGGACGATGACGCCTTCCGCGTCGCGCACGAGTCCGCAGTTGAGCGGGAACGCGAGCGGCTGCGCGTAGCACGCGGGCTCAGCGTCGCACCGCAAACTCTCCGCCGCCTCGGCCCGGGCGCGCCTGCCGTGGCACGCGCCGAGTTCGTCGAGGTACACGTTCATGTCGCCGCGCGCGCGCGCCAGACCGAGGAAGAAGTGTTGCAGCGCGAAGTCGTGGAGCACGACGACGCCGGGAAAGGCGCGCGTCGCGTCGAAAATCCCGGCGTGGTAACGATGGTCGTTACCCATGTGATAGACGACGGCGTCGTATTCGCTGAGACGCTTCAGTTGATCGGGCTCGGCGCGGTAGTCGAAAAACTTGAAGCGCTCGCGGACGGCGTCGTTCGTCGGCGCGAAGCCGTCGGTGAAGAGATCTATCTCCGCCCCGGCGGCGAGGTGCGGCAACAGTTCTTCGCTGTAGTCCGAGATGCCGGACGGCTGCGGGTTGAGCGGGCTGAAGTAGGCGATTCTCATGTAAGCGTTGGTGACTTGTCGGCCAATCGTCCGCTCGGCTCAGCCGCCGGCGTTCGCGCCGCCGTCTCTGGGCGCCACTTCGAGGAGGTGAAAGGTGATCAGGTTGTGCAGCGAAAAGTATGGGAGCACAAAGGCGGACTCGCCCGTGACGGTGAAGCCGTGGCGCGCGAGGGCTTCGCGGCAGGCGGGCAGCTCGTCCACCAGACAGAGCGAGCGCATGTTCTTTCCCCCGGCGCGCGCGACCGCCGCGGCGAAACCGGCGCGCGCCTCGTCGGTCGCGAAAAAATTCTCCTCACGCAGGCCGATGACGGGCAAGTCCGGGCGCAGCATGATCTCCGGCGCGGAGCTTTTGATGCCGCTCCCGATCCACACGCCCACGTCCGCGACGCGCGCCCGCTGCTCCGCCGTGAGGTATTTCGTGATCGAGCGGTCGCGGAAGTAATAGAGGCTCTCTTTCAGGTGCGCGCTCGGTCGCTTGACGAACGTCTCTCTGCCGCCCCACTCCGTCCGCAAGACGTAGTAGCACGCGAGCGCTCCCTGCGCCGCGAGCGCGACGACGACGATTGCGGAGAGCGTTAACTTCAAACTCCGCGCGCGCACGCCTCCGTCGCCGAGCAGTTTCGCCAAGAGGCAGATGCAGATGATGCCCGCGAGCAGTTCGAGTTGCAGCGCGTAGCGGATATAGCCGGTCGTCCAGCTCCAGAGCAGCGCGTCGAGCAGGAAGACGAAGGCGAGGTCGCGCAGGAGGCGTGCGTCGCGCCGTGTGAAGAGAAGCGCGACGAGCGACGCGACGAAGCCCAACGCGATCCTGCCGGAGTAAACATTCAGCTCCGAGATGCGCGACGGCTCGAACGCTGAGAGCAGAGGCCAGAGGAGTGTCTCCGCGAGCCCGACGGGCCCCCAGCGCGGATCGTGAAAGTTCCCCCCGCCCCAGTAAGGCGACTTGAAGATGGCGTTGTAGGCGGGGAACAGCGGGTTTCCCGTCAGCGCATAGCAATATGCGGCGTAGGGCACGAGCGGCGCGGCGGCGGCGACAGTCCCGCCGACGAAGGCGGCCGCCAGACGCTTCGCGTCCGGGCGCGGCAGCGCGAACAGGTTGCGCGTGAGCAGGAGCGCGACGGGCACGGCGGCGGTCAAATTCGTCAGCTTGAAATTCACGGTGAGCCCCAGCAGGAACGCGCCGCGGATAAAGTCGCCGCGCGGGTCGCGCCCTTCGCGCGCACGCGTCGCCAGGTAGATCGCTTCGAGGATGAGCGGCACGGCGAGCACGTCGATCATGTACTCGTTGATCTCGAAGAGGAAGTACTCGGAGAGCACGACGAAGAGGACACACGCCGCGCGCACACGGTCGCGGCGCACGGCGGGGCGCAGCAGCCGCTCGACGACCTGCGCCGCCCACACGGTCGCGAGCAGGTTGATGCTCGTGCCGAGCCGGTAGCCGAGGAGGTGGCGCGTGAGTCCCGTCGCGATGTCGGGCACGGGGTTGAACGGCCCCGGCGTTGGGAACCAGTCACCGGGGAGATAAACGACGCCGTGCAGCGCGCGCTCGCCGTTGAAGAGGCGATAGTTCGCCACGTCGAAAGAGTAATCGGGAAACGCCGAGCGCAAGAGGTAAACGAAGACCAGAGGCAGGGCGACGACGAGCCAGAACTGCTTCGTCGTCGCGCGCCCTTCCTCGCTTCGCGTCGCGACGTAGAAGAACCAACAGAGCGCCGCCGCGCACGCCGTCGCCGACCACGCGAGGGCGTCGCTGGTGACGAACCACAGATAGACCCTGACGCTGGCGACGACGTAGAGCAGCAAGCCCGCGTCCGCCAATTCGACGCGGCGCGTGAAGTCACGCGCGAGCCGCCGCGCGCGCCCCTGCCAGTTCCCCGCGCCTCCGTCACTCATCAATTTCACCGTCGCCGCGCGTGCCGCCGCGACCTTCGTTGATCTCGTCGAGCAGCACGGAGATGTGGTGCTCGAACTCCTGCGAGCGGCGGGCGAGCGTGTGGAGGATGAGGCCGACCGTGATCGAGAGCATCCCGCCGAGCGAGAGCAGCGCCGCAACGATCATCGAAGTGAGCCGCGTGCCGCGCGCCGCTTCCGGCAGCCACGCGGCGGCGACGCCGGGCGCGAGCGCGGCGGCGAACAGGAGCACGCCGGCGACGCCGAAAAAGGTGAGCGGCTTGTAGTCGCGCAGGAGCGTCAGGATCGTGTTGAGGATGAGGAAGCCGTCGCGGAAGAGGTTGATCTTCGAACGGCTCCCGGCAGGTCGGCTGGTGAGATTCACTGGGACTTCCATGATGCGGTAGCCGCGCGCCGCCGCCTTGATTGTCAGCTCGGTCTCGATCTCGAACCCGCCGCCGAACAGTGGCAGGCTCTTGACGAACCTGCGGTTGAAGGCGCGGTAGCCGGAGAGCACGTCCGTCACGTTGACGCGGAACGCCCAGCGCAGGGCGGCGCGAATCAAACGGTTGCCGAAGCGGTTGATTGACCTGAACTCGCTCTGCGAGCGCGCGTGCAGACGCGAGCCGAGCACCTGATCCGCTTCGCCGCGGACGACGGGCGCGACGAGCGCGTGGACGGCGGCGGCGGGGTACGTCCCGTCGCCGTCCACCATCACGTAAACGTCCGCGTCGATCTGCCTGAACATGGCCTGCACGACGTAGCCCTTGCCCTGCCGCCGCTCGCGCCGCACCGTCGCGCCCGCCGCGCTCGCTACCTCCGCCGTCCCGTCCGAAGAGTTGTTGTCATAGACGTAAACCTGCGCGCCCGGCAATTGCGCGCGGAACTCCTCGACCACCCCGGCGACGGTCAACTCCTCGTTGTAACAGGGGATGAGAATGGCGATCACTGGCTGCTTCATGACAACTCGTTCTCGTCAACGCGCGGGGTGCAAAATCTTCAGATGTCCGGGGCGTGCGCGCGCGGATTGATTCAGCTCGCGGCTGAGATGATGCGCTCGACGACCGCGTCCCACGACAGGTTCAGCGCCAGCACTTTCTCGCGCCCGCGCGCGCCCAGGCGACGCGCGAGCGCGCGGTCGGCGTACAGCTCGTCGAGGCGCGCGGCGATCTCGCGCGGGTCGGGCGCGACGACGAATCCGGTCGCGCCGTCTTCGACGAACTCGGTCGCGCCACCGCCGTCGCGCCCGACGATGAGCGCGCGCGCCGCGTACATCGCTTCGAGCGAGACGTAGCCGTAGTCTTCGTCGAACGGCAGGTAGCAGACCGCGAGCGCGTTGGCATAAAAGTCGATCATCTCCGCTTCGGCGACGAAGCCGGGCAGGTGGACGCGATCATTGACCTTCAGCTTCTTCGCCAGCGCGCGACACTCTTCGAGCGTCCGGCCCGCGCCCGTGATGACGGCGCGCACGGGCGTTTGCACGAACTGCATCGCTTCGATTAAAAGCGCCTGCCGCTTCTGCGCCTCGAAGCGGCTGGGGAAGAAGACGTAGTCGCCTGCGTCGCCGGCACGCAAACTCTCTGCGCGCGGTGGCGGGTGGTAGAGCGGCTCGCTCTCGATACGGTTGTACTCGCTGAGGCGCGCGGCGACCGTCCGCGAGTTGGCGAAAACTTTCTTCGCCTCGGGGATGAACTCCGCGTCGCAGTGGCGCACGAGTTCGCGCACGCGCGCGCCTTCGGGGTACATCCAGAGATCGTCGAATTCCGTCCCGGCGAGGTTGTAAGCGCCGCGGTGCTGGTGGATGATCCAGAGGACTTTGTTCGGGTGCGCGACGACGTAAGCGGGAAAGCGCAACCCGATGACGAGATCGACGGGGCTGCCGCCCGACTCGGTGAGATCGAGCAGCCGCCACGCCAGCACGTCCCTCATGATCTGTTCGGGTGGATACCACTTGAACGGCAGCGCGACGATCTCCGCCTCGTAGCCCGCCGCGCCGAGCGCCGAGCGCAGGTTCCCGGCGTGCGCCTCCGCCCCGCCGCTGACGAAAGGGACTTGCGTGGTGCAGATGACGACTTTGCGGATCAAGGTTTAGTGGCGCGTTGAGGTTGCGCCGGAGACTGACGCCGGTGCGAGCGCAACTCGCGCAGCTCCGTTTCGAGCGCGTCGATGCGCCGGCTCAACTCCGCCTGTCGTTCGTCCTGCTCGACGAGCGCGGCGTGCGCCGAGCGCAGCGCGTCTCGCGCCGCCGCGTTAAAGTTGATCTGCTCCCACGTGAGCCAGTTGGTGGCGCGGCGGAGCCGGCGCTTGAGCCAGATTTCGAGCCGCGCGCGCCAGCCCGTGCGGTCACTCATGACGGGCGGCAGGCGATCCCACGCGCGACCGAGCACCGCGAGGCTCGCCTCGATGCGCGCCAGCGTCTCGCGGCTGCGCTGCGCCCCGCTGATGGCGACATCGTCCGCGTCGCTCGCGCCGCGCAGACGCTGGCGAATCTCCAGCAAGACACTTTCGACTTCGGCGTCACGCCCCACCACCATCAAGCCCTCCGAACTCATCAAACCCGCGCGCGCGTCGCACCCCGCGTCGCACGCCGAACCGCCCGCCTCTAAAACGACGCTGTAATCTACGGCATCACGCGCGACTACTCAAAGCCCGCGCGCCAGCCGACGCCGAGGCGCGCCGTTCTCACCTGTCTCGATCAAACTTTTTTCGCCGCCCACTCCGTTAACGCGCGCTCGTAAACCTTGAGCGTCAGTCGCGCCGCGTTCGCCCAGGTGAATTCGGCGGCGCGGCGTTGGCCTGAGCGTGCGAGCCCGTGCCGCAAGTCCTCGTCGCCGATCAACTCCGACAGTGCGCGCGCCAGTCCGTCTGCGTCTCCGGGTGCGACGAAGAGCGCGTTCTCTTCGCCGAGCGTTTCGAGGTGCGCCGGGATGCGACTGGCGATGACGGCCGCGCCGCAACTCATCGCTTCGAGCGGGGGCAGGCCGAAGCCCTCGTACACGGACGGATAGACGAACGCGAGGCACGATGCATAGAGCACGCGCAACTCTTCGTCAGAGACGTAGCCGGTGAAGTGAATGTGAGCGCGGGCGGGCGATGCCTCGATGCGCGCCGAGAGCGGGCGCGTGAGCCAGCCCTGCCGCCCGGCGATGACGAGTCGGGGGAAACTTGACCGTGTCGCCGCTGCCGACGGCGCGCGCGCGGCGTTCGACACGCCCGCGATCTGTCCGTCCGTCGCTAGTTTCTCGAATGCTGAGACGAGTGTCGCCAGATTTTTGCGCGGCTCGACCGTGCCGACGAAGAGGATGAAGTCGCCTGCGATGCCGAGCCGTCGCAATGTCGCTTCCGCCTCAGAACGCGCGAGCGGACAGAAGACCTCACGCGGGGCTTCTCGGATCGCTGTAACTTTTGACGGATCGAGTTTGAGCCACTCGCACGCCTCGCGCCGCACGGCTTCGGTCGGAGTGACGACGTGCGTCGCGGCGCGCGCCATCGCGGGCAAGCGCAGACGCAGACGGCGCGCGCGCCGCGCGACGTGCGTCTCAGGGTGCGTGAAGGCTGAGAGATCGTGGACGGTCAAGACGGTCGGGCATGCCGCGCGCAAGGGCACTTCGTAGTTCGTGCCGTGGAAGAGCGCGAAGCCGCGCCGGCGTGCGTGGCGCGGCAGACCGACGAGCCACCAGCGCGCGCCGAGCAAGCCCACTCGGACACGCGAGGCGCGCAGGTTCGGCGGCATCGGCACGCGGGCGAGAGAGAGATCAATCGGAGGGTAGCGCGAAGGATAAACCAGCTCGAACTCGTCGGCGGGGGACGCGGAGGCGATGGCGCGCGCCAGCTCCAGCGTGTAATGGCCGACGCCCGTCAGAGGCTCTGTGAGCGGGATGGCGTCGAGTCCGATGAGCATCTTGAGTGGGGCGCTGTGGCGTAAGGATGTCGCACGCGCAGACTGTCCGCAGCGTTAACGCGTGCCGGTCGTCTCGACCTCGATCCTCGTCTCGTCGGGCATCGTCCGCGCGGCCTCGTCGGGCACGAGCGCCGTGCCTTGAACGTGCGCGAGTTCGCTTCGCCGTTTTTCGAAGCCGAGGCGTTCGGCGACGACGTAGAGCGGGCGGCGCTTGACCTCTGCGTAGATGCGCCCGATGTACTCGCCGATGATGCCGAGCGTGATCAGTTGCACGCCACCGAGGAACAGGACCGCCGTGAAGATCGACGCCCAGCCGCGCACCCAGTCGTTCGTGTAGAGGCGCATGACGACCGCCCAGACGATCCCGGCGCAGGCGAAGGCGATGGAGGTGAAGCCCGTCCAGATGGCGAGGCGCAGCGGCGTCTGCGAGAACGAGAGCAGGCCGTCGATGGCGAACCTGACGAGGCGCGTGAGCGGGAACTTACTCTCCCCGGCGCGGCGCGCGGCGCGACGGTACACCACCGCCGCCTGCCGGAAGCCGACCCAGCTCACCATGCCGCGCAGGTATCGGTCGCGCTCCGGCATCGAGAGCAGCACGTCCACGACGCGCCGGTCCATCAGGCGGAAGTCGCCCGCGTCGAGCGGCATCTCGACGTGCGAGAGGCGGTTGATCAGCCGGTAGAAAACTTTCGCTGTCCACACCTTGAGCGCCGACTCGCCATCGCGTTCGGCGCGCACGCCGTACACCACCTGATAGCCATCGCGCCACAGCGCGATCATCTGCGCGATGACTTCGGGCGGGTCTTGCAGATCGGCGTCGATGACGACGACGCAGTCGCCCGCGGCGTGTTCGAGCCCGGCGGAGATGGCGAGCTGGTGGCCGAAGTTGCGCGAGAGGCTGACGACGCGCACCCGCTCGTTCGCCGCTTGCAGTTCGCGCAGGCGCGCGAGCGTCGCGTCGCGGCTGCCGTCGTTGACGTAGATGATCTCCGCGCCGATCAGTTCAAGGCGCGCGAGCGCGGCGGCGAGCGCCGCGTGCGTCTCGCCGATCACTTCTGCCTCGTCATAACAGGGGACAATCACCGAAACGAGCATCGCTTGCTGCTCCGCGCCAGAAGGTTTTGAAGGCGTGCGGCTCGGACTTTAACACATTCACGCAGCCCCGCGACGCCGCGCGGCAGCGTCGGGCGGCGCGAAACTTTTTTTGACGCCGGGGCGCGCTTGAGACATCATGCCCGCGTGACGCCGAACCGCGATGCGCCCCGCCGCGCGCAGATCAAGCACGCGCTGACCCGCGTCGCCCGCGCGCCAGGCGTGCGCGCCTCCTTCAACGCCTTCGCGTTGACGCGCCTCATCATCTTCTCGCTCTTCGTGCTGACGGCGAAGCTCGAAGTGACGCAGCCCAACCAGCCGGGCGACAACCGCGCGGCGCGACTCTCGCTTCACCGCACGGCGTTCTCGCACATCCTCTCCGCGCGAGCGAGCGTCGGCGATTGCACCTGGTACATGACCATCGCGGCGCAGGGCTACGAGCGGCGACCGTTTTCGACCGAGCGTCAGGCGAACTGGGCGTTCTTCCCCGCCTTCCCCCTCCTGCTGCGCGCCGCCTCGCTCGCGACGGGCGAGCTTCAACTGACGGGCATCGTCATCTCTTCGCTCTGCTTCTTCCTCGCGCTCGTCGTGTTGCACCGGCTCGTCACAGCCTACGGCTTCGCCACGCCGGACGCGGATCGCGCCGTCTTCTACCTCGCCGCCTTCCCCTTCAGCTACTTCTTCTCCGTCCCGATGACCGAGTCGCTCTTCCTGCTCGTCACGGTCGCAAGCTTCTACGCGGCGAAGCGCGAGCGTTGGTTGTTCGCAGGCTTGCTGGGCGCTCTCGCCTCCGCGACGCGCACGACGGGCGTGCTCCTGCTCCCGGCGCTCGCCGTGCTCTACTGGGAGACTTACCGGACGCTGCGCCCTCGCCTGAATTTCCTGCCACTGCTCTTCGTCCCGGCGGGCCTGCTCGCTTTCATGTGGCACCTCCACGCGCTGACGGGCGACGCCTTCGCCTTCAAAGACATTCTCGTGATGTGGGGGCGTCGTCCCGTCTTCTTCCTCACGACGCTCTTCGAGTATCTCGGCGATCCAATGACGCTCGCCGTCTCTTGGGACTTCCGCTTCCTCAGCTTCCTCGCCGTCGTTGGCGCGGGCGTCTGCGGCTTCGCGCTCGTCAAATGGCGGCAGTGGTCGCTCGCCGCCTACACGCTCGCCTCCGTCTTCGTGACTCTCAGCTCCGGGCTGCTGCAATCGCAGGCGCGCTACATGATGGTCGTCTTCCCCGCTTTCCTCGCGCTCGCCGTCTGGGGACGCCGCCCGCGCATCGATCAAATCATCCGCACGACGTTCCTCATCCTCCTCGTGCTGTTGACGATCATGTTCGCCTACCAGCTCGACCTTGCACTCGCCTGAAATGATGACGCAGCGACGTGTTGGGGGTGATGACAGGAATGTCATTGAAAGTGCGGCCAGTCGAACCCTAGCCGTGATGTGATTGAAAGCTGACGGGCGACTCACCCGGCTTGCTTGAGCTTCTCGCGCTCCAACTGCTCGGCGCGACGCAGAGCGCGTGCGCGCTCATCCACGGCGGGCTGCGCGTCGCCCGCGCGTGACTCCGCGGCATGAAGTTTATACGCGCGCCAGATGAGCGCGAGCGCCGTCCATAAGCCGATGGTGGCGAGCGGGATCGTCAGCCAGCGCGGGAAGAGCACGGCGACGAAGACTAACCCGAAGAGCAGCCCTGCGGCGGCGACCATGACGCGCGCCTCCGCCGGGCCGAGCACGCGATGATCTGTGAGCGCCGCGCCGAGTTCTTTACTCACGCCCAGCGCGCCGAGCGCCGCGCGGCCCGCCTTCGCGCGCTTCGATCCCCTACGGCGGCGCGGCGCTTCGGGCTGTGCCGTTACACGCACGCGCTTTTTGCGCTCGGTCAAAACGATCTCGGTCGAGTGTTCGAGGTCTGCGAGAAACATCCGCTCGGCTTCGCGCGCGAACGCCTTGTTCTCGACCGCCACGTCCAGCTCCCAGTTGCCGATCCAGCTCGCCAGGTTCAGGTTCGTCGAGCCGACGCGCGCCCACAGCCCATCCGCCACCGCCGTCTTCGCGTGCAGCATCGAGCCGTTCCACTCGAAGACGCGCACGCCCGCTTCGAGCAGCGAACGATAGCCCGCGCGTGAGAGCGCGCTCATCACCGCCACGTCCGACGATCCGGGCACGAGCAGGCGCACGTCCACGCCGTCCTGCGCCGCCGCGCGCAGGGCCTGCACGTAGGGCGTCGTGCCGACGAAGTAGGCGTCCGTCAGCCACAGGGTCTCGCGCGCGAGCGCCGCGATCAGATGATCCAAACGGTAGAGTCCCGCCGTGTTCGGCTGGCTCGCGATGACGCGGATCATCATCTCGCCCGCGGGCTCGATCCGCGCGGCGTCCGGCAGCTCGTCGTCCGGCAGCGGCTCGCCGCACGCCGCGACCCAGCTTTGCGCGAACGCCTGTTCGACATCCGCCACCGCCGGCCCCTTGATCTCGATGCCGGTGTCGCGCCACGGCTCGATCTTTTTTTCGGGGTAGCCGACCCAGCGCTGGCCGACGCACAAGCCCGTGACGAACGCGACCTCGCCGTCCACGGCGAGCACCTTGCGGTGATCGCGGCTGAGCCAGCCGAACGGGCTGCCGAAGTGTGGCGGGTTGAAGCAGCGCACTTCAATCCCCGCCGCGCGCATCCCGCGCCAGAACCCGCTCGACGCCGCGCCGACCGCGCCCATCCAGTCGTAGATCAGGCGCACACGCACGCCCTCGCGAACCTTCGCCGCCAGCGCGTCGGCAAACTCTCGACCCATCTCGTCCTCGTGAATGATGTACGACTCGAAGTGGACAGCGCGCTTCGCCGACTTGATCGCGTCGAGCATCGCCGGGTAGTTCTCCGCCGCGTCGCGCAGCAAACGCACGTTGTTGCCGGCGACGAGCGGCGACCCGGCGGCGCGCGAGAAAGCCTGATTCGCCAGCACACGCACGTTCGGCGTAACCGACCAGCGCTCGCGTTTTTGTTCCATCTCACTCATGACAAACACAGGAACTCTTCCCCGACCACGATTGTAACGCGCCGAGTTTCGCGACTCTATCACGACACGCTTTCGATTTACCCCGTCACGTCAGAACGCTCCCTTGGCGTCTTTGTGCCTTTGCGTGAGGAAGAATTCTCTCGCAAAGGCGCAAAGACGCGAAGAAGAGATCATCGGGCGAGTTCTGATTCTTACTTCTTGCTCAAGGGCGCGGCTAGAGGGTCTTCGCGCCAGTCGTGTCGCGGGTAGCGGCGCGACAGCTCGCGGCGCACCTGCGGGTAGTGGCGCGTCCAGAAGCCCGCGAGATCAGTCGTCACCTGCACCGCGCGCTGGTTCGGCGCGAGCAGGTGCAGCACGAGCGCGACGCGACCTGCGGCGATCCGCGGGCTCTCGTGCATCCCGAAAAAATCTTGCAGACGCGACTGCGCCCACGGCGGCTTCCCGCGCTCGTAGTTGACGCGCACCTGCCGCCCCCCGGCAAGCGCGACGCGCTCCGGCGCGGCCTTCGCCAACAGCCGCGCCTGCTCCGCGCTCAATCGCCCGCGCAAAGCGCCGACCAGTTCCCCGCCCCGCGCCGCGTCGCGCAGCTCGGCAAAACTTCTTCGCCCCTCGCACAGCTTGACGAGACTCTCGCGCACGTCCCCATCTCCGAGCGCGGGGAACGTCGCTTCCGGGAAAGCCCCCGCCGCGAACTCGACGCGCGCGAGTAACTGATCGACCGGCGCGCGCTCGACGAACTTCTCGACGCCCGCTCCGAGCGCGGCGGCGGCGAGCACGCGCGACACCTCTGCGCCGCGCGGCGACGCGACGCGACGCTCGTCGAGCACGAGCCCGTCGTAGAGCATCCGGCTGAAGACTTCGACGCGCTCGCCTCTCGTGTCCCAGCGAGCCTCCTCGTCTTCCGTCACGTGCTCGCTGAACAGATCGAGCAGCCACTCCGGCTCAATCGCGCTCGCCAGACGCACGACGGTCGTCGTCGCGCCGCGACCGCGCTGCCGCCCTTGCGCGCGCCGCTCCTC
The DNA here is from genome assembly GCA_045807785.1 of Pyrinomonadaceae bacterium. Taxonomy (GTDB): domain Bacteria; phylum Acidobacteriota; class Blastocatellia; order Pyrinomonadales; family Pyrinomonadaceae; genus JAIVGV01. Next base: position 21,863 of record JBJMGS010000146.1, read on the forward strand.
CGCGTCCACCGCGACCAGAAACTTCGACTGTCGCACGACGCTCTCCGGCGCGAGCACAGCCGCGCCGCCGCCCGCGAGTAAAACTTCCGCGTCCGCCTCGTGCGCCACACGCGCGTCGCCTGCCGTCTCGCGCCGTCGCGCGACGCGGTCTGGGTAGCCCGCGAGGATCGAGATCAACAGAGACTCCTCTTCATCATCCTTCGTCGGCGTGCGCGCCCTCGCCGCGTCGTTTGCACGCACGCGGCGATTCGCATCTCCGTCATCCTGAGCGTCACGACGCGTGGACTGCGCCGCGCGCTCGATGGTTCTTCGCAGTTGCCGCCGCGCGCGATCGACGGTGCGCACCGCGCCCGCGTTCAACTTGAGCGCGCGCAGGCGCGACGGCGCGAAGTCTGTGCGCGCGGCTTCGTCGAAGAGATCGAGGAGTTCGAGCAGGTCGGATGGGCTGTGCTTCTTCGCGTCACTGCTTCGGCGCTCGCGCGCTTCGGCGAACATCTCGCGCTCACGGATGTCGCGCTCCGCGATGAGCGCCGCGACGACACATGCCGCGCGCGCCACCCCGCGCGTCTCGGCTTCCGCGACGACGCGCGCGAGCCGCGGGTGCAGCGGCAGTTTCAGCATCCGCCGACCGAGCGTCGTCACGCGCCCGTCCCGCTCAATCGCGCCGAGCCTGTCGAGCAGCGCGTCGGCGGCATCGAGCGCGTGCGGCGCGGGCGGCTCGAACCAGTCGAAACTTTTTAGGTCGCGGACGCCAGCGGCGTGCAGCTCAAGCGCGGGCTCGGCGAGATCGAGCCGTTGAATCTCCGGCGCGTCGTGAACGGGCCGCGCGGCAAAGTCCTGCGCGGTGTAAAGGCGGTAGCAGCGACCCGCGCGCGTGCGACCGGCGCGACCCGACCGCTGCGCGGCAGAGGCACGGCTGACGCGCGCCACTTCGAGCCGCGCGAGGCCCGACCAAGGCGAGTGCGCGGCGACGCGCGCGAGCCCCGAATCAATCACCGCCGCGACGCCTTCAATCGTGACGGAAGTCTCCGCGACGTTCGTCGAGAGAATTATTTTCCGCCGCGACGCGGGGCGCACCGCCGCGTCCTGCTCTGCCGGGGGCAGCTCGCCGTGCAGCGGCACAACCGACAGATCGTGCGCGGAGGCCAACGCCGCGCACTCGCCTTGCGCCCGCCGAATCTCCGCCGCGCCGGGGAGGAAGACGAGCACGTCGCCGTCGAGACCAGCACCGATCAACTTCCCCACGGCGGCGGCGACCTGCTCCGCGAGCGGTCGCTCGTCCTCGCGCGCGAGGTGTTCGATCTCGACAGCGAAGAGTCGCCCTTCGGAGCGCAGCCGTGGGCAGTCTCCGAGGAAGGTTGCGACGGGCTCGGCGTCGAGCGTGGCCGACATGACGACGAGGCACAGGTCTGGGCGCGCGTCGCGCTGCACGCGGCGCAGCAACGCGAGCGCGAGGTCGGCTTGCAGGTGTCGCTCGTGAAACTCGTCGAGCACGACGCAGCCGACGCGAGCGAGTGTCGGATCGCTTAACAGCCTGCGCGTGAGCACGCCTTCGGTGACGAAGCGCAGGCGCGTGCGGGCGGACGCGATCTCCTCGAAGCGCACCTGATAGCCGACCGTCGCGCCCAGAGGCTCGCCGCGCTCCTCCGCCACGCGACGCGCGACGAGGCGCGCGGCGAGCCGACGCGGTTCGAGCACCCACACTTCTCTGTCGCCGATCAGATTCGCGTCGAGGATCGCCGCGGGCACACGCGTCGTCTTGCCCGCGCCGGGCGGGGCTTCGACGACGAGGTTCGGCGCGCGGCGCAGGCTCTCGACGATCTCTGGCAGGAGCGCATCAATCGGGAGCGTTAGCATCTCTAGTTGCGAAACTCCTGCGAGACCATCAGGCCGCGCCGCCCGCCGTCCACGATGCCGATACCGAGGCGACCGAAGGCAGGTTGGAGGATGTTGGCGCGGTGGCCGGGCGAGTTCATCAGACCTGTGTGCGCGATCCGCAGGGTCGGCGCGAGCGCGAGGTTCTCGCCCGCCGTGCGGAACTTCACGCCCGCCGCCGTCATGCGGTCGAACGGGCTCAAGCCTTCCGGCGTGACGTGCGCGAAGTAGCCGCGCGCGAACATATCAATTGAGTGCCGGCGCGCGACTTCCGTCAACTCTGAATCGGGCGCGAGCGGTTTGAGTCCGACCGCCGCGCGCTCGCCGTTGACGAGCACAAGCATCTCGGCTTCGAGGTCTGGGCGCGGGCGCGGGCTCTCGACCGTGTAGCCGAGCTGCACCGTCTCGCCCGACTCTGGCTTGATCGTGAGTTGCGTCAGCGTGCGGCGGATTGCCTCGTCGAAGACGGGCGTGAGCGCCGCTTCGAGTCGCTCGGTCGGGGCGGCGAGCCGGTTGGCGAGCGTGCTCGCGCGCGCGTCCTGTTGCAGGCGTTCGGGGAGCGGCGCGGCGAGCAGGAGCGAGGCGAGAATCGCCGCCGAGATCAGGCCGTTCGCGAGTCCGGGCAGCACACCGAACGCGCGGTTCACTCTCCGCTCGTGCGCCTCGTCGCCGACGCGGCGCAGCAGCAGCGAGCCGACGACGTGAATCAACACGCCCGCCGCGATGGCCGTGATCAGAAAAGCGATGGGCGGCGTCCACGCCGCGTCCCATTGGACGCGCGGGGCGAGCCAGCGCGCGAGTGGCTGGTAGAAGCGCAGGCCGGCGACGAGGCTCCCGACCCAGCGCACCAGATCGAGCACGCCGAGGATGAAGCCGCGCCGGTACCCGGCAGCCGCGCTCAAGAGCACGACGACGACGAGCAGCACGTCAACGTAGTTGACGCTCATCCTTCACCGCCCGCTCGAACCCACATGGTTTACTTCCCCTTGTTCTCACCGAGCCGGTATGGATCGTCTGAAAGCTTACCGCGCTCGACGCTGATCGTGTAGTAGCCCGTCGTCGGCCTGCGTTTTAGATCGAACGCGCCGCCGCTCGTGATCTTCCAGACCTTATAGTTCGAGTAAGAGAGCGGTGTGCCGGGCTCGCACAGTTCGGGTCGGTGATCCGCGAGGATGAAATAGGCCGGGCCCTTGCCCATGACACGCGCCTTCCCCTCCCTGTCCACGACGAGCGACGTTTCGCGCTCGACGGCGACGCCGAGGATGCGCGCGCTTCGCCCGTCTCGAATCTGCCGCGCGAGGAAGACGAGCAGCCGCCCCAGACGGTCGCGCTCGACGAAATGCGTGTCCGTGATCGCGCCGCGCAGCGGCTGCCAGTGGAAGAAGTCGTAGGTGAAGCTGATGTCGGCGTGGTAGGGATCGGCGAGCGCCTGCCGCGAAGTCTCGCTCCCGCCGGAGCAGGCGTCGTATGAGACCTCGCCCAGAATGGCGAGCCCCGCGCTCGTGCCGCCCACGCCGCCACCGCGCGCGACGACCGACTTCACGGCTCGCCCGACGGCGCCGTCCTTAAAAAATTTCACGTAGTTGCACTGATCGCCGCCCGCGAAGAAGACGACTTCCGCGTTGTGCACGGTCTCCGCCACGCTTGCCTCTTCCGCGTCCTCGCGGCTCTTGATGACGATGGTCTCGACCGAATCCACGCCGTGCATCTTGTAGATGAAGTCGTTGTAGCCCGCCTCTCCCGAAGCGCGCAGCACGACGACGTCGAGTTTCGCGTCGCACGTCTCGCACCCGCGCACCTGGTCGATCATCCATTGCAGAGCCTCGGCTACGTCCGTGCCGCCGCCCGCAAGGTCGTAGGCGGGGCCGCGCAAAGGCGGTCGCACGTCCGCGACGCTGCCCGTCAGGTAGCGTGTCGCTTTGGCAGACGCGGGTGCGGCGCACACGCCAATGAAGACGAGCAGGAGCGCCAGCGAGACCATTACTTCACGCGCGGCGACACGGCATCGCGCGTCAACGCCTGGAGACTTTTTCTCTTCTTGTTTCATCATCAACTCGACCGCTAGTTGTCAGTCATGCGCGCGAGGAAGTCCGCGAGCAGACCGTGGAAATGGTGGACGCCGTTCTCGCGCTTGACGGAGTAGCGCCCCTGCCGGTAGGTGTGCGAGCGAAGTCCGCGCTGCACGGCTTCGCAGATTTTGATGTCCTCGATCTGTATCTCGTCGCTGAACTCGACCGTGCGGCGCAGCGCTTCCTGCGTCGCCTCGTGTGCGGGATCGTCGAAGTACCACTCGAAGACCGTGAGCGTGCGCTCTGCCGAGACGGGCACGATCAGATTCGTCGAGTAGTTGTCAGGATAGACGTTCAACATCAGGTTCGGGAAGAGCCAGAAGAACTGCGCCTCGTTCTCTTGAGCCGCCTCGTCAACCTTGAGGCGCGTCGCGCGGTCGCGGCGGATGGGCGAGTGCTGAATCGAGTAGAGAGACTTGGTCTCCGTGCGGTACTGCGCGTAATCCAGCTCGCGGTTGAGCGCAGGGTGGACGATGGGAATGTGATAACCTTCGAGGTAATTATCAACGTAGGTCTTCCAGTTACATTCGACGTACCAATCCTTGCGCAGCGCGAACTTCATGCGCGAGAGATCGCGGTGCGCGAGCCGCGCGGGCAAATCTTCGAGCGTATCTGAGAGCGGCGCGGCGCGCGGGTCGAGGTTGACGAAGACGAGCGCGTCCCACGTCTCGACGCGGAACTCCGGGAGTGCATGCGCTGCCCGGTCAAAGTCTTCGACCCCATTCCACTCCGGCGTCGCCGCGAGCCGGCCGTCGAGCGCGTAAGACCAGCCGTGGTAGCCGCAGCGGAACATCTCTCTCACGCCGCAGCCTTCGACGACGGGGCCGGCGCGGTGGCGGCAGACGTTCGAGAGCGCCCGCAGAGTATTGTCCGCGCCGCGCACGACGACGACCGGCTCGTCGCCGACGTTGGCGGTGAAGTATTGACCGGCTTCGGCGACCTGCTCGGCGCGACCGACGAGCTGCCATGTGTGCGCGAAGACCGTTAGCTTCTCACGCGCGAGGACTGCCGGATCGAAATACCACTGGGCGGGCGGCGTCTGCGCGTGTGCGAGTCGCGCGTCGAATTTGTAGTCGCTCTCTTTCATCTCAACCGTCACCCTTCAGCCTCCGCAGAAGATACGCGCCGCCGCGCCGTCCGTCTCGCTCGACGCGGAAAAATTCCTCGACGACGTAGCCTTCGGCCAGCGCCGACTGAAACGCATCGCGCGTCGCCGCGCGCCAGCGGAGCGCGACTTCGGCGTCTTGCTCGCGCAGCGCGTCGATGTCATCAGGTATCTCGATTGTGACGAGGCCACCGTGTGCGGCTTCCGTCAGCCGCTTGACGACGGGCGAGCCATCCGCGCCGAAGCGGACGAGCGGCGCGGCGCGTTCGAGTTCATCGCGCACACTTTCTGCGGCGGCGCGCGCCGAGTTGATCCGGTTCAGTACGCGTGGGCTGTCGAGGTGCCACGTCACCCAGAGCCGATCCGTGCCCGTCGCGCGGTGCAGCGGGCTCGTCGAGATGTCGCCGTAATAGTTGACGCGGTACGAGTCTGAGACGACGCCGAGCCGCGCGAAGTTCAAATGCGCGTTGCGGCTCTGGAGCGGGTCGAACGTCCACGTCATCAGCTTAATGCCTTCGGCGAGCGCGCGCTCACGCTGCGCGAGTTTCAGACAAGAGCCGAGTGCGCGCCCGCGGTATTCCGGTTTGACGGCGAGCATGTGCGAGTGTAGGACGAGCCGCCCGCGCTCCAACCCGACGAAGCCGAAGGCGAAGCCGACGAGCCGCGCGCCGTCGTATGCGCCGACGAGTGTGCCGCCGACCTCTCGCGCCGGGTGCAGCATCATGCGCGGCACCACGTCCACATCGGCGCAAGCCCACACCTCACGCTGCAACTCCTCGACCGCGCCCATCTCCTCAATGGAGGTGATGTCGCGGATGCCAATTGGTGATTGGCTATAGTCTGTCATCAGCCGAGTGTTTATGAACGGACAAGAACTGCGGCGGCTAAGCGGGCCGCTCGATCAACTTGATCAGCCGGTACGCCGGGTAGCTCGCAGCGAGCAGCGCAACCGCGTAGAGGCTGTCGCGCGAGTCGCCGGCGAGATCGGCGGCGACCGCGCCGACGAGGAAGACGACCGAGCCGACGAGCGCGACCACGGTCGTCCACGGATAGCCCCATGCGCGGAATGGGCGCGGCACTTCGGGCTCGCGCCGTCGCAGGACGAAGAGCGACGCGAAGGTCATCGTGTAGATCGCCACGAAGAAGAAGGCGAGTGCGGCGATGATGTGCGCGAACGCGCCGCCGAGCACGACGAAGAGCACGGCGACCGCGCAACTGACGAACAGCGCAACGGTCGGTGTGCCGCCCTCATTGACGCGCGCGGCGCGCTCTGAAAAAAGCCGGTCGCGGCTCATGGCGTAGAGCACGCGCGTCGCCATCAGATGATAAGCGTTCAGTCCGCTCAACATCGAGACGACTGTCAGGGCGCGGATGACGCGCTCGCCGCCCGCGCCGAAGATGCTTTGCGCCGCCGCGCCGACGGCGAGGTCTCGCCCGGCGATAGACGCAAGCGGCAGCACGTACACCAGCGCGAGGTTGACGAGCAGGTAGATCGCCATCACGAGGAGCACGCCGCCGAAGAGCGAGCGCGGAATGTTGCGCGCAGGATGCTCGACCTCTTCGGAAAAGTAAACTACGCCGGCCCATCCGTCGTATGTGTAGATCACAGCTTGCAGGGCGAGGACGAGCGCGAAGACGAAGGGGAGGCCGTGCGACATCGGCGCCGTCGTCGTTGTCGCCGCATCAGCAGGTCGCGCGCCGCCGCCGAAGATGAAGCACGCGGCGACGAGCGCGACGAAGGCGAGGCACTTCAAGAGACTCGTCACGTTCTGCACCGCGCCGCCCCAGCGTATGCCGTGCCACTGGATGAGGGCGAAGATGATCGTGACGGAGACGGCGACGGGCACGGTCTTTCCGGCGAAGGCGGGAAAGAGCGCTCCCGCGTAGTCGCCGATGACGACGGAGACGGCGGCGGTCGTGCCGCAGGTCGAGAGCCAGTCGCTCCAGCCGGCGACGAAGCCGGCGTAGTCGCCGAGCGCGCGGCGCGCGAACACGTACTGCCCGCCGGAGCGCGGCAGCATCGTGCCGAGTTCCGCGACGGCGTTCGCGCCGAGCAGCGCGTACAACGCGCCCAAGACCCAGACGCCGAGGAAGAGCCACAGGCTCGGCAACTGCTTCGCCACGTCGCCGGGCGTGTGCAGGATGCCTGCGCCGATGGTGTTGCCGACGATTACCGCGAGGCCGAAGCCCACGCCGAGCACGCGCAACAGTGAGCCGCGCGTGCCGCGATCCATTTTCTCAAATTCGTGCAAGCGAATTGTTTTCCTAACCCGCGACAACGCGGCGCACACAGTTGACATCTGTCAGACCAACGCGCCGCCGTCTGTCGCTTAAGCTCGCGAGAGCGGGACGGAGTATAAACCGGGAGGGCGAATGTTAAAGATTATTTCTGAAGGCGGCGCGGCAACGGGCCACGAGCAGATCGTTCTGGCGAGCGAGGAAGAGATCGGCTACTGCGCGATCATCGCCATTCACAGCACCGCGCTCGGCCCCGCGCTCGGCGGCACGCGGCTCTGGAACTACGCGAGCTTGGCAGACGCACGGACGGACGCGCTGCGCCTCTCGCGCGGCATGACCTACAAGAACGCGCTTGCGGAGTTGCCCCTGGGCGGCGGCAAGTCCGTCATCGTCGGCGACACACGCACGCTCGACCGCGAGCGGGTTTTCCGCGCGCACGGTCGCGTCGTCGCATCGCTCTCTGGGGCGTACATCACGGCTGAGGACGTCAACACCTCGCCCGCCGACATGGAGTTCGTGAGGCAAGAGACGACGCACGTCGCGGGTCTCATCGGACGTTCCGGCGACCCCTCCCCCGTCACGGCGCACGGCGCGTTCCGCGCGATTCAGGCCTCGGCAAAATATCGCTGGGGCTCGGACTCGCTCGCCGGTCGCGCGGTCGCGCTGCAAGGCTGCGGGCACGTCGGCTTTCATCTCGCGCGCGAGTTGGCGGAAGCGGGCGCGCGGCTCTTCGTGACGGACGTTGATGAGACAAGGGCGGCGCAAGTCGTCAGAGACTTCGGCGCAGAGTACGTCCAGCCCGCAGAGATTTACGACGCGCGCGCAGACATCTTCGCGCCGTGTGCGCTCGGCGGCGTGGTCAACGACGAGACGATCCCGCGCTTGCGCGTCGAGATCGTCGCCGGCGCGGCGAACAACCAGTTGCTCGAAGCCCGCCACGGCGACGAACTCGACCGGCGCGGCATCCTCTACGCGCCCGACTACGTGGCGAACGCGGGCGGCGTCATCAACGGCACGACCGAGCTGCTCGGCTGGACTGCGGAGCGCGCGCGCGCGAAGGTTCACGCCATCTACGACACGCTGCTCGAAATTTACGACATCGCCGCAGAGCGCCGGATCACGCCCGCGCGCGCTGCGGATGAACTCGCCGAAGCCCGCATCGCGCAGACGCGTCGCGCGAAATGAGTTGTCGGCGCAGGGTGCGCCCCGGCAAGCTCGTTGAGCGTTTCAGATGATCTCTTGATGTTGGAGGATTAAGTTTGATGAGACGAAGCCTGCTGAGCGTCCTCGCCATGTTATCGTTGACCGTCGCGGCTCTACCGCGGAATGAGAAGCCTTCGCCCGCGCTGGCGTCGCTCGTCGAGTCGGAGCGCGCCTTCGCGCGCAAGAGCGTGGAGACGAGCGCGCGCGAGGCGTTCTTTGAGTTCTTCGCCGACGACGGCATCGGCTTCCAGCCGGGTCCCGTCAAGACACGCGCGGTTATCTTGAGTCGCCCCGCGCCCGCGCAGCGACCGCCGGTCACGCTCAACTGGTTCCCCGTCCACGGCGACATCGCGGGCGCGGGCGATCTCGGCTACACGACCGGGCCTTACGTGCGCACAGACAACTCGCCGCAAAAGAGCCCGCCCGACTACGGCTACTACTTCTCCGTCTGGCGCAAGCAGGCGGACGGCGCGTGGAAGGTCGCGCTCGACCTCGGCGTCCCTGTACCCGCGCTCGATCTCTCAGCGCCGCACGCGACGGAGTTTCATGCGGCGAAGCAGACGGGTTGGAAACAGGGGCACGTGAAACTCGATCTGGCTGCCGCGCGCGCAGAGTTGCTCGCCGCCGAGCGCGAATTCTCTGCCGCTTCTCTGTCGGACGGCGCGGGGCGGGCGTTCGCCACACGCGATCTTGACGACGCGAGATTCCATCACAGTGGCGCGCTGCCCTTCGTCGGGACGCAGGCGATCAGCGGTTACTTGTCCGAAAACGTCGCGAAGTTTTCCTGGGAAGTGATTGACGCGGGGGCGGCGCAGTCGGGCGATTTCGGTTACACCTATGGGAGCTACGAGCTTGTGCCCGCGGCGGGCAAGGGCGACGGCAAAACCGAGAAGGGCTACTTCGCGCGCGTCTGGAAGCGCGATGCGAAGGGTCGTTGGCGCGCTGCAATGAGCGTCGCCCACGCCGTCCCGCCCGCCTAGAAGTAGGTTACGCTGACACAAGCAGGAGATAGCCGTTGAGTCAAGAAAGTTATAAGCTGAAGGTTAGACGCCTTGAGAGCGGTGGGGTCGAGATCGTCGGCAATCGCGCCGGGTTGAGTGATCTCGCAGAGGTCTGTCACAGGCTCAGCGAGCTGTCGGACGAACAGGCGAGGACTGCGGCTAATCATTACCACGTCGCCGATTACATGAATAACGCCGAAGCGGGATCACTTGAGTTGATCATCCTTTACGATCCGAATTTATAGGGCGCGCGAATCCGGCGCGCGGGGAGCACGTAAGATGAGTGCTGAACGAAAACTAGAGACGGCGACGCTGGCGGGCGGTTGCTTCTGGTGCGTCGAGGCTGTGTTCGACGAGCTGCGCGGCGTTGAGTCCGTCGAGTCGGGCTACACGGGCGGCGCCGTCGAACGACCGACCTATCAACAGGTCTGCACGGGCGCGACGGGTCATGCCGAGGCGGTGCGGATCAGTTTCGATCCGTCGGTCGTCTCCTACCGCGAAGTGTTAGAAGTCTTCTTCACCGTCCATGATCCGACGACGCTCAACCGACAGGGCGGCGACGTCGGCACGCAGTACCGTTCGGCGATCTACTACCACACGCCGGAGCAGCGCGAGATTGCCGAAGCGACTATCGCCGACCTGAACGCGGAGCAGATTTGGGACGCGCCGATTGTCACCGAAGTGACTCCCGCCGCAGAGTTCTTCACGGCGGAGGACTATCATCAGGAGTATTTCCAGAACAACGCCAGCCAGCCCTACTGCCGCGCCGTCGTCGCGCCAAAGGTCGCGAAGTTCCGCCAGAAATTTCTCGCGAAGCTGAAGAGATAGGAATGGGTTTGACGGCCTGCGCGAAGTCAGCCCCGTCGCGCGCGTCCACGTCGCTCTGATCAAGACCTATCTCTGAGCTCACAGCGCCTTGCGCACCGCACGGCGCACGACTTCGGTCGTCAGGCCGTAAACGAAGTGCGCGGCGAGCGAGTAGGCGTGCGTTGCGAGTGGGTACTCGGTCGGCGACTTCGAGAGACCTAAGAGCGGCACGATCCCCTCGTCCGCCGCGAGCCAGACCGCCGCGCCGAAGGGCGCGCCCGCCCCTGCGGTCAACGCGGGCAGCAGTTCCGCCGCCGCGCCGTAGAACGCGCCCGTCGAAGAGCCGAAAGCGTAGTGGACAGCCGTGCCCGCCGTCTCTTTCTCACTCTCCGTCAACTCTTGATCGAAAGCGCCGACGGCAATCGCCGAGGCGGTGCGCTCCGCCGCGTCGTCGTCGTCGGATTCGACGCCGCGCTCGCGTAGCATCTCGCCGGCGCCGTGATCTGGCGCGCCCTGCTGCATCGACTGCGCGCCGTGGCTACGCTGCTCGCCCTCGCTCGCTTCCTGCCACAACTTCTGGAACTGATTCATCACCAGCGACGCGACGAAACCGCCGACCATGCCTGCGACCAGCCCCTTCGCCAAGTCGCGCGCAGCACCGCCGCCCTCCGCCTTTTGTTCACGTTCACTCATGGCCCACTCTCCCCCTTAATTGATTCTTCAAACTCGCCGCCGTCCCGCTTGGCGGGCTCAGCTCGCCGCGCTGGGCGGCGGGTCTTGCGGCAGGTGATCGGCGCTGACCCCCTCGGCGCGCGTCGTCAGGCGCTCCTCGCGCATCTCGCGCGTGAGGAAAAAGTTGAGCGTCGTGCGGATGACGGCGATGGCTCCGAGCTTGCCGATCTGATCCCAGCTCGGCGCAACCGCCGTCGAGAGGATGTCCGCGCCAAGTTGGAACTCCAAAGCGAGCGCGAGGTAACGCGCCAGCGTCAGCCGGATGCGGTTGTAGCTCTCGACCTGCGGCGGCACGAGCGCGCGGACGAACTGCGCGGCGGCTGAGAGGACACCGAGCCCGATTATGATCGCGCCCGTCGTCTCGACCAGCAGCCTGAGCCACTGCACCGCGCTCACGACCGTCGTCTCGACGCCGCCGCTCGCGGGCGGACTGACGTAGCCGCCCGCGTCGCCTTGCGCGAAAAACAGGAATGCGAACACGAAGGTCTGCCACCTCCCGCGAAGATTGCCGCCCCTGACACTCTGCTCTTGATTTCTCTGCCGACAATAGTAAACCACCGAACGCCGCGCGCGAAAACTTCGCCGCGCATCCCCACGCGGGTTCGCGGCGCGCCATTTGTGATAGTGTTCTTCATCAACGCAGACGACGGACAAAGGTGACGGCATGAAGTTGGCGCGGCGGACGAAGGCTCTCGTGCGGCTGTGGCGACCGCGCTGGCGGCGCGCGCAGGCGCGCGGCTTGCGCCTGCTCATGCGGCTTGCGCCGTCCGAGCGGCAGCGCGTCTTCGCGTTGACGATCATCGTCGGCGCGCTCTGCGGTCTCGCGGCGGTCGCCTTTCACCTCGCGATCAAGCTCGCCGAAAGTTTGCTCATCGACCGCGCGATGGCGGCGCAGGGCCGCGCGTGGATCGGCTGGACGATTCTGACGCCGACGCTCGGCGGGCTCGCCGGCGGCGTGCTGCTGCGCTACGTCGTGCCGAACGCGCGCGGCAGCGGCATCCCGCAGGTCAAGACGGCCTACGCCGTGCGCGGCGGGCGGCTCTCGTTCCTCAACTCGACGGTCGGCAAGTTCTTCGTCGGCGTGTTGCAGATCGGTTCGGGCGCGTCGCTCGGTCGCGAGGGGCCGACCGTGCAAATCTGCGCCGGGATCGCGAGCACGGTCGGGCGCGTGTCGGCGCTCTCTCGCGACAACCTGCGGCGGCTCCTGCCCGTCGGCGCGGCTGCCGGGATCGCCGCGGCTTTCAACGCGCCGATTGCGGCGGTGACCTTCACGGTCGAGGAGATCGTCGGCGATCTCGATCAGACCGTGCTCTCCGGTGTGATCGTCGCCGCCGCGCTCGCCGCGACAATCGAGCGCGCCGTGCTTGGCGAGCACCCGGTCTTCGACGTGCCCGCCGGATACGGGCTGCACCACGCTTCTTCGCTCGTGCTCTACGCGCTGCTCGGAGTCGTCGCCGCCGCCGTCTCGCTCGCCTTCAACGAATCGCTCCTCGCCTTGCGCGGCTGGTTCCAGCGCGCTGCCTTCATCCCGGCGTGGATGCGCCCAGGGGTCGGCGGGCTCGTCACGGGGCTGCTCGTGGTCGCCGCGCTCGCATGGCTCGGGACGGGCGGCGTCAACGGCGGCGGCTACGACACGCTCTCGGTTGCATTGGCAGGCAAGCTCGCTGTGAAAGTTCTCGTCGCGCTGCTGGCGTTGAAACTCGTCGCGACTGTCTTTTCTTACGCGAGCGGCGGCGCGGGCGGCATCTTCGCGCCGTCGCTCTTCATGGGCGGGATGGTCGGCGGCTGCGTCGGATTCCTCGACGTGCGACTGCTGCATCACGCGCCCGCGGAGATCGGTGCGTTCGCGCTCGTCGGGATGGGCGCGGTCTTCGCCGGGGTTGTGCGCGCGCCGATGACTTCGATCCTGATCATCTTCGAGATGACGGGCGGCTACGGTCTGATCCTCCCGCTGATGATCTCGAACATGACGGCTTACGCCCTCGCGCGCCACTTCCGCCCCGTGCCGATCTACGACGCGCTGCTCGAACAGGACGGCATACACCTGCCGCACCGCGGAGCGCGCCCCTCCCACGCGCTTGAAAGCCTGAGCGTCGGCTCGGCGATGACACCCGATCCGTTCGCGCTCGCGGCGGGACTGAAAGTGAGCGAGGCGCTGGAGCGCGCGAGCCGCTACGACTTCTCGACCTTCCCCGTCGTCGGCTCAGGCGGCGAGTTCGTCGGGCTGACCACGTCCGCTCGCCTGCGACGCGCCGAAGCGGAGGGCGCGGGCGCTCTGGCAGTAGCGGACTTCACGCTTCCCTGCGGGCACGTCTTCCCCGATCAGCCGCTCGTCGAGGCGGTCGTGTTGATGAGCCGCGACGACGCGCGCCAGCTCGTCGTGCTCAGCCGCGGCGACGGCCACGCGCGGCTCGCGGGGCTGCTCACGATGAGCGACATCGTCCGCGCGCACGCGCAGGCGGCGCAGAGCGCGGCGGGCTTTGCCTCTGAACTCAAAGAGGTGAAACCGGAAAAGCGCGGCTCGCGCACGTAGGCGACGGCGCAAACTTATTTCCATCCCGCGAGAAAGTCTCCGATCCCTTCGCACATCGCGTCGAACGAGTCAGCGCAGAAGAGCACGGGCTGGAAGCGCGTCGGGTCGTACTCCAGGCGCGAGGCCGCTTCGAGGTCGAGCGGTCGCAGCTCGGCGCGACTCATCGCCTCAAGCTCGCCCGCCGAAGAGAGCAAGCCCGTGCCGTAGGCTTTCACCTCGCCGCCTTCACGTAAGACCCCGAACTCGACCGTGTACCAATAGACGCGCGCGAGCCGCGCGAACTCCGCTTCCGACGCGGTGCGGCGGACGGCTTCGCCGAAGAGTCGGTTGAGCGCGGCGAGTCGCGGGCTGGCGAGCGTCGCGGCGTGACCGAGCAGCTCGTGGACCACGTCCGGCTCAGGCGTGTAGAGCGGCGTCGAGTGGTGGCGGATGTACTGCGTGCAGAGGAAGACGCCCCTGGCGAGCGACGCGAGAAAGACGCGCGCCTCGACCAGCCCGGCGACGGGCTCAAGCCGGAAGCCGCTGATCTCACGCACGCGCGCAGAGACTTCCGCGAGCTGCGGGATGCGCTCTTGCGGCAGTGCAAGACGGCGCACGGCTTCCAGGTATTCCGCGCAGGCGTGGCGCTCGTGCGCGGGCTCGAGCGCGGCGCGTACCGTGCGCCACAGCGTGTGCTCTTCGGCGGTGTACGGCGCGTCGGGGATTGACTCGCCAGGTTTGTGATCGAGCGCGAGCTGCGCGATGCGGTTGCGGCGCGCGCGATACTCCGCGTCGCGGAAACCCGGATGATCCGGATCGAGCCGGACGAGCGCGCCGCGATCAACTGCGGCTGACTCGTCGGTGTCCGCCGAGACCATGCGCGCGTCGGCGTGATCGCCGAGCGGCGTCGGTCGCGGCTGCGTCGTCGGTGTTTGTTCGGTCATGGCGTCTTGGCTCCTTCCCGCTTGTGTGCGGCGGGCAAAAAAAGAGCCGGCCACCGAATCTCCCGCGTCGGAAGGTTCGGTGGCCGGCTCTGTGGAATCCTGTTCTCGCGCCCGCTTTACCTGAGCATCACGCGCACACAGCTTCTCGCCGCCTCACCCCTCCGCGCGGAGAGCGAGCCGTTATAGTAGTAATAGCGATAGCCGTGCCGTGTGTTGTTCATTGCGAACGTCTCATGCGCCGCGTATCTCGCGCGTCGCCATCAACAAACTAACTGCCGCAGCGCAGGTGTGTCAACGGCTGGGCGGCAGCACGCGCGCCCGGCGCCGCCGACTCCGCCGGGTTCAGCTCGACGTGCGGCAAAAACTTCGGCGGGCGGCGCAATTTCGTCGCCTGCTCGTAAGAGTAGGCGAGCGTAATCAGGCGCGGCTCGGAATACGCCGCGCCGAAGAAGGAGACGCCGACGGGGAGACCCTGCACGTAACCGGCGGGGACAGTGATGTGCGGGTAGCCCGCGACCGCCGAGAGCGTCGAGTAGCCGCCGGTGAAGTGGTCGCCGTTGACAACGTCGGTCGGCCACGGCGGCCCGCCCGTGGGGGCGATGAAGCAGTCGAGCTTGTGCTTCTGCAACACGGCGTCGATCCCTAACGCGCGCGAGAGGCGATGATTTTTCGTCACCGCCTCGACGTAAGCCTTCGTCGTCAGGTCGCCCTTCGCCTGCGCCTGTTGGAACAGCTCCTGACCGAAGTAAGGCATCTCGCGCGCGCGGTTGTCTTCGTTGAACTTGATCAGCTCAGCGAGCGTGCGCGCGCCGGCGGTCGTGCCGCGCTCTCTCAAATACTTGTTGAGATCGGCTTTGAACTCGAAGAGGAGCACGATGTTTTCCGCGGCGTCGAGCTGGCTGCCCGTCGCGATGTCCGCCGGATCGACGATGGTCGCGCCCTCGCGTTTCATCAAGTCAATGGCGTCCGACATCAACTTGTCCACGCGGTCGTTGAAACCGAAGTATTTGCGCGCGACGCCGATGCGCGCGCCGCCCAGCGAAGTGTCCGTCAGGAAGCGCGTGTAATCCGGCTGCACCTTGCCGCGGCTCGCCGCGGTCGCCGCATCGCGCGGATCAATTCCGGCGAGCACGCCGAGCAGCGCGGCGGCGTCCGTCACGCTTCGCGCCATCGGGCCTGCCGTGTCCTGACTGTGCGAGATAGGGATGATGCCGGAGCGGCTGACCAAGCCCACCGTTGGCTTGATCCCGACGAGCGAGTTCGACGAAGACGGGCAGACGATTGAGCCGTCCGTCTCCGTCCCGACCGCGACGGCGCAGAGGTTGGCGGAAGTCGCCACGCCGGAGCCAGAGCTTGAGCCGCACGGGTTGCGGTCGAGCGCGTAAGGGTTGCGGGTCTGCCCGCCGCGCCCGCTCCACCCGCTCGTCGAGTGCGACGAACGGAAGTTCGCCCACTCGCTCAAATTCGTCTTGCCGATAATCACCGCACCCGCCTCGCGCAGGCGCGTGACGATGAAGGCGTCGCGCGGCTTCGTCTGGCCGGCGAGGGCGAGCGAGCCGGCGGTCGTCTGCATCCGATCATTCGTGTCGATGTTGTCCTTGATCAAGACCGGGATGCCGTGGAGCGGGCCGCGCACGCGTCCCGCCTTACGTTCGCGGTCGAGCGACTCGGCGATGCTGAGCGCGTCCATGTTCGTCTCGATGACCGAGTTGAGCATGGGGCCGCGCTTGTCCAGGTCGTCGATGCGATCCAGATAATCCTTCACGAGCGAACGCGACGTAAATTTCCCGGCGCGCATTCCCTCCTGCAACTCCGCAATCGTCGTCTCCTCGAACTCGAACGGCTTAACGGCGGGCGCGGGCGTGGCGTTCGCCTCGTCAGCCGCCGACGTGACGCGCGCCAGAGAGACGGCGGGCGCGGCGAGCGACAGCGCGGCTCCCGCCATGCCGCCGCGCAAAAAGTTTCGACGTTTCATCCAGAAGTGTCCTCCGTAGGGCGCGATTGTTGTTGAAGGCGCGCGGCGGCGTCAAGCAATTCTTTCGCGTGCGTGTGCGAAATCAAAAAGCGCGATCATTCATCGTCGAATGATCGCGCTTCGATGTTAGCGACCGTGCGGTCGATTGCCGGTTGCGGACGTGTCCCTGCCCCTACGGTTTTCGCAGCACGTAGTCTCTAACTGACGGCGAGACGGGCGTCCCGTCTTTCACGAGCTGATCCGTCACCGGCTCGCCCGTCTCGACGCGCAGCGGGAGGACGCCAGCCCACACGTCGAGCGCCAGGTCTTCCTCGTCGTCAACGGGCGGCCCCGTGCGCACCTTCGCCGAGGCTTCCGCGAGCGGCAGCGCGAGGACGAGCGTCGCGTTCAGCTCGCGTTCGTTCGGCTCGCGCACTTCATCCCAGCGACCGGGCGTGACGTGCTCCATGAAGGCGCGCAGCGCCAGCAGCTTCTTTTCCCGGCCTTCGACGACGCGCGCCCGCCCGAAGACGACGACCGAGCGGTAGTTGATCGAATGGTGGAACGCCGAGCGCGCGAGCACCAGCCCGTCGGCGTGCGTCACCGTCACGCACGCCTCGACGCCCGCGCCGAGCGACTTCAGCATCCGGCTCGCCGCCGCGCCGTGGACGTAGAGCGTATCGCCTTCGCGACCGTAGGCGGTCGGGATGACGAAGGGCTGCCCGTTCGCGGCGAAGCCGACGTGGCAGACGAAGCCCGCGTCGAGAATCTGATAGACCTGCTCGCGTTCGTAAGAGGCGCGCTGCGGCAGACGCCGCACCGCGGTGCGCGCCGTCCGCTCGAAGTCATCCATCCGGCTCATCTCCTTACATTCCTCTCCCTAAGATTTCTCTCTCGCCGCACATCGCCACATCGCCCCGCCTTCGCCGACGCGACTTACCAGCCCATGCGCTCGCGCAGCCGCGTGATGTGGGCGACGTGGTGGCGACCGTGCCAGGCGTAGAGCGCGAGCTGTTTGTCGAGCGGGACGACGCCGAGCTCCGGGTGTGTGAAGGCGCGCGCGTAGTCCGTCTCGGAGAGCGAGCGCCAGAGCACGACCCAGCGCGTGTGCAGCGCGTCGAGCAGCGCGAGCGAAACCTCATTGGGTGTATCGCGCGCGTCGGCGAGCCGCGCGAAGCCCGCCTCGTCGTAGGGCTTGATGGTCGGCGTATCTTCGGTCAGCGCCAGCTTGACGCGCATCAACCCGTTCATGTGGCTGTCTGGCAGGTGGTGTATGACCTGGCGCACCGTCCAGCCGCCGGGTCGGTAGGGGGTGTCGAGTTGCGCGTCGGACAAACCTTCGACCGCACGGCGCAGGTGCCCCGGCGCATCCGCCATCTCACCGATCAGACGCTCGCGCCGCGCGCCGGTCTGGTCGCCGTCCCACTCGAACCGCCCGACGGGGTAGCTCAAATCTTCACTCATCTGTTCCTCCCGGAATTTAGCCGACGAAGGCGGGTGCGCCCCGCGAATTGGTGCCTCGTGCCCGCCGGGTTCGATGACGCGCGCAACCTTCTGGCGACCGCGCGCGTCGAAGTGCGTCGCTCCCTTATCGGCGAGGTCAACACGTTCTTCACAACGCCCGAATCATAACGGAACACGCGCCTGCGGCAAGTGCCATTTGCCGCAGGGAGGGACGTACCAATGGGCGCGGACGCATGAGCTAACCTCTCGGCTCGCGATCTAGGGCAGGCGAGGCGGCGCGCGTCGAAACTCTTGGGGAGCCTTGATTGCAGTAGCCTGTGCGGTCGTCTATAATTTGAGTGTTCGACGACGCGCCTCGGTTTTTTCCATTAACAGGAAGTTTTCCCCCTTGAGCACTTCCTCTCCACACGAAGTCACCAGACTGCTCGTGCAGTTGACGGATGGCGACCACGACGCGCTCGACGCGCTGCTGCCGCTCGTCTATGCGGAGCTGCGCCGGCTTGCCGCCAGCTATCTGCGGCGCGAGCGCGACGGGCACACGTTGCAGCCGACGGCGCTCGTCCACGAGGCGTACCTGCGTCTGATCGATCAGACGCAGGTGCGTTGGCAGAACCGCGCGCACTTCTTCGGCGTCGCCGCGCAGATGATGCGCCGCATCCTCGTCGATCACGCGCGCTCGCAGCAGGCGGAGAAGCGCGGCGGCGACGTGCAGAAGTTTTCGCTCGACGAGAACATCGACGTCTCCGGCGAGCGCGCCTCCGATCTGGTGCCGCTCGACGAGGCGCTCGAACGCCTCGCCGAGATCGACCCGACCAAGAGTCGCGTCGTCGAGCTGCGTTTCTTCGGCGGGCTCTCCGTCGAGGAGACGGCGGAAGTTTTGGGCGTCAGCGCGCCCACCGTCAAACGCCAGTGGCGCATGGCGAAGGCCTGGCTCTTCGGACAGGTGCAGAAGACGTAGATCGTCAATCGTGAATCGTCAAGCGGGACACTCTCACACCCGACCTGCGATTCCACAACTCTCTGTTGAGAGACACCACCGCGAACGATTGACGAGTTACGATTAACGATTCACGGCTTTATGTCCCCCGAGCGTTGGAGAAAAATCGAGGAGGTCTTTCAGGCGGCGCTCGATCTGCCTGAAGATGAACGCGCACCGTACATCTCCGCCGAGTGCGGGGGCGACGAGGAGCTGCGCGAGCAGGTCGAGGCGCTCGTCTCGCAGCACGACGAGGCGGGCGACTTCATCGAGACCCCGGCGGTCGTCTCCTCCAGCTTCCGCCCTTCGACCGACCCGCGCGCGACCAGCCCGATGACGGGCGGGTTTGCCGACCCGGCCATCGGGCGGCGGCTCGGCGCGTACAAGATCGTGCGCGAACTGGGGCGCGGCGGGATGGGCGCGGTCTACATGGCCGAGCGCGCCGACAGCGAGTTTCGCCGCAGCGTCGCCATCAAACTGATCAAGCGCGGGATGGACACCGACTTCATCCTGCGCCGCTTCCGCAACGAGCGGCAAATCCTCGCCACGCTCGATCACCCGCACATCGCCAAACTCCTCGACGGCGGCACGACCGAAGAGGGCTTGCCCTACTTCGTCATGGAGTTCATCGAGGGGCAGCCCGTCTATCAGTACTGCGACGGTCACCGGCTCACCGTCGCCGAGCGCCTGCGACTCTTCGCGAAGGTTTGCGACGCCGTCCACTACGCGCACCGCAGCCACGTCATCCACCGCGACATCAAGCCGTCGAACATCATGGTCACGCCCGCGGGCGTGCCGAAACTGCTCGACTTCGGCATCGCCAAAGTCCTCAACCCGGAGATGGCCGCCGACATCACGCTCGACCCGACGGGCACGGCGATGCTGCTGATGACGCCCGAATACGCCGCGCCCGAACAGGTCTGCGGTCAGCTCATCACGCCCGCGACGGACGTCTACAGCCTCGGCGTCCTGCTCTACGAACTGCTCACGGGCCACCGCCCCTACCGGCTCGTCCACCGCTCGCCGCACGAGATCGCGCGCGTCATCTGCGAGGAAGAGCCGGTGCTGCCGAGCGTGGTCGTCGCAGATCACGAGGGGCTCATCGACACGCGCCCGCGCGGCAACGGCGACAACGGTGGCGGGGACACGTTCGAGCGCGTGCTCGGCACCCGGCGCGCGACCGTCGAGACGCTGCGCCCGCAGCTCGCCGGGGACTTGGACGCCATCGTTATGAAGGCGCTCAGCAAGGAGCCGGGGCATCGCTACCAGTCGGCGGAAGAGCTGCGCGAGGACATTCTGCGCCACCTCGAAGGGCGTGCCGTCTCCGCGCCGCTGCTCTCGCCCGTCGCGCGCGAATTCGTCACCGGCGAAATCTCGCTCGCCGTGCTCCCGCTCAAACTGATCGGCGCGCCCGGCGGCACAGGCGCGGGCGACGACTACCTCTGCCTCGGCCTGGCCGACGCGCTCATCACGCGACTCTCGACCGTGCGCCGCCTCGTCGTTCGCCCGACGAGCAGCGTTGTCGGCTATCAGGGCGAGGGCGTCGATCCGTTCGCCGCCGGGCTCGAACTCGGCGCGGCGTTCGTCCTCGACGGGCGCATCCGTCGGGCGGACGATTCGATCCGCGTCACGGTGCAACTGCTCGACGCGCGCGCGGGCACGACCGTCTGGGCGGGGCAGTTCGACGAAAAGTTCACGGACGTGCTCCGGCTCGAAGACGCCATCGCGGCGCAGGTCGCCGAGGCCATCGTGCCGCGCCTGACGGGCGAGGAGCGCCGGCAACTCTCGAAACGCGGCACCGACAACGCCGAGGCTTACGAGGCTTACCTGCGCGGGCGCTTCCACTGGAACAGCTTCGGCGGCGACAGCTACGCGCGGGCGCTCGAAAGCTACCAGCGCGCCATCGCGCTCGATCCCGGTTACGCGCTCGCCTACGCCGCGCTCGCCGACTACTACAACATGCTCGGCGTCTATAGCGCGATGCCCTTTGCCGAAGCCTCTGCGAAGGCGAAGGAGGCGGCGCGCAAGGCGGTCGAACTCGATCCCGCTTCCGCCGAGGCCTACACCGCGCTCGGCTTCGCGACGCTGACGCACGACTTCGACTGGCGCGAGGCTGAGGATCACCTGCGCCGCGCCGTCGAGATGAACCCCAACTACGCGACGGGTCAGCTCTGGTACGGCTACTACTTCATGCTCGCCGGTCGCGACGAGAAGGCGCTCGCCCACTCGCGCCGCGCCCTCGCGCTCGATCCGCTCTCGCCTGTCCTCCACCACACGGCGCACTGGGTCTATTACCTCGCTCGCCGCTACGACGAGGCGATTGCCGCCGCGACCGCGTCCGTCACGGACGACCCGCAGCACGCGCTCGCCCACATCGTCCTCTGCCTCTCCTACTCGCAAGTCGGCAGGCACGAGGAGGCGGTCGAGAGCGGGCGCAAGGCGGCTGCCGCGCTCGGCAGGACTCCATACACGCTGGCGCGGCTCGCCTCGGCGCTGGCGCGCGCCGGGCGCAAGGCCGAGGCGCGCGCCATGATCTATGAGATGGAGGCGATGTCGGGCACGCGCCACGTCTCGCGCAACCTCGTCGCGACCGTGCTCTGCCACCTCGGCGAAACCAATGCCGCCTTCGCGGAGTTCAACAAGGCGCTCGCCGAGCGCGACGCGCGCCTCATCTGGATGGGCGTCGATCCGCAGTTCGATCAGCTTCGCGACGACCCGCGCTTCGAGGAACTGCTGCGCCGCACGCACAACCCCGCGCCGCGCCCCGACCGGCGCGCGACCGGCGACCTGCCCGTCGAGAGAACCGTCACGGGCGAGCGGGCCACCGGCGAGTCGTCGCAGACGGGCGAGAAGTCGGTCGCCGTGCTGCCGCTGAAAGTGCTCGCGCACGCGGCGTCGGAAGACACGGGCGACGAGTACCTCGGCGTGGGACTGGCCGACGCGCTCGTCGCGCGTCTGAGCGCGGTGCGCCGCTTCGTCGTGCGCCCGACCAGCTCCGTGCTGCGCTACGGCGATGTCGATCCGCTCGACGCGGGTCGCGCGCTCGGCGTTGATTACGTCGTCACCGGCACGATCCGCCGCGCCGGAACTTCGATCCGCGTCTCGGCGCAGCTCCTCGACGTGCGCGAGGGCGCGACGCGCTGGGCGCGCAAGTTCGACGGCAAATCGGGCGACGTGCTCCACCTCGAAGACACGCTCTCCGAACAAGTCGCCGCCGCGCTCGTCCCGCACCTGACGGGCGACGAACAGCGCGAACTCTCACGGCGCGGCACAGAGAGCCCGGAAGCCTACGAGGCGTACCTGCGCGGTCGCTTCTACTGGAACACTTTCACCGAGGAGGGCTTCGCCAAGGCGCTCGTCAGCTACAGCCGCGCCATCGCGATTGATCCGAACTACGCCGCGCCCTACGGCGGCATCGCCGACTACTACAACTGGCTCGGCGTGTACGGCATCATGCCCTTCGCCGAGTGCTCGGCGGCGGCCAAGGAGGCGGCGCGCAAGGCGGTCGAACTCGATCCCACTTCCGCCGAGGCGTACACCGCGCTCGGCTTCGCCACCGTCACGCACGACTTCGACTGGTCGAGCGCCGAGCGCCAGCACCTCAGAGCCATCGAGCTGAACCCGAAGTACGCGACGGCGCACCAGTGGTACGGCTTCCACCTCACGATGGAGGGGCGCTTCGACGAAGCCGTTACGGAGATGCAGCGAGCGCGCACGCTCGATCCGCTCACGCCGTCCATCATGCAGGCTCTCGGCTGGTGCTATTACCAGGGGCGCCGCTACGACGAAGCGATCACGGCCTACCGCCGCCTCCTGGAGATCGAGCCGAACTTCGCCTACGGGCTCGCTACTTATTCGTGGACACTGCGCATCGTCGGCGAGCTCGAAGAGGCTGTCAGGATGATGCAGAAGGCGGTAGCGATTTCCGGCGGCGGGCAATTCTTCCAGACCAACCTCGCCGCCGCCTACGCCGCGGCGGGTCGCACCGCGGAGGCGCGCGAAGTGCTCAGGCATCTCGAAGAGATGGCGGCCACGCGCTACGTCTCGCCCTACCACCTGGCGGTCACGTACCTACGCCTCGGCGACCGCGACCGCGCTCTCTCGCTGCTGGAGCAGGCTTACGCGTCGGGCGACGGCTGGCTCGTCTGGATCGGCGTCGAGCCCGAACTCGACGCCCTGCGCGGCGAGCCGCGTTTCGAGAACCTGCTGCGCCGGACGAACAACCCGAAGGCGGTTCGCCGCGCCGCCGCCGCCGCGGCACACGCCGCCGATCAGACGAGCGCCGCGCCGCGCACGAGTGAAGACGAAGAGGCACGACAGCTCTATCAGGCGGCGCGCTACTTCGCGACCAAGCGCACGGCTGAAGGGTTGCGGCAAGCCATCGAGAGGCTGGAGCGCGCCGTCGAGCGCGATCCCAAGTTCGCCCTCGCCCACGCGGAACTCGCCGACTGCAACGCGCTGCTGAACTGGTACGTCGAGCCGCCGCCCGCCGGGGCGTGGGCGCGCGCCAAAGAGTCGGCGCTTGCGGCGGTCGCCGCCGACGACCGGCTCGCCGTCGCGCACGCCTCGCTCGGCTTCATCAAGTGTCACTACGACCGCGACTGGGAGGGGGCCGAAGATGAGCTGCGCCGCGCCATCGAACTCGACCCGGAGAACCCTGTCGCGCGCCGTTGGCACGCCTTCAACCTGTCGGCGATGGGTCGGCACGACGAGGCGCTCGCCGAGATCAGGCTGGCGCGCGAACTGTCGCCGCGCTCGCCCGTCATCGCCACGGGCGTCGCCAACGTCCTCTTCCTCGCGCGCCGCTTCGACGAGGCCGCCGAGCAGTGCCGCAAGGCGCTGGAACTCGATCCCGGTTCGATTGCCGCGCATGTCGTCATGCGCTGGGCTTATGAGAAGAAGGGGTTGAGGGATGAGGCGCTCGCCGTCTTCGAGCAGGAACGCGCGTTCGCGGGCGACACGCCGACGACGCGCGCCAAGCGCGCGCACGTGCTGGCGGCTTGCGGTCGCCGCGACGAGGCGCGCGAGATTCTGACAGACCTGCTCGCGCGGCGCGGCGACGAGTGGGTCACGGCTTACGAGATCGCCATCGTCCACTCACTGCTGGGCGAGCACGACGAGGCTTTCCGCTGGCTGGCGCGCGCCGAGAGCGAGCACGCCGTCGGCTTCGCCTTCGTCGCCGTCGATCCGCACCTCGACGCCCTCCACGACGACCCGCGCTTCAAGGAACTGCTGCGACGGCTCGACAGCCCCGCAGAGTAAATCAGACTTCCCCACCGAAGAAGACCGGCGTCGAACTTACGCCGCACGCGGCAGCGTCGTGCGGGCTGACGCCGCGTAAGACACGCGCTCGCCGCGCGGGGCGTTAGTTCGCGTGCGCGCACTCCTGAGCGCCGCCTTGTATTCTAAGAAGTCGAATGCCGTCTCGACGCCGCGCGACAACGCGTCTGCGTATGCGTCGGAGACGAGCGCCAACAGAAAGTTTCCCGCCGCCAGTGCGATGATGCCCACAATTATTAACCACATGCTCCACCTCTCTCGTCGTCTCGTTATTCATCGGAGTATTCCGCCTCTCACACGGTAACGCGCAAACCACGCCGAAATGGGATCACGGCGGCACGGCCCGCGCGGGTCTGACGGGAAGATGTACGGGCGCGAGGCGCATTTAAGATTTTTCGCGCGTGCGTGATCCTTTTCGCACGCGGACTGCGCGTTACTGTGTGAGGAACCGTGTCATGCAGAAGAACCCCCAAGTCCGCATCGTCAAGCGCGAGCAGCGCGCCACCCTTGAGCGCGAGCAGCGCACCCATCTTGAGCGCCACGTCGAAGCGAGGGGCGCGCAAAGCGGCGCGCCCTCCGAACGCGAGTTGAAAGCGGTCGTCGCCGGATGGGTGCGCGAGCACCGCGAGCGCGCAGAGGACTGCCGCCGCTCGCTCGCCGCCGTCTTCGCGGGCGGCGACTTCAGCCACGCGCGCTCTGCGTAAGCTGCGGCGCACGCGCCGCGTGCAACTCCCGCCCCCGACTCCGAATCTCAGCCGAGAACTTTTCCGACGAGGCTCGCCGCAAGATTGAACGCGGCGCGCCGACGCGCTACGCTGTGACGCGACAGCGCGGAGACTCCTCGCGGAGGTTGGCGATGGTTCGTTTGATTCAGGTCGCGGCGTGCGCGGCGGTGCTCGCCGCTCTGCTCGCGGGCGTGGCGACGTACCAGCGGCGCTCGGCGCTCTTCGCCACGCGCCTGACTGCGGCGGCGGCGGGCGCACCAGCGTTCGACGGCAGCTTCTTCAAACGCGACTCCGTGCTCGACGCGAAGGACGCGCCCCCAGCCCCCGCGTTCGCCGCAGGGACCTGGATCAATTCCGATCCGCTCAAGCTCGAAACCTTGCGTGGTCGCGTCGTCGTCGTCGATTTCTGGACGTTCGGCTGCTACAACTGCCGCAACACGCTGCCCTCGCTCAAGCGCCTGCATGATGCTTACGCCTCGCAAGGGTTGACCATCGTCGGCGTCCACACGCCTGAGCTTGATAGCGAGCGCGTCGTCGCGAACGTGCGCCGCGAGGTCTCGTCGCTGGGCTTGCGTTACCCGGTCGTGACCGACGACGACTACGCGACGTGGCGCGCCTACAATGTTGAGGCATGGCCGACCGTCTTCATCCTCGACCGGCGCGGGCGCGTCCGCTACGAGCACGTCGGCGAGGGTCATTACGAAGAGCAGGAGCGCGCCGTCAAGACTCTGCTCGCCGAAGAGTACACAGACGTCGCGAAGTGACTCGGGCCGCGGGCGCACTGAAACGAGAGGGGGAACGACGGATGAGCGACAAGATCGTCAAGTCGGACGAGGAGTGGCGCAGGGAGCTGACGCCCGAGCAGTATTACGTCATGCGCCAACAGGGCACGGAACGCGCGTTCACCGGCGCGCTCTATCATAACCACGAAGAGGGCTCGTACCTGTGCGCCGCCTGCGGCAACGAGCTGTTCGGCTCCGACGCGAAGTTCGAGTCCGGTTCGGGCTGGCCCAGTTTCTACAAGCCCGCCGCGCCCGCTCGCGTCGAGACCGAGACCGACACGAGCCACGGCATGACGCGCACGGAGGTGCGCTGCGCGCGCTGCGACGCGCACCTCGGTCACATCTTCCCGGACGGCCCCGCGCCCACGGGACTGCGCTACTGCATCAACTCCGCCGCCCTCAAGTTCGTCAAGCAGGATTGAGCCGCGCGACCCGGAAAATTATTGACATCACTGCGCGGGCGGCTTACTCTCCGCTTGCTCTTGATCAAGCACTTACGAACACGGGCGGGGCAGGTTTGGCACGCGCGCCGCGCGCTCCACGGCAGGGCAGACTTCAGGCGGCACAGGCACGACTCACCGCTCCAACTATCCGGCTCATAGCACGTTCCGAAACACCTGAACGGTGACGCCTCTCGTCACTCCCGACCGATGCTTCGGCGCGAGCCCTCTCCGCCCGCGGTCTCTTTAACCGTCAATGCGTACATGGTCGTTGACTCAAGAGGCGTTCGACGGCTTGCTCGCCTGGCTCGACGCGGATCGTGAGCTGGCGGGGCGCAAGTACGAAGCCGTCCGCCGCCGATTGATCTACATCTTCACCTGCCGCGGCTGCCGCGACGCCGAAGACCTCGCCGACGAGACCATCAACCGGGTCGCCCTAAAGGTGCCGGAGATCGCGTCCGGCTACGTCGGAGACCCGGCGCTCTACTTCTACGGGGTGGCGCAGAAGGTCTATCTCGAATCCCTCCGCCGCAAGCCACGCCTCCCCACGCAACCGCCCGCGCCGCCCGACATAGAGCTTCTGTATCAATGTCTGGAGCGTTGCGTGGGGAAACTGCCGCCCGGCCAGCGCGAGCTGGTTTTGCAGTATTACAGTGAAGATCGACGCGCGAAGATCGACGCGCGGAAGGAACTGGCGCGCCGTCTGGGAATCGAGCTGAACGCCCTGCGCATACGCGCGCACCGCATTCGGGCGGCGCTGCGCGAGTGCGTGCGAAACTGCGTCAACTCGGGGCGGCACGAAATAGGTAAGGCGAACGACGCATAGTATGTATGAGGCTCACTTGAGGAGAGCCCTGGCGCATGAAACTCACTGACCCCCAGAGCGAGATGAGGCGTTACCTGTTGGGCACATTGCCCGCAGATGACCTGCCATCCATCGAAGAGCGAATCCTCACCGACGACTCGTTCGCCGAAGAGCTACTCGCTTGCGAGGACGAGCTGATCGACGACTACCTCGACGGCGCGTTGACGGAAGGCGAAAGCGAGAGTTTCATCAAACACTTTCTTTCGACCGCCGAACGGCAGGAAAAACTCGGGTTCGCGGAGGCACTCAGGAAGTACGCGGCGACGAATTCAGCCGCCGCCGCGCCGCAGAGTTCGCTGCGCTCCTGGCTGCGCTCTTTCTTCGCCTCCCCGCTCGTCCCCGCACTCTCTCTGCTGCTTATCCTCGCGCTCGGCTTCGGGGCGTGGCGCGTCTTCTTCTACAAGTCGGACTTGAGCCGCGGGCTGCTCGCCCTCAAGACCGCTTACGCCTCATCGCCCACGGAGGCGCGCGTCACGGTCTTCGACGCATCGCCACGCGGGCAGACGCGCGGCAGCAACGCGCCGCGCGTCAACGAAGACGCGCACAGGGTCGCGGAGAGGTTCCTGCTCGCCGCCGTGCAGGACGCGCCCGACGCCGAATCGCACCACGCCATCGGGTGTCTCCGCTTGGCCGAGGGGAACTTTGACGAAGCGATCAGGGAGTTTGAGGCGGCACTGAAACTCGCCCCGAATGTTGCGCAGGTTCACAGCGATCTCGGCGCGGCGTACATGGAGCGCGCCAAGGCTGAGGAGTCGGATCAGACGTCCGGACGGAGCACGGAAGATTTCGGCAGGGGCTCGGGAGAGATCGACCGGGCGCTCGCGCTCGACGCTTCTCTGCCGAGCGCGCTCTACAACCGCGCGCTCTGTCATCAGTACATGGGACTGGCGCAACGCGCCGAGGACGACTGGCGCGCTTACCTGCAAAAGGACTCGACCTCCGCGTGGGCTGCCGAGGCGCGTCGCAACCTCGCCGCGCTCGAAGAACGAGATCAACGCACCTCCTTCAATCAGGGCTCAGCCAGCGAGAGTTTCCTCGCGGCCTTCCGCGCGGGCGACGACGAAGCCGTGTGGAAAATCTACACGCGCAGCCACCAGTCGTCCGGCAACGCCGTCACGAACGCGCTGCTCGACGCGATCCTCGCGGGGGTCGCGGACGGCGCGGAGAGCCTGCGCGCGCTCACATACCTGGGCGAGCTTGAGCGGCGCAGGGTCGGTGATGCTTACGTCTCCGATCTGGCGCGCGCCTACTCGTCTGTGTCGTCGCAGCGTCGCGCGCGTCTCTCGGCGGCGCGGGAGTTGCGCAAGGAAGGGTACGAACTCTTTAAGCAGGCGCGGCTCGGCGACGGGATGCAGCGCCTCGTGCGCGCGGGCGAGGCGTTCAACGCCGCGGGCGACACGCCCGAAGCGCTCTCCGCTGACTTCGCTGTCGCACACGCGGCGACGGTCGAGCCCGATGTCGAGAAGGCCCGCGCCCTGTTCGCGCGCGTCGCCCCCGCCTGCGAGGCGCGCGGCTACACCTGGCTGTGCGCGCAAGTCCTCAGCGAGCGCGCACACCTCTCGCTCAACCTCAACCGCTACTCTGCGGCGCTCGCCGACGCCGCCGAAGGCTTGCGGCTCTCCGAGCAGGTGCAGGATACGAGCGGGACGATTGATAGTCTCGTGCAGGTCGCGACCATCCGGCGCCTCCTCAACGACACCGACGGATCGCTCACGCTGCTGCGTCGCGCCATCGAAGAAGCGCGGGCGGGCGGGGCTGCGCCGATGGTCAACTGGGGGCTCTACACCGCCATCTCTTTCAACTTCAACCTGCTCCACCTCGACCGCGCTGCGCTCGATTACCAGCGCGAGGCGCTGCGGCTCGCGCTCGACTCGAAGATGCCGCTCTACGTCTCGCGCTCATACGAGTACCTCGGCGAGACCTGCGGCAGACTTCAGCTCGACGACGAAGCCTTCGACGATCTCCGCCGCGCCTACGAGGAGGGCGAGAAAGTCTCCGGCCAGCCGCTGGGGCGCAACATGATGGCGAACGCTTCGCTCAAGCTCGGCGACCTCTACCGGCTCGCGTCGGACGAGGCGCACGCCGTCGCGTCTTACGACGAGAGCATACGCCTCTACGATCAACTGAATTTCTCGCACTACGCCTACGCCGCGCACAAGGGTAAGTTCCTCGCCTACCTCGCCGCGCACGACGACGCGCTGGCGGCGCAGGAGTTGTCCGTCCTCCTGCCCCTCTTCGAAAACTACCGCGAGCAGATCACGGAAGAGCGGCGGCGCAACGTCTTCTTCGACCGGGAGCAGGACGTTTACGATCTCGCCATAGACTTCGCAGGCACGCGGCTCGGCGACGCACAGCTCGCCTACAGCTACGCCGAGTCTTCGCGCGCGCGCACGCTGCTCGACGAGATGCGCGGCGGCGGCGAGGTGTCGGAAGGCGACGGCGAGACCGACGTGCGCACGACGCACTCCGCGCCGCTGACGCCTTCCGAGATCAGAGACGCGCTGCCCGCCGACGCGCAGATACTTCAGTACGCCGTCCTCGGCGACAAGCTGCTCGTCTGGGTCGTTAACGACTCCGGCGTCGAGATGATTTCGCATCCGATCAACCCGCAGACTCTGAGCGAGCAGATCGAGATCGTCCGTCAGCAGTTGGCCGGCGGTGCCGCAGCCGACGACGAGGCGTTGAAGACTTCCCTGCGCGGCCTGTACGACGTTCTCATCAAGCCCGTCGAGGCGCGGCTGGATCGCGATAAGCTTCTCTGCATCGTCCCGGACAAGGCGCTCAGCTATCTGCCCTTCGCCGCGCTGCTCTCGCCAGAGTCCGGCAAGTATTTAGTCGCGGACTACCGCCTGACTGTCTCGCCCAGTTCCGCCGTCTTCATCGAATCCACGAAGTCTGCGGCTGAGCGCGCCGGGCGCGTCGCGCTCACGGACGAGCGACTGCTCGCCGTCGGCAACCCGAGTTTCGACCGGAGCGCCTACAAACTCGCCGACCTGACGGACGCCGCGCGCGAGGCGACGGGGGTGGCAGATTTCTACAGGTCGCCGCGCATCCTGCTCGACAGACAAGCGCGTGAGGGCGCAGTCCGCATCGAGTTGGAGCGCGCCGACGTGGCACACTTCGCCGCGCATTACGTCATCGATCCGCGGTCGAGCCTCAACTCGAAACTCCTGCTGGCGAAAGATACTGGCGTCGAGTCACACCACGGGCGGAGCGAGGGCGGCGGGCTCGAGCCGCGCGACATCTATCAACTAGACCTTTCGCGCGCGCGCCTCGTCGTGCTCTCCGCCTGCCAGACCGGCGTCGAGCGGCAGTACGGCGGCGAGGGCGCGATCAGCATTGCGCGCCCCTTCCTCGCCAAGCGCGTGCCCCTAGTCGTCGCCAGCTTGTGGCCAGTCGCTTCGGACGCGACCGCCGACCTGATGATCGCCTTCCACCGATTCCGCCGCGAGCAGAAGCTCGTGACCGCAGAGGCCCTGCGCCAGGCGCAACTCAAGATGATCGCAAGCGGCGACGCGCGCCTCAGCCGCCCCTCCAACTGGGCGTCCTTCGTCGTCATCGGCGGACGCACAGACTTCTAGTCTCCGAATCTGCCACGTGCCGCTCCCGCCTCGCCGCCTTCCCGCGCGGCGACGAAACGTTTCGCCTCACGCCCCCATAACAATTGAAGAGCGACACGACCGTACAGCTTCATGCGGCGAGAGGCGTGTCGCTCGAACTGCGGCTCAAGCCCGCCGCCCATCCACCGAACAGCGTCAACCGATCTCAAGGAGACATCCTGATGCCCTTCAAACCGACCCCCGCCCCGCTCCCCGTCTCTCCCGTCTGCGTGCAGTTCGCCGGCCAACTGCTGATCAGCTCGGAACGAGTGAGCCCCTGCGAGATCGCCGTGAACCACTTCGCGCCCCTGCACGAGCTGTCGCTCAACCTCATCGTCTGCAAGCCCGGAAGGCCGCCGACGATTCAGCCCCTGTGCCTGAACCGGCTCGAAGGCGATTTCACGATCAGCGTCGATCCGCCATACGACGTCGGCGGCGTGACGGCTTACGAGCCGACGCCGGAGCCTTTCCGCCGCGACGATCCGAACAACGATCCACAAGACCTGCGTTGGGCTATCGACATGGGCAAGATGCACGCGCCCGACCGGCTAGCGACCAACGACGCGGGCGTGAGGCCGTGCGTCACGCTGAGCGACGGCGTCCTCTACTCAATCGACATCATTAACCGCGAGAAGATGTCGGTCGAGCTGGCGTGCGGCTCGACCACCACCGATCTGGTGAGCATGGCGGAGAGCATCGGCGCGGTCATCCCACTCGAAGAGAAGCGGCAGGTCGTCCTCGCGTGGGACGAGCCCGCCGGTCGGCAGATGGTGCGCCTGCCGCGAGAGAACGATCCGGCGGGCACAACCTACGTCGTCACGGTCGTCAACGATCCGCCTTACGGCACGCCGCCCGACGACGAACTGGGGCACTACTACAACGTCTTGCAGAGGGCGGACGGCTCGACCATCCCAACTGACCAGAGATGTCAACTGATCGTCTCGAAGAAAGGCACGGGCATAGAAAAGACCGACGAGATTCCGTGTATGCCCGTCCTCGCGCCGTGACCGCCTGACGCGAGGTGGGGCTCACACACAAGAGAGACGAGCAACGCCTCTCTATCCTTCTTGCCGCTAAAGCCAAGAGCAGCAGCGAACCATCTGGATCGCTGCTGCTCTTGGCTTTAAATTGATAGCGGGAGGTGGACTCGAACCACCGACCTTCGGGTTATGAATCCGATGCTCTAACCGGCTGAGCTACCCCGCCTCTTGCGTTAAGTAGCTGTAATTATAAGGACGGGCGTGTGAAGGTCAAGCAACGAGGTTGACGGCGACACGCGTTTGCGCGCCCGCGCGGCGCGCGCGTATCATCGGGGCGCAAAGCCCGGCGACGGGTCAAACTTTCTCAGACCGATTTAAGGATTCATCATGGCTGATCTGATTCACAGGCCGCGGCGTCTGCGCCGGCGCGAGTTGACGCGGGCGATGGTGCGCGAGACGCGGCTCGCGCGCGAGAATTTGGTGCTGCCGCTCTTCGCGTGCGGCGGCGCGAAGGTGAGGCGCGAGGTCTCTTCGATGCCGGGCGTCTTCAACCTCTCGGTGGACGAGGCGGCGCGCGACGCGGCGGGCGCGTTCGACCTGGGCATCCCCGCCGTCATCCTCTTCGGCCTCCCCGATGCGAAGGATGAGACGGCGACGGGAGCCTACGCGCGCGACGGCGTCGTGCAACAGGCAATCCGCGCCGTCAGAAAGAGCGCGCCGGAGATGATCGTCATCGCCGACACCTGCCTGTGCGAGTACACGTCGCACGGCCACTGCGGCGTCGTGCGCGAAGGCGAGGTCTTGAACGACGAGTCTCTGGAGTTGATCGCACGGACGGCGGTGAGTCAGGCGGAGGCGGGCGCAGACATCGTCGCGCCCTCGGCGATGATGGACGGGCAGGTCGGCGCGATCCGCGAGGCGCTGGACGCGGCGGGCTTCCAGCACGTCGCCATCCTCTCTTACGCGGTGAAGTACGCCTCCGGCTTCTACGGGCCGTTCCGCGAAGCCGCCGACAGCGCACCCGCCTTCGGCGACCGCCGCGCCTACCAGATGGACTCGGCGAACGCGCGCGAGGCGATGCGCGAGGCGGAGATCGATTACGCCGAGGGCGCGGACATGCTCATGGTCAAGCCCGCCACCTGCTACCTCGACATCCTCAAAGCCGTGCGCGACCGCTTCGACCTGCCGCTCGCGGCGTACCACGTCTCCGGCGAGTACGCGATGATCAAAGCCGCCGCACAGCGCGGCTGGATCGACGAAGAGCGCGTCATGTTGGAGACGCTGACCAGCATCCGCCGCGCCGGCGCCGACATCATCCTCACCTACTACGCACGTGAGGCGGCTCGGTTGTTACGCTGAACATGAGAAGCGACATGAGATTTAACTTAAGGCGGGAGATTTCAGTCGCACTTCAGTATCTTGTTTTCACGATCATTGCCGGGGGTTATGCGCTCTCTGGATGGAGAGATCGCTGTGACATCGCTAAGCTGGAGCACATACCGGACGGCTCATCATTGGTTATTGATTACTCAAACAGAATGATGGTTCACGACATTATCAAGTATTACTGCCCGCCGCTTGTTGAACTATTCCTCACGCTGGTTGCTGTCCGGCTGCTGATCGTTTACGTCCTTAGTCTCAGACAGAAAAGAATAATCTAGGCATTGTTGTAGTTCGTCCCAAAACATCCTCACCCTATTTCTTACCCCTCCTATCTGATTTCAACTTCAACTGGCTTCATCTCGCCCGCGTTGAAGCCTTCGGGGAAGTTGGAGATATTGACGCCGAAGGGGAGGTCTGCGCCGACGGTCACCTCGAAGCGGACGGTGAGTTGTCGCCCGCGCGTGGTGGCGAGGCGCGGGAGCCAGGAGCTAACGCGCCACTCCTGCATGACGGCGGCGGGCGGCTGCTCTACGTGCACGAGGCGCGAGCCGCAGTCCGTGCCGTTGACGAAGAGCGTGACGCGCGTCGTGTTGAAGTGTACGCGCGTGTCGGGGGCGAGCACGGGCTGGACGTGCGCGCGCACGACGATCTCGGAGACGGCGCGCCAGCCTTCGCGCGGGGGCACGACGTACTCGAAGAAGCCTATCCCTGCGCCCCAGACGTAGCCTTCGCCGCCGCCGATCTTCTCGAAACGTCCGCGCGCTGCGGCGTCTGGCGCGAAACGATAGATCAGAGTTCCCTTCGCGTCTTGCGGCGCGCCGCCCGCGTTCGCATTGTTCGCATTGCCCGCGTGGTTCTCGCGCGCGGCATCCTTCAGCACGGCGAGCTTCGGCTGCGACAGCGGATCGCCCGGCGCGCGCGCGAAGGCGAACTGGCGCGGGATGAGGTGGTGTCCGGCGCGGAGCAGTTCGGCTGGCGGCGGCGCGTCGGCGCGTGCGTTAAAGGTTTGCGCGGCGTGGGCGATCTCTGCGCGCAGGGCTTCGTCGCGCGGGGTCGTGTAGGTCACGCCGTAGCCGCGGCGCGGGTCGGGCGTCAGAATCCAGAACATCGCGCCGGACGCGCCCGCGCGCCGCGCCGCGTCGAAGTAGGCGCGGAACCACTCGGTCTGCGACGCGCCCTCGTGCCCGTCGGGGCTCATGCCGAACTCGCCGACGACAATCGGCTTGTTGATGGAGAAAGCCGCTGCCGCGCGGTTGTTGATGAACTCGGCGAGCGACGCGGGCGAAGTGACGAAGGCGTCCGTGTCGTCGCGCGGGTAGTTGTGGACGTCGCAGTAGTCGAGCGTCTTGATCTGCTGCTCGTCGATCCACGCGCGCCGCTCGAACGCCGAGCGATAGCCCCAAGAGCCGGACGTGACGAGGTGGTGCGCGTCGAGTGACTTGACGTAGGCGCTCATCTCCGCCATCCACGCGCGCCGCTCCGCCCAGCGACCGGGCGGGGCCTGCGCCTCGTTCATCAACTCGTAGGAGAAGATCGTCGGATCGTCGCGATAGACGACGCCCGTCACGGTGTTCCGCCGGTTGACGATCTTCTCGATATGCTCGCGGTAGAGACGGCGCGTCTCGTCGTTCGTGTAGAAGGCGGTCGCGCGCTCGACGTCGATGCCGAACGGCGCCGCGTCGTCAGCCGCGTCTTTGACTCCCGCCCAGCGCAGGTACTGCGTGACGCCGCCCGTGTCGCGCCACCAGTTCGAGAGCGTGAGCTGCACGCGCAGGTGATTGCGCGCGGCTTCGGCGAGCACGCGGTCGAGGTGGACGAACGCGTCCTCGTTCCACTGCCCCGGCGCGGGGCGAAAGCGGTGCGTCGCAGGCCAGTCCGCGCGGTCTGCCCCGACGCTCGTGATGCCGTCTTCGGGACGTCCCTCGCCGTTCGCCCAGACGCGGACGACCTTGATGCCGCTCGCGGCTGCCTGCCGGAGCGTCTGCGGCATCAGCGCGCGATCCTCGTCGCGGTACATCACGGCGACGTTCGCGCCGACGAAGCGGAACGGCTCACCGTCGACGACGAAGCGCGTGCCGCTCGCGCCGACGAACCCGCGCGGCTCGACGCGACGCGCCGCCGCCGGGTCGCTCACGGTCAGGTAGATCGCCGCCGCCACCGCCGCGGCGAGCGCGAGGTAGAAGAAGTTCAGTTTCGCGTTGGGGGAAAGTTTCAAAGTGATCGGGCGCGGCGGCGCGGCGCGGGAGTTTCAGCGGCTGGCGCGCGGGAGTTTCAGGAAGCC
>JBJMGS010000147.1:0-1544 GCA_045807785.1 Pyrinomonadaceae bacterium
GAGCGCGGCGGCGGTGAGGAGGCGGCGACAGCACTTCATGGCAGGAGACAAGCTCGAGACGGGCGCGTCTTCACGAAACAGCCGGGCGCGGGCGTAATCATGGCGTTTCGCCCCGGATCCGGCGGGCCGCCGCCGAGGGACTCCACGTCTCGCGCTCGCGAGCCGGACGCTCACATCCCGGCGCCGCCGTCGAGGACGGTGACGGCGCGCCGGTTCTGCGACCAGCACGAGATGTCGTTGCAGACCGCGACCGGGCGCTCCTTGCCGTACGAAACCGTGCGGATGCGCGATCCGCCGATGCCGCGCGAGGAGAGATAGTCGCGCACGACCTGCGAGCGGCGCGCGCCGAGCGAGAAATTGTACTCGCGCGTGCCGCGCTCGTCGGCGTGACCCTCGATCAGGAAGGTGTAGCGCGGATAGCGCGTGAGCCACTGCGCCTGCTTGTCGAGCGTCGAGACCGCGGTCGAGGTCAGGTCGGTCGAGTCGGACTCGAAGAAGACGCGGTCGCCGACGTTGACGACGAAATCCTGGGTGCTGCCCGGCGTCGCCGCGCCTCCGGCGCCGAAGCCCGTCGAGGCCGTCTGGTCGGTCTTGGCGCAGGCCGCGATGCCGAGCGAGGCTGCGATGGCGAGCGCGAACTTCAAGGCGCGCGGCGAGAATGACGTCACCATTGGCGATACTCCTTCACAAACATTCGCCGGATTGCATGGCCCATGACTACCCTCCGAGGGTTAAGCGAAGGTTCCGTCAACCTTGATGGAGAGTTGCTCCGATCGGCCGGAAAGCCACGCCGCACGCATACCGGCGTTCAGGGTTAAGCCTCGGTGAATCGCCGATCGCCGCGAATCGAACGAGGCTGATCCTCGCGCCGAACTTCCATCGGCAGGGAATGCGGCGAACTGGCGGCGTGCGCTCCGGATCGGCAAGGGCGCTCGCAGCTGTTTCCGTCTTGCAACAGCTCTCTCAACCGCCTATGTCTTGCGCCATCGACATTTGGCCGGACGACTGGGCCGCTTCGCTTCGGGGCCTTTGGGCACGGCCGGGCGCACGTTCAGACTACCCTCCAAAAGATCGACCAACCCGAGCGGGCGCAGCGAGCGGTCGCTCGAACGTGCACACGACAGTGAAAGGACGTGCCATGGAGACCGGAACGGTGAAGTGGTTCAACGAGACCAAGGGCTACGGCTTCATCCAGCCGGATAACGGCGGCAAGGACGTTTTCGTCCACATCAGCGCGGTCGAGCGCTCGGGCATCCGCGGCCTGCGCGAGGGCCAGAAGGTCTCCTTCGAGCTCCAGACCGACCAGCGCAACGGCAAGACCTCGGCCGTGAACCTGCAAGCCGCCTGACGCTCCGAACGGCGTACAGCCTGGTCTTTGCTATAAGGCCGTTCCCCGGAACGGCCTTTTTCTTCGGCTTCTGCTAGAGAGCCCGACGAGAAGGAATTTTGAATGGCGAAAGAAGAACTGATGCAGTTCGAGGGCCTCGTGCTCGAGGCGCTTCCCGATACGCGCTTCCGGGTCCAGCTCGACAGCGGCCACGAGA
>JBJMGS010000148.1:0-2936 GCA_045807785.1 Pyrinomonadaceae bacterium
CGGGAAACACGGCAACGAGAGTGTGATTAAGAAGTACATCCGGGAACAGGGTGCTGAGTCACACTACGAGCAACTCTACGAGGGACAACTCAATCTCTTCTGATACCCCGCAGCTTGCTGCGGGCGAGTTTCATTCAAAAATAGGCAAGCCAAGCCGTAGGATATTGCTTGGTGAATCCATGGGCGGCTTGAATGTCTTGATCTTAGGGCTGAGCCGCCCCGAGTTGTTTTCTAAGGTTGCATCCCTCTGCCCGGGAGTTTACCTGGAGTCCCCGTTCTCCGATCTTTCCACCCTGAGGGCGGCTATCAAGCGTACCGGCGCCGATCCCAAAATAGCGTACGGGGTGACACGACTGGCGAAGAAGTATGTTTCCAACGACGCAGAATGGAATGCCATCAACCCGATTTCATTGATTGGGCGCGCGGATCAACGCTATCCGGAACTGTATCTTGCATGCGGCCTGTATGACGATTATGGGAATTTTGAAGGCACGGAAGCTCTTGCAAATCTTGCGATCAAAAGAGGAGTAAAGACGACGTGGCATCCCCTCTACGGCGGACACTGTGCCATCGACGTGGCCTCGCTGGCAGATTTTCTCTCCTCGAATTAACGGTTGGGTGCTTGCCTTCAGCAAGACTTGAGATTATGAAGACCGTCCGAGTACTGCGTGGGGTGCTCAAAACCATCTCATTATTTACCTTCGGCCTGTGCCTCTTATTCAGCTGGCTGTTCTACGAGCTTTACCTTAAGTGGCTTCCAGTATTCGAGAACGGAAGGTATTTTAATCCCGAAGAGGGGGTCGTCCACCACGATACTAATTTGATATGGGGGATATTATCTTTATCCTTGCTGCTAATTTCTATTCTCCTCTGGCTAGTGGCCTCAAAAATCAAGGGTGAAAGAAGAGGCTTATGACGCGCGTTTCTCACAGTCCGGACAGCCCGCACAGGACTGGCGGTTCAGAAATTAATCGTCGCGCCTTTCTGCGCGGCACGTTCGCCGCCGGCGCTTATCTGATGGCCGCGCGCCCGGCGCAGCCGCTCGCGCTCGCCGGACTCGAAGGCGGACGCCGCTTCGCTCCGGTCAAAGTCTCACGCGACCGGATCATCCGCGAGGTCGTCGGCCTCAGACCTTACCGCGCCGAAGGGTTCGTCGTTGACGCGGAGCGCATGGGCGACAAGCTTCTGATCCACAACTACGGGCACGGCGGCGGCGGCATCACGCTCTCGTGGGGCACGGCTTCTCTGGCTGCGGACTTGGTACGTGACTTTTTGGCGACGCGCGCGCCTCTTCGGTCGCGCCGCTCACGGGCGGCGACACACCGCCGCTTCGCCGTCCTCGGCTGCGGCGTCAGCGGCCTCTCGACCGCACTCCTCCTGCAACGCCGATTCCAGGACGGGCCGGGCACGGTGACCATCTACGCCAGAGAGCTCCCGCCCGAGACGACCTCGAACATCGCCGGGGGGTTCTGGTCTCCCACGTCGGTCTTTAACAAGCAGAAGGCGTCGGCGCCATTTAACGAGCAGTTCCGCCTCGCGTGCCGGGTCTCCAACCGCGCCTTTCAACTGCTCGTCGGCCCCGAGTACGGCGTGCGCTGGATAGACACCTTCGAGCTGTACCGCGACGAGGAGTCACTTCAGCAGGAGCTCCCCGGCGGCGACGACCTCTACCCGCAGCGGGAGGCCCACCGAGACCCGGAGCATTACTTCGGCTTCCCCTTCGTCCGCCAGTACAGCACGATGCTCATCGAGCCTCCGGTTTACCTGAAGGCGCTCCTGCGCGACTTCTACACCGCCGGCGGGCGGCTCGTGGTCAGGGAGTTGCGCAGTCGTGAAGAGATCATGCGTTTGCCCGAGCCCGTCGTCTTCAACTGCACGGGCCTCGGCGCGCGCGCCCTGTTCGACGATCAGAAGCTCGGCCCCGTGCGCGGCCAGTTGGCGGTGCTTCTGCCGCAGCCCGAAGTTGACTACTGTTACCTCGGCGGCGACGCCTACATGTTCCCGCGCCGTGACGGAATCATCCTCGGCGGCACTTGGGGTCGCAACGACTGGTCGCTCGCGCCGAAGCCGGAACAGACCACACGAATCATCGAGGAACATACCGACATCATGCGCGGGCTGAAGTGACCGTCACGGCTGAGGACTTACTAATCCGCAGCCTGACGCCCGGCATGCAGCGGACTCGCGCCACAGCATCTCTCTCATGAAGGTTTGTTGGGCGCTCGCTGCTGATGCCAGGTGCTGGGGGCAGATAATTGACGGCTTGAGGCTAAGAGAAAATGATGAAGCAACTATTTATTAGTTTCGGCGGCGGATTACTCCTACTTTGTCTCTGGGGCGCTATCGCGGTCGCCACGTCGCAGGACTTTGCCCACGAGGGGCCGAACAGCGTCTGGTTCTCGCCCGTCGACGCGTGGGGACGCGTCCTCTTCGACATCGGCTGGTCGCGGTGGGTGTCATCGCTAAGCCCCCTCCCTAAATACCTATTCGGCATCACGATGCTGCTCGGCCCGTTCGTGTTCGCCCTGTCGGTTGCGGTCCATCTGGCGGCGCGGTTATTGCGCAAGATGACGGCCGCAGGGAAGCTTAGGTGAGTAGTGGACGCCGCCCAACAACTCATTGAACTGAAGCGCGAATAGCATTGATTCCATGCGCTAGACTTTGTTGCTATTGCAGCTCGTCGCGCCCGGTTAGATACTGTGTTGCGAGTCAAGCTATTTTCGCCCATTCAGGATCGAACGGCTTGCCCGTCTTCAACACCCCATATGCGAGATGGATGAGCTTCCTCATTGCCGCTCCGATGACACTCATCTTGCTCTTGCCCCGCCGCCGCAACCCCTCCGCCCAAGCTTGAAAGAACGGACTACAGCGCAAGGCCGTGATGGCCGGAAAGTAGAGTGCCTTGCGCAGCCGCGCGTTACCGATCTTCGAGAGTC
>JBJMGS010000149.1:0-26386 GCA_045807785.1 Pyrinomonadaceae bacterium
GGCGTTGATGCTGAACTTGTAGTACGCCGCGTCGGGGTAAGCGTCCCACTTCACTTCGATGTTGCTCGCGCCCGTCTTCGCGCCCGCCTTCGGGCTGACGAGTTTGAGATCGCTCTTGAACAGGTTCGAGTCGGGCGCGAAGTAAGTCTTGTCGGCTTCGATCTTGTACTTGGCTGCCGAGACGATGCCGGAAGTCGCGAAGACGTAGTAGGGCGTGTCGAAGACCTTCGCCGTCAAGCCTTCATAGGTTCCGGGCGGCACGTTCTTGATCAGGTACTCACCCTGATCGTCCGTTTTAGTCGTGAACGTCGCGCCGCCGCAGCCGTCCATATACTGACTGAACGTCTGGCACAGCTTCACCTCGATCCCTTTCGCCCCCTGCCCGTTGTACAAGACTCTGCCCTGCACGTTGCCCGTGCCCGCGGCGGGCTTCTCCTTCTCCGTGCCGGTGCCGGATGGGATCGTGCCGTCCGAGGCAGGCTTCGCCGGCGACGCGGTCGTCTTCACCCCGTTCGCGCCGGCGGACGCGGCGGAGTTCGCTTCGCCCGCGGGCTTGCAGCCCGACAGGCAGAGAGTTGCGAGCAAGACGGCGGCGCCGACTTGTTTCCCGTTGATCGTCATGAGCTTCATTCTCCTTAGGCTTGTGATCTGATTACTAGAGCGACCTCTGGCACCCCCCTTGCTCACCTCGTCACAACATGGAACGCCCCGAACAGGATCGCCAGGCACGAACTGATGATGACAAGGTAGAGCACCAGCTTCGTCGTCTGGAGGAGGAAGGACTCGGCGGGGTTCGCGGGATTGTAATGCACCGTCACTTCGTCCGCGAACGCCGCCGCCCTCTTCTGCGCCCACTTCTTCGTGTTGTGTTCCGGCAGTTGAATCTGTTTCGGGCGGATGCAGTCGTTGACGAACTCCTGACCGCCGACCCGATAGGCATACTTGACCAGCGCGGCGTGGCGAAACGCGGGCGCCGAAGTGCCCGCGCTCACCTGATACGTGCCGCGTTCGATGACCCTGCCCGCGGTCGTCGGCCAGCCGTCGAGCACGGCGCGCTTTCTGAGCAGCGAGATGCCCGTCCACAGCCCGACGCCGCCGATCAGAAAAGCAAACGCCGCGGCGATGATCGATTCCATTGCGGGCCTGGTGCTCCCTTCGCGGCAGCAGAAAAATAGTCGGAGTGGCGCAGACTATCATTCTTTCGCGGCGGGATAAACAGCCACGCGCGTTTTATGACAGCGCCACAGCGCGACGCTGGCGAGGCGAAGGATGAATAATTATGAATCTTTTGCGCGCGACAAACTTATAACTGACAGGTCGGACGCGCGGCGGCGGAATCACGGAAAATGAGTTTTCGCGCCGTAAACACGCGCCTTTCGCGCGCCGCGCCGAAACGGTGAAGACACGCGCGCGGCTCTGCGCGGTGTGGCGCGCCCGCCACCACCGGCGCGGAAATAAATTTAGGCGCTTGCCCTCCGGCGAAAAATTCAGTAAAACGTAAATCACCAACAAGCAGTTTCGTGATCGGGCATTCAAAGACAGGCGCGTCACGCGTGTGCGCCTCGGTGCGCATCCAGCCCGCCGGGCTAGCAGTAAAAATTCCCGCGTGGTTGTGACGCTAACGTGACACAGACTTATCGAGTCCGCCATAGCCTTCGGCTAGAAACGGGACACGGTTAAGTCGCAGGTTCTTCCATGCCGCAAATCTTTCACCGCAGCACGAACACGCTGGCGAGGGTCTCGATCTTCGGCGGGCTCTTCATCCTCGCGTTCGTCACCTGGTGCGTCGCAGAGATCAACCGCTCGTCGTGGAACACGGGCGCGTTCGTCGAGCGCGAGCAGCCTGTGCAGTTCTCGCACAAGCACCACGTCGGCGACGACGGCATCGACTGCCGCTACTGCCACACGACGGTCGAGACCTCGAACGTCGCCGGGATGCCGCCGACCAAGACCTGCATGAACTGCCACTCGCAAATCTTTAACGACAGCCCGTACCTCGAACCTGTGCGCGCGAGCTGGAAAGAGAACAAGCCGATTGAGTGGACGCGCGTCCACGATCTGCCCGACTACGTCTATTTCAACCACTCGATCCACGTCAACAAGGGCGTCGGCTGCTCGACCTGCCACGGTCGCGTGGACGAGATGCCGCTCGTCTATCAGTACGCGTCTCTGCAGATGGAGTGGTGTCTGGAGTGCCACCGTCAGCCTGAGCGTTACTTGCGACCGAAGGATAAAGTTTTCGACATGAAGTATCAGGCGGAGAACGCCGGCGCGGAGAACAAGACCGAGAAGCAACTAGAGAAGGGGCGCGAACTCTTCAAGGAATATAACGTGCGGCACAAGGCGATCCTGCAGAGCTGTTCGACGTGCCACCGCTAGATAGCGCGGAGGGCGCGTTAAAGTCAGATGCACATTAAGGACACTCTCCCCGAACTCTACCAGATCAGGAAGCCTCTCAGTCGCGAGGAGGTGCAGGCGAAGCTTGCGTCCAAGCGCGGGAAGGAATACTGGCGCAGTCTCGAAGAGCTGGCAGAGACGCCGGAGTTCGAGGACTTGCTGCATCGCGAGTTCCCGCGCGAGGCAGCGGAGTGGGACGCGACAGACGAGGTCGGTCGCCGCACCTTCATCAAGCTGATGGGCGCGTCGCTCGCGCTCGCCGGTCTGACCACGGGCTGCGTCTATCAGCCGACCGAGACGGTCGTGCCCTTCGTGCGCCAGCCGGAAGACATGATTCCGGGGAAGCCGCTGTTTTTCGCCACCGCGATGCCTTTCCCGACCGGCTCGCTCGGCCTGCTCGCGCGCAGCAACGACGGTCGCCCGACGCACGTCGAAGGCAACCCCGATCACCCGACTTCCGGCACGCCCGAACGCTCCGTCGATCAGCGCTTCGCCTCGACCGATCTCTACGCCGTCGCCTCCGTCCTCGGCCTCTACGATCCGGATCGGTCTGACACGGTGCGCAACCGCGGCGACGTGCGACCGCACACGGCGTTCCTCGCTGAAGTGCGCGCGCGCCTCGAAGAGTTGAAGTCGCGGCAGGGCGCGGGGCTCAGGTTTTTGACCGAGACGGTCACGTCGCCGACCGCCGCCGCGCAGTTGCGCGACATCCTCAAAGCCTTCCCCGCAGCGAAGTGGCACAGCTTTGAACCGGCGGGCGCGAACGCCGCGACGGTCGGCGCGCAACTCGCGTTCGGCGAGCCCGTGCAGACCGTCTATCGCTTCGACCGCGCGGATCGCGTGCTCTCGCTCGACTCGGATTTCTTAAACGCCGTCGGCGCGAACAACCGTTACTCGCGCGACTTCATCTCGCGCCGCCGCGTCGCCGGCGGAGAGACGACGATGAACCGCCTCTACGCCGTCGAGACGACCTTGACGAACACGGGAGCGAAGGCGGATCACCGGCTCGCCGTGCGACCGAGCGAACTAATTATTCTCGCTCGGATCATCGCGGCGTTTGTAGGTGCAAACGGAACTGATGTTCAACCGCTCTTGGGACACGAGGGTCCGTTTGGCTCGCAGGGTGGAAGTGATTGGAAGTCGCTTCCGATTTCGGAAAATCAAATGCACTGGATCAGCGCGACAGCCGCTGATCTCAAGGCGAATGCAGGACGCAGCATCATCATCCCCGGCGAGTACGCCCCGCCAGCCGTCCACGCCCTCGCGCACGCGATGAACGCCGCGCTCGGCAACGTCGGACAGACAGTCGTCTATACCGAGCCGATTGACGCGAACCCAGTCGATCAGGTCGAGAGTTTGCGTCAGCTCGTCGCGGACATCGACGCCGGGCAGGTCGAGATGCTCGTCATGGTCGGCGGCAATCCCGTCTATAACGCGCCCGTCGATCTCGCGTTCACGAAAGAGCGGCTCGACAAGATCAAAGCGCCCGACGGTCGCGACGGCCTGCGCATCCACCTCAGTCTCTACTACGACGAGACCTCCGAGCTGTCGCACTGGCACGTGCCTGAGACGCACTACCTCGAATCGTGGTCGGACACGCGCGCGCACGACGGCACGGTCTCGATCATCCAGCCCTTGATC
The DNA here is from genome assembly GCA_045807785.1 of Pyrinomonadaceae bacterium. GTDB lineage: Bacteria > Acidobacteriota > Blastocatellia > Pyrinomonadales > Pyrinomonadaceae > JAIVGV01. Next base: position 4,039 of record JBJMGS010000149.1, read on the forward strand.
GCGCCGCTCTACAAGGGACGCACCGTCCACGAATTCTTAGCCACCTTCAGCGACGCGCCCGAACGGTCGAGCTACGACATCGTGCGCGGCTACTGGCAGACGCAGATGCCCGGCGACTTCGAGTCGCAGTGGCGCAAAGCCGTCCACGACGGCGTCGTCCCGAACACGGCGGCGAAAGAGAAGGCCGTCACGCCGCGCGCGGATTTCGCGAGTCAATTGCAGGCGACAACGGCCCAGCCTTCGTCGTCTCAACTTGAGATCGTTTTCCGTCCCGACCCGATGATCTACGACGGGCGCTACGCGAACAACGGGTGGCTGCAAGAGCTGCCGAAGAATCTGACGAAGCTGACGTGGGACAACGCGGCGCACGTGAGCCCCAAAACAGCGCAGGAGCGTTTCGGCTTCAGCGAGAACCACATCACGTACAAGGGCAAGGAGCTGTCGAACCCGTTCGTCAAGCTCACGCTCCAGGGGAAGTCCCTCGAAATCCCGCTGCTCGTCCAGCCGGGCATCCCCGACGGCACCGTCACGCTCCACCTCGGCTACGGGCGCAAGCTGGCGGGCAAGATCGGCTCGACGACGCTCGATCAGACCGTCGGCTTCAACGCCTACGCGCTCCGGCAGTCGAACGCGATGTGGTGGGCGCAGGGCGCGGACGCGGCGCTCACGGGCGACGACTACGAGCTGGCGCTCACGCAGATACACTTCCAGATGGAGGGGCGCGAGATCGTCAAGACGGCGACGCTCGACCAGTATCTGAAAGGCGAGGGGGAGCCGAACAACGAGCGCGCGGGCGAGGGCGAGGGCGGCTTGGGCGTCATCACCGGCGAGGGCGCGCGCGAACAGTCCGGCACGGAGATCAACAAGCAGCCGGGGCCGGGCGATTCGCTCTACACCGGCTACGACTACAACGGCTACAAGTGGGGCATGTCCATCGACACGCTCGCCTGCATCGGCTGCTCGACCTGCGTCGTCGCCTGCCAGTCGGAGAACAACATCCCCGTCGTCGGCAAAGAGCAGGTCACGCGCGGGCGCGAGATGCACTGGCTCCGCGTTGACGCCTACTTCAAGGGCCTGGCGGAGAATCCCGACGGCGTTTACTTCATGCCAGTGCCCTGTATGCACTGCGAGAACGCGCCGTGCGAGCCGGTGTGCCCCGTCAACGCGACCGTGCATGACGCGGAGGGCACGAACAACATGGTCTATAACCGCTGCGTCGGCACGCGGTACTGCTCGAACAACTGCCCGTACAAGGTGCGCCGCTTCAACTTCCTGCTCTACCAGGATTTCAACACGCCGAGTTTGAAGCTCCAGCGCAACCCGGAAGTTTCGGTGCGCTCGCGCGGCGTGATGGAGAAGTGCAGCTACTGCATCCAGCGCATCCAGTACGCCAAGATCGAGTCGGAGAAGGAGGGGCGGCGCGTGCGCGACGGCGAGATTCAGACGGCGTGCCAGGCGGCCTGCCCGACCGAGGCGATCATCTTCGGCGACCTGAACGACCGGGGCAGCCGCGTCGCCAAATTGCAGGCGGAGCGCCGGAGCTACTCGCTGCTCGCCGAGCTGAACACGCGCCCGCGCACGCGCTATCTCTCGGCGCTGCTCAACCCGAACCCGGAGATTCAGGGGACGTAAGGGACACGCGCGCACGGGGGCGCGAGAGATTCGCGGGCACGTTGAACGAGGACTGTTATGTCGAGCCGCAAGATTGACGAGCCACACGACTGGACGGGCGACATCCACGTCACGCCGAATCCCGTCATCCAGCCGGGTCACACCTTCGGCTCGGTGACGGACAAGATCAGCGCGCTCGTCCTCAAGCGGCGGACGCCCTTGGGGTGGTGGATCGGCTTCGGCATCTCGTTTTTGATGACGAACATGCTGATGATGACGATCACTTATCTCGTCTTCAAAGGCATCGGCATCTGGGGCAACAACCAGCCCGTCGGGTGGGCCTTCGACATCATCAACTTCGTCTGGTGGATCGGCATCGGTCACGCGGGCACGCTCATCTCCGCCATCCTCCTGCTCTTGCGGCAGAACTGGCGCACCTCGATCAACCGCTTCGCCGAGGCGATGACTCTGTTCGCCGTCGCCGCCGCCGGCCTCTTCCCGCTCCTGCACACCGGCAGGCCGTGGCTCGCGTACTGGCTCTTCCCGATCCCGAACACGATGAACGTCTACCAGAACTACCGGAGCCCGCTGATGTGGGATGTCTTCGCCGTCTCGACCTACGGGACGGTCTCCGCGCTGTTCTGGTACATCGGCCTCGTCCCGGACTTCGCTACCCTGCGCGACCGCGCCAAGAACCGCGCCTTCCAGGTCGTGTACGGGATGCTCGCTTTGGGCTGGCGCGGCAGCGCGCGCCACTGGCACCGCTACGAGACGGCGTACCTGCTGTTGGCGGGGCTCGCCACGCCGCTCGTGCTCTCGGTGCACACCATCGTCAGCTTCGACTTCACCATCGGCATCATTCCCGGCTGGCACGCGACGATCTTCCCGCCCTACTTCGTCGCCGGGGCGATCTACGCGGGCTTCGCCATGGTCTTGACGCTGACGATCCCGCTGCGCAAGTTCTTCGGGCTCGAAGACTTCATCACGATGCGCCACCTGCGCAACTCGGCGAAGATTATGCTGGCGACCGGCCTCATCGTCGGCTATGGCTACATGATGGAGGCCTTCACGGCGTGGTACTCGGCGAGCGAGTACGAGGGCTTCATGATCAAGAACCGCATCTGGGCGGGACCCTACCGCTCGATCTACTGGATTCTGATCCTGTGCAACGTCCTCGCCGTGCAGGTGCTCTGGTCGAAGCGCGCGCGCCACAGCACGCTCGTCCTCTTCATCGTCGCGATGTTCGTCAACGTCGGGATGTGGCTCGAAAGATTCGTCATCATCGTGACGAGTCTGCACCGCGACTTCCTGCCCTCTTCGTGGGGGATGTATCGCCCGACGATCTTCGACTTCACGATGCTCTTCGGCACCATCGGGATGTTTTTCATGTTGATGTTCCTCTTCATCCGCTTCCTGCCCGTCATCTCGATCTTCGAGATGCGCACGATCCTGCCGCAGGCGGCGGTGGACGAGGAGGCGTTAGAGTCGTGAAATGATGAATGCGGAATGATGAATGTAAATCCGAAGACGCTTCTGTCTTCATTCATCGTTCATCATTCCGCATTCATCACTTCTTGAGTGGTTATGGCTACGAAGCGCACCAGACCGACCGTTTACGGCGTGATGGCTGAGTTCGATAACCCGACCGACGCGGTCGCGGCGACGCACCGCGCGCGCGAGGCGGGCTTCAGCCGCATGGACGCCTACTCGCCCTACCCCGTCGAGGAGTTGTCCGAGGCGGTCGGCGAGGGGCGCAACTGGCTGCCACTGATCGTCCTTATCGGCGGCATCCTCGGCGGGCTATCGGGTTACCTGTTGCAGTATTACCTGTCGGTCATCAACTACCCCCTGAACGTCGGCGGGAAGCCTCTGCACAGTTGGCCCGCGTTCGTCCCGATCACGTTCGAGATGACGATCCTCGGCGCGGCCATGTTCGCCATCTTCGGGATGCTCGCTTTGAACGGCTTGCCGGAGCCGTACCACCCGGTCTTCAACGCGCCGAACTTCGCGCTCGCCACGCGCGACCGCTTCTTCCTTTTGATCGAGTGGCGTGATCCGAAATTCGACCGCGCCGCGACCGCGGATTTCCTGCGCGGCTCCGAGGGCGCGCGCTCGGTCGTCGAGGTGGAATTCTAAGGGCAGGGGTAAGGGATCAGGGGTCGTGGGTCAGGTGAAAGATTTGAAGTCTGAAATTTCAGATTCGAGATCGCATGGGGCGGGGGCGTCCGCGCGCCTGGCGAAGGAAGCGCGCCGCGTCAGCGCGTCGGCGCGTCGGCGTGTCTCCGTCTGCCTGCTGCTTACTGTTCTCTGCTCACTGCTCACCGCCTGTCGCCAGGACATGCAGGATCAGCCGCGCTACGAGGCTTACGAGTCGAGCAAGTTCTTCGCCGACGGCCAGTCGTCGCGCCCTTACGTCGAGGGGACGATCCCGCGCGGTCATCTGAAGGACGACAAGTTTTTCTATCAGGGCAAGAACCCCGCGGGCGCGGGCGGCACGGGTGGAGCGCCGTCGAACGCGGGCGGCCAGACGCAAGGGGTGTTGCAGACCACGACGCCGAACGTGCAGGGCGGGGCGACTAGCTCGCAGCCGGGCGGCGACGTGAACGTGCGTGGCAACGCGGGCGGGCGCGTCGGCACGACGGCGGGCGAGATTAAGTCGCAGGCGGGCAAAGACGTCGTGACACAGTTCCCGTTCCCCGTCACGAAAGATGTCCTGGATCGCGGACAGGAGCGTTACCAGATTTACTGCTCGATGTGCCACGGGCTGACCGGCTACGGCGACGGCATGGTCGTGCGCCGAGGCTTCCGCCGACCGCCCTCATACCACGACGAGCGGCTGCGCAGTGAGCCGGTCGGGCACTTCTTCGACGTGATCACGAACGGCTGGGGCGCGATGCCCGACTACGCGGCGCAGATTCCGCCCGAAGACCGTTGGGCGATCATCGCCTACATTCGCGCGCTGCAACTGAGCCAGCAGGCTCCGTCGGGTGGGCAGGCGACGACGCCGGGCGCGGCGGGCGCGTCACAAACGGGAAGCGGAGGTGTGCGCCAATAATGGCGACGGTCATCGACAAAAAACTCTACGCCGTCCCGCGCGCGGTTGATCGCGTGCAGGGCGTGGCGCTCATCGTCGGCGTCGTCGCGCTGCTGCTCTTCGTCGCGCTCGCCTTCTTTAGTCCGGGCGGCTTCCCGCGCGCGTTCTGGCGTCCGTACCTCGTCGCGTTCACGTTCTGGACGGGCGTGGCGGTCGGCTCGCTCCCGCTCATCATGCTGCACCACCTGACGGGCGGCGGCTGGGGCATCGTCCTGCGCCGCATCTTCGAGGCGGCGACGCGCACGCTGCCGCTCCTCGCGCTCCTGTTTCTGCCCATCGCCGCGGCGGTCGTCACGCGCACGCTCTACCCGTGGACGTTCCCGGAGCTGCAACACGAGCACGCCATCGCGCACAAGCAGATTTTTCTGAACATCCCGTTCTTTCTGGCGCGCACCGTCTTCTACTTCGCCGTCTGGTTCGCGCTCGCGTACTTTTTGAACAAGTGGTCAATCGAGCAAGACCCGGCGCAAGACCCGCGCGTGCAACGCGCTTTGCGCGAGCGGATGCAGAGTTTGAGCGGCCCCGGCATCCTGCTCTTCGGGCTGACCGTGACGTTTGCCGCCGTGGACTGGCTGATGTCTCTGGAGCCGGAGTGGTTCTCGACGATCTTCGGTCTGCTCATCATGGCGGGCTTCGGCCTGACGGCGTTCGCCTTCGCCATCGCCGTCGCCGTCTGGCTCTCGCGGCAGGACGAGGCGCTGGAGGCGGTCTATCAGCCGCGCTGGTTCCACGATCACGGCAAGCTCCTGCTCGCCTTCATTATGCTGTGGGCCTACTTCATGTTCTCGCAGTATCTGATCATCTGGGCGGGGAATTTGCCGGAAGAGATTCCGTGGTACTTGCGCCGCCTGCGCGGCGGCTGGCAGTACATCGCGCTCGTGCTCGTCGTGCTCCACTTCGCGCTGCCGTTCGTCCTGCTGCTCTCGCGCGATCTCAAACGCACGGCGCGACTGCTCGGCGGGGTCGCCCTGCTCGTGCTCGTCATGCGCGTCTTCGATCTCTTCTGGACGGTCGCGCCGAGCGTGCTCTCGGCTGACGCGAACGGCGCGCCGCACGGGGCGGCGGCGGCGCTCTCCTACGCCCTGAGCTTTATCGCGCCAATCGGCGTCGGCGGCGTCTGGCTCTGGTACTTCGCGCGCGAGCTGAAGAAACGACCGCTCCTGCCGCTCGGCGATGAGGGGCTCGACGCGGCGCTCGAACAGCCGCACGGTCATCATTAGATTTCGAGAGGCTTGAAGGGATGAGTTGGAAGGGACAAGACGGCGGGGAGTTCGGGCGCAGGTACATGCACGTCACCGAGACGCCCGACGTGAGCCACATCACGAACCCGGACGTGATGCACGAAGAGTCGGACGTGAACCTGCGTGGCGTCGGGACGTTCGTCGGACTCCTCTTCGTCGGGCTCATCCTCATCAGCGTACTGATGATCGGGCTCTTCAAGGCGTTCGAGAAGTTCGCCGAGTATCAGGACGCGCGCATCGCCGTCTCGCCGATGGCGCGCACCGAGCGCGAGCGGTTGCCGCCCGCACCGCGACTCCAGGCCGCGCCCGGCTTCGAGTCGCTCGACCCGCACGATCAGAACGACGCCAGCCAGAAGTTCGAGCTGAAGGAGCCCGCCGCCGAGTGGAACGCGCTCAGGCAGAAGTGGGAGTACGAACTGAACAACGCGGGCGCGGTCGATCCCGCCACGCAGACGCGGCGCATGCCTATCGAGGACGCGAAGCAGTTGATCCTGAACCAGAATTTGCCCGTGAGGCAGCAACCGCAGGGCGGCGGCACGGCGGTGATCGAAGATGTGCCGTCGTATTCGAGCGCGGGGCGGCAGACGCAGAAGCGGGAAGTATGGGCGACGAGCGGGCAGCACTGAGCAGAAAGTGAGTAGTCAGCAGTGAGCAGTCAGCAGGGAGCAAAATCCAATGGCATCAAGGTAGTCGGCGGCGCGCGCCGGGCGTCGCGCCGTGCCGCGCGCCTGCTTGCTTTCTTACTGCTCACCGCTCACTGCTCACTGCTCACTGCATCGGCGCAGTACGCGCAGCCGCCGCAGGGCGGTTCCACCAGCCAGCGCCCCCCCGACGCCTTGAAGAATATCGGTATCGATCAGCGGCTCGACAACCAACTGCCTTTCGCGGCGACCTTCAGAGACGAGGCGGGGCAGACGGTCAAACTCGGCGACTACTTCGGGCAGCAGCGACCCGTCGTCGTCTCGCTCGTCTATTACAAGTGCCCGATGCTCTGCAATCAGGTCTTGAACGGGTTGGTCGGCGGGATGCGCGGGCAGAATTTAATGGTCGGCAAAGATTTCGATGTCGTGACGATCAGTTTCGACCCGCGCGAGACGCCTGCCGACGCCGCCGAGAAGAAGAAGGTCGTGTTGAATGATCTGCGCCGCGCGGACGATCCGGTCGCCGCCGCGGGCTGGCACTTCCTGACGGGCGAGAAGTCGCAGATTGATCTGGTGGCGGACGCCGTCGGCTTCCGCTACGCCTTCGACGAGAAGACCAACCAGTTCGCGCACGCGAGCGGCATCATGGTCGCCACGCCGCAGGGGAAACTGTCGCGCTACTTCTACGGGATCGACTTCGCGCCGCGCGATCTGAAGCTCGCGCTGGTCGAATCCTCCGCAGGGAAGATCGGCTCGGCGGTCGATAAGATCATTCTCTACTGCTACCACTACGACCCGACGACGGGGAAGTACGGCTTGGTCATCATGAACGCGATGCGCGTCGGCGGGATCGTGACGGTCTTCGGCGTCATCGCCCTGATCGTGATCCTGCGGCGCGCTCAGCCGGGCGCGGCGGGCGAGGGGAGAACGGCTTAAACCAGAGATGCAGTTGCCACCGGTTCCATTCATGGCTGAGCGCGCTTCGTCGGTCTCGACGCAGTACGACGCGCTCTACGGCTACATCGCCGCGATCACGATCTTCTTCGCGGCGCTCGTCACGATCCTGATCTTCTACTTCGCGGTCAAGTACCGCCGGCGCGACCCGCTCGAAATCCCGCGCCCGAACGCCGGCTCGCTGAAGTTGGAGACGATGTGGACGGTCGTCCCGTTCCTGATTGCGATGACGATCTTCGCGTGGGGGTCGAGCCTCTATTTCACGCTCTACCGCGCGCCGAAGGACGCCATCGAGGTTTTCGTCGTCGGCAAGCAGTGGATGTGGAAGTTCCAGCACACCGAAGGGCAGCGCGAGATCAACGAGCTGCACGTCCCCGTCGGTAGCCGCGTCAAGCTGACGCTGACGACCGAGGACGTGATCCACGCCTTCGCCGTGCCCGCCTTCCGCATCCGCACCGACGTTGTGCCGGGCAGGTACACTTACCTCTGGTTCGAGGCGACGAAGACCGGGCGCTACCGCCTGTTCTGCTCCGAATATTGCGGCACGAACCATTCGGGGATGAACGGCTGGGTCGAGGTGATGGACCCGACCGCGTATCAGGCTTGGCTCGCGGGCGGTGGGTCAGAGTCGCCCGCCGCGCAGGGCGAGAAGCTCTTCCAGTCGGTCGGCTGCGCGACGTGCCACCGGCTCGACACGCAGGGGCGCGGGCCGAATTTGATGGGCGTCTTCGGCAAGCCGCAGCAGTTGGCGGACGGCTCGACCGTCACGGCGGACGAGGCTTACGTGCGCGAGTCGATCCTCGACCCACGGGCGAAGACGGTCGCGGGTTTCCAGCAGATCATGCCGACCTATCAGGGTCAACTGAGCGAGGAGCAACTGCTGCAACTGATCGCCTACGTGCGCTCGCTCGGCGCCGAAGCCGGCAGCGCGACGACGGGCGCGAAGACGCAAGGCACTTCGACCGACACGACTTCGGGCGCGGTCTCGCCCGACTCGCAGCGCTCGAACCCGCTCGCCCCGACGCAGCCGCGCGGCAACGCGAACAGCCCGGCGCGCACACAGGTCAACGCCGCGAATGCGAACCAGACGGGCGGCGGGGTCGGCGCGCCCGCCCGGCGCGGCAACAGTAACCAGTAGTGGTCAAGAGGGAATTGAAGGTTAAGGCTTTATGAGTTCACTCGACGCACCGTTTCCGCCGACCACCGCGCCGACACCGGCAGCCCCGGAGTCGCGCGTCAGGTTCGGGCACACGAACTACATCAACGCGCACTACGGCATCAAGTCGTGGCTGCTGACGCGCGATCACAAGCGCATCGCGCTGCTCTACCTCGCGTCGATCTCGCTCTTCTTCGCGCTCGGCGGCGTGTACGCCATGCTGATCCGGCTGGAACTGCTCACCCCGGCAAGCGATCTCGTCCAGCCGCAGACCTACAACAAGCTGTTCACGCAGCACGGCATCATCATGGTCTTCTTCTTCCTCATCCCGTCGATCCCGGCGGTCTTGGGGAACTTCCTCGTGCCGCTCATGATCGGCGCGAAAGACCTGGCGTTCCCGCGCATCAACCTGCTCAGTTGGTACCTCTACATGTTCGCCGCCGTGATCGTCATCTGGGCGCTGTTGAACGGCGGCGTGGACACGGGCTGGACGTTCTACACGCCCTACTCGACGACCTTCTCGAACTCCTACGTCATTGCCGTGGGCTTAGGCATCTTCGTCAACGGCTTCTCGTCGATCCTGACGGGCTTGAATTTCATCGTCACCATCCACACGATGCGCGCGCCGGGCATGACGTGGTTCCGCCTGCCGCTCTTCATCTGGTCGATGTACGCGACGAGCATCATCTTCATCCTCGGCACGCCCGTCATCGCGATCACGATCCTGCTCGTCGCCCTGGAGCGGCTCGTGCACATCGGCATCTTCGATCCGCGCCTCGGCGGCGACCCCGTGCTCTTCCAGCACTTCTTCTGGTTCTACTCGCACCCGGCCGTTTACATCATGGTGCTGCCGTCGATGGGCGTCGTCAGCGAACTTGTCTCGACCCACTCGCGCAAGAACATCTTCGGCTACACGTTTGTCGCCTTCTCATCTCTCGCCATCGCGGTCTTCGGCTTCCTCGTCTGGGGACACCACCTCTTCACGTCGAGCCAGTCGGTGTATGCCGGGATGATCTTCTCGGTGCTCTCGTTCACGGTGGCGATCCCTTCGGCGGTCAAGGTCTTCAACTGGACGGCGACCCTCTACAAAGGCTCGATCTCCTACGACACGCCGATGCTCTATGCCCTCGGCTTCATCGGCTTGTTCACCATCGGCGGCTTGACGGGGCTTTTCCTCGCCTCACTGGGGACGGACGTGCACCTGACGGACACCTACTTCATCGTCGCGCACTTCCACTACATCATGGTCGGCGGCGCACTGATGGGTTACCTGGGCGGCTTGCACAACTGGTGGCCTAAAATCACGGGGCGCATGTACCCGGAAGGCTGGGGGAGATTTTCGGCGCTCGTCATCTTCGTCGGCTTCAACCTGACGTTTTTCCCGCAGTTCCTGCTCGGCACGCTCGGCATGCCGCGCCGCTACGCCGCCTATCCGGCGGACGAGCCACTCTGGCAGGTCTTGAACGTGATGAGCACGGCGGGCGCGTCGATCCTCGCCGCGGGTCTCATCATCCCCGGCATCTACTTCATCTGGTCGATGCGTTACGGCAAGTTCGCACCCGCTAACCCGTGGCCCGCGACGGGGCTCGAATGGCGCACGCCCTCGCCTCCGCCGACCGAGAACTTCGCGACGACGCCGGTCGTCACCTGGGAGGCTTACGAGTACCGCCCCGTCGAGGAGATGGGCGTCATCGGCTTGAACGACAACGACACGTCGCGCCCCGTGCAGCCCGCGCACGGCGCGCACACGGATTTGCAGAGCTAGAGGGAGGACGAGAGAGTTGTCTTCTTACTCCATCGACGAGATTCACCTGACGGACGCCGAGCAGCACGCGGCGACCGCGCTCGCGCACCACTTCGACAACCTCGAACAGCAGCGCGAGGCGGGCTCTCTCGGCATGTGGGTCTTCCTCATCACCGAGATCATGTTCTTCGGCGGGTTGTTCACCGCCTACGTCGTCTATCGCACGTTCAACCCCGTCTCGTTCGCCGCCGGGAGCAGCGGCTTGAACACCGCGCTCGGCGCGGCGAACACCGTCGTCCTCATTTGCAGCAGTCTGACGATGGCGCTCGCCGTCTATTACGCGCAGGTCGGCAGCCGCCGCAATCAGATCGTCTTCCTCCTGCTGACAATGGCGCTCGGCGCGGCGTTCCTCGTCGTCAAGGGCTTCGAGTACGCCGAAAAGTTCCGCGACAACCACGTCCCGTGGCTCAACTTCGTCTGGGACACGAAGGAGCAGGCGTTCCCGCCCGGCGCATCCGTGCGCAGCATCCAGATGTTCTACTGGATTTACTTCGCGATGACGGGCTTGCACGCGCTGCACATGATCATCGGTCTGGGGATACTCTCGTTCCTCGTCTATTTCGCGTGGCGCGGTCGCTACACGCCGGAGTACCACTCGCCCATCGAGCTGTCCGGGCTCTACTGGCACTTCATCGACATCGTCTGGATTTTTCTGTTCCCCCTGCTCTACCTGCTCGGCGCGCACCTCGGCAAGGGCGGGCACGGAGGCTGAGACGAGATGTCTGAACACATCGTCCCGAGAAAAACATACTTCGGCATCTTCGCCGCGCTGATCGTCCTGACGGTGGTCACGTATTTCGCCTCGCTCATCAATTTCGGGAGCGACGCGATCAACACCGCCGTCGCGCTCGCCATCGCCGTCACCAAGGCGACGCTCGTCATCCTCTACTTCATGCACGTGCGCTACAGCTCGCGCCTGACGTGGATCGTCATCGCGAGCGGCTTCCTTTGGCTCGCCATCATGATCGGGCTCACGCTCTCCGATTTCCTGACGCGCAACTTCTCGCACCTGCCCGGTGGGAGATAACAAGGTAAAAGTAAAAAGGCAAAAGGCAAAAGTGCAGACAGGTCGTCTCCGCACTTTTGCCTTTTGCCTTTTTACTTTTACCTTTACTCCTCCCTGAGCGCGAGCAGCGGATCGACGCGCGTCGCGCGCCGCGCCGGGACAAGGCACGCCGCGAAGGCGACGACGACGAGCAGCAGCGCGACCGCCATGAACGTCGCGGGGTCAGTCGCGCTCACGCCGAAGAGCAATCCTTTGGCGAGTCGCGTCAGCGCGAGCGCGCAGACGACGCCGGCGCCGACGCCGCAGAGCGCGAGCCGCATCCCTTCTCGCAAGATCATCCCGACCACGTCCGCACCCCTTGCGCCGAGCGCCATGCGCACGCCGATCTCGTGCGTCCGCTCGGTCACCGCGTAAGACGTCACGCCGTACACGCCCGCCGAGGCGAGCGCGAGCGCCAGCAGGGCGAACAGGCCAGTCAGCAGCAGGTTGAAACGCGCGCCCGAGTTCGAGCGCGCCGCGATCGCGTCCATGGTCTGCACGCGCGAGACGGGGACGTTCGCGTCGAGCACGCGGACGACTTCGCGCAGCGGCGCGGCGAGCGTCTGCGGCTCGACCGTCGTGCGGACGACGAGCGTCAGGAAAGAGAGCGGCAGCTCGTCCGAGGGGTTCGTGTACGGGTAGAACATCTGCTCGATGGGCTCGCCGTCAAGGCCGTCGTCGAGCGTGTCGCCGACGACGCCGACGACCGTCATCCAGGGCTTCTCCGCGCCGAGCCTGACGCGTCTGCCCAGGGCGTCCTCGCCGGCGAAGAACTTGCGCGCGAACGACTCGTTGACGATGATCGCGCCGCCCGTCTCCCACGTCTCCTGCTCGGTGAAGGCACGACCCTGCAAGAGGCGCATCCCCATCGCGCGGAAGTAGTCCGGCGTGACGATGTTCTCGCGCACGAAGGGAACGAGCCCGCGTGCGGTCTCGTCGCGCCCTTCGACGACGAGCGGGTCAGTGAGGATGGGGCCGCGCAAGGGGAGCGTCTGCGCCGCCGCGACCACCTGCGCGCCCGGCAGCGCGCGCACGCGCTCGATGGCCTCGCGGAAGAACGCGACGCGACTCTCGCGCGTGTCGTAGCCGTGCGCGGCGAGCGTCACGTCGGCGGTCAGGACGTGCTCGGTGTCGTAGCCCGCGTCCACCGCGCCGAGTCGCAGGTAGCTCCTGATCATCAGCCCCGCGCCGACGAGCAGCGTCAGAGAGAGCGCGACCTCTGCGACGACGAGCGCGTCGCGCAGACGGCGTTGGCGCGCGCCGCGACCCAATCCGCGCGCGCCGTCTTTGAGCGCCGAGTTGAGATCGACTTTCGACGCCGAGAGCGCGGGCGCGAGGCCGAAGATGATGCCCGTCAGCGCGGCGACGGCGAGCGCGAAGAGGAAGACCTGCGCGTCGAGACGGATTTCGGCGAGGCGCGGGATGAAGGCGGGGCTGATGGCGACGAGCAGCCTGATGAAGAGTTGCGCCAGCACGAGACCGCCCGCCGCGCCGGCGAGCGAGAGCAGCAGGCTCTCCGTCAAAAGCTGCCGCACGATGCGCCCGCGCGACGCGCCAAGCGCGACCCTCAGGGCGATCTCGCGCCCGCGCGCCGCCCCGCGCGCCAGCAGCAGGTTCGCCACGTTCGCGCACGCGATGAGGAGCACGAAGGCGACGACGCCGAGCAGGATGAGGAGCGCCGCGCGCGTCTGCTGCGGGACGACGAAGTCTCGGAGCGGTCGCGCGTCAACGCCGTAGGGCTTGCCGTGCGTGTCGGGGAAGTTTTGTCTGAGCGCCGACATCACGCGCACGAGTTCGGCGCGCGCCTGTTCGATTGAAACGCCGTCGCGCAGCCGCGCGTTGACGGTTAGGTAGCGGAAGGGATTAGTGAGCGAGCGCGCCTCGTTGCGGACGACGAGCGGCTTCCAGATGCTGGCCCAGCCGGTCTCCTTCTGCTCTGCGAAGGCGGGCATCACGCCGACGATCTCGTAGTCGTCGTCGTCGATCCGCACGTGCTGGCCGACGACGTTCGCCGCCGCGCCGAAGCGGCGACGCCACAGCCCCTCGTCGATGACGGCGACGCGCGGCGCGTCCGGCTGGTCGTCGCCGCGCAGGAAGCCGCGACCCAAGAGGGCGCGCGCGCCCAGCACGTCGAAGTAGTTCGCCGTGACGCGCGCGCCGGCGACGCGCTCCACGTCTCCGGCGGCGCCGACGTTGAAGTCCCAACTGCTCGCGGCGGAGACGCCCTCGAAGACCGCGCCCGACTGGTCGCGCCACGCGGCATAGGTGCGGTAGGCGACCGGGATCGAAGGCTCTTCGGGGAGCGTCTCGCGGACGCCGACGAGCCGCGACGCTTCGCGAAAGGGCAGGGGCTTGAGCAGCACGCCCTCGACGACGCCGAAGACGCCGGCGTTCGCGCCGACGCCAAGCGCGAGCGTGACGAGGATGACGAGCGTGACGCCGCGCTGCTTGAAGAGCGTCCGCACCCCGAAGCGTATGTCTTGCCGCAGCGTCTCGATCACGCGAGGTGGCCTCCGTCACAAGTTTCTCCGGTCGGGCTGACGCTGCCACGACGCGCCTCGGCTTGTCAACGCTTTCGACGCGCGTGGCTCGCGCGTCCTCGCCGTCATCGCGGGGCGAGTTCCTGCGAACCGCGGCTCGGCCCTGTTCGTTTAACCTTCCAGAGCCTTGCGGCGATCCACCCGTTTGTGAAATGCGGCGCGGCGCGTTTAGAATCTCACGCGCGCCCGATTTCTCTGTAGGTCAATTCAATGGCGGTGACTCATGACTGAACGTTGCAACAAGTGCGGCACGGAGCTTTTCGCGGGGCAGCAGTTCTGCCGACAGTGCGGCGCGCCGACGCGCCAGTTCTCGACCGGCGAAATCCCGACGCAGATTCTGCCCGGCGCGCAAGGCCAGCCGCCGCCGCCTCAGGCGACCGCGCGACAGCCCTACGCGGGCACGACGCCGCTCGGCGGGCGCGACACCGATTCCGTCTATCAATCGCGCTTCGCCGAGCAGTATTACCCGCCCGCGGCCGCGCCCGTCGCGCTCCCGACCGAGACGGCGCAACTCCAGCGCAAGCGCTCGCGCGGCAAGTGGGTCGTCGGGCTCCTGTGCGTGCTCGTCCTGCTCGTCGGCGGATCGCTGCTCGCCGCGCAGTTCATCGTCGATCAGCTCAGGCACCAGGTCATCGTCCACAAGACGACGCGAGGCGTGCCTTCCGTCCCGCCGGTCGCGCCCATACCCGGCCTGCCGGGGGCGGACGCTTCGGACGATGCAGACCTCTCGCCGCTCGACGAGGCTGGCGCACAGGTCTCCGGCGACAAAACCGTCATCACCAAGACCTTCGCGCTCAAGCCGGACGCCGCCTTCTCGCTCCAGCAGATCAGAGGCGACGTGACAATCGAGGGCTGGGATCAGAACGAGGCACAGGTGACGATCACGAAACAGGGCGGCGACGCGGACGACCGCGCGGGCGTCGAGATCATGCACGCCGCGACTGCGAAGGGGCTCACGCTGCGCACGCCCGAAGACATGGATACGGTGCGGGAGATCAAGTACGAGATCAAACTCCCGCGCGCGCTGCGCCGCGTCGAGATCAACGCGCAGGACGCGGACGTGACGCTCTCGAACCTTGCGGGCGAAGTCAGTGTCAACACCATGCGCGGCGACCTCTCTCTGACGAAGCTGACGGGCGGGGTCGCGACGCACACGATGAAGGGCGACATCAAGGTCGATCTGAAGAGCGCGACGCCCGCGCAGAGGCAGGAATTCAACTCCGTCAAGGGCGACATCACGCTCAACGTGGGCGGCGCGAACGCCGACCTGCAAGCCGAGACGGTGGCGGGCGGCGTGAGCGCCGACGACAGCCTCGGCGTCAACATCGAGAAGCAGCTCGCGGGCTCGCACGCCGAGGGGCGGGTCGGCAAGGGCGGGCAGATGGTCGCCGCCAAGACGGTGAGCGGTAGCATCAAGATCAAGCAGTAGGGACTTCGGCCACGGATGGCACAGAGATCGCAGCACTCTCAGTGATCTCTGTGCCCTTTGTGGCAAATCAGTTTCAGCCCTTCAGCCTCCCGCATGAATTCCCCAGTTTTGATTAACTACAGGACGCGCGGTTAAGGCTATAATCCCCTTCGGTAACTTTTCCCCGACATCCGAGTCCTGATTCGACACGCGAGGGAGACGCGCGCGCATAACATATGAGCATCCTGCCGAAAACCGAGCACCTGAAACGTTACAAGGACGTGGCGCTGCTCTTAATGAAGTACGGGCGCTCCGATCTGGTCAAGGCGTCGGGGCTTGAAGCGGCGCTCGTCGAAGGGGAGATCACCGAGAGCAAATCCGCGCCGAAGGCGGAAGACCTCGCCGACGATCTCGAACGGCTGGGGCCGACCTTCGTCAAGCTCGGTCAACTGCTCTCGACGCGCGCAGACCTGCTGCCGCCCGCCTATCTCGAAGCCCTCTCGCGCTTGCAGGACAAGGTCGGAGCGTTCTCCTTCGCCGAGGTCGAACGGATCGTCGAGTCGGAACTGGGCGTGAGAATCTCGAAGGCGTTCGCGAGCTTCGAGTCGAAGCCCATCGCGTCGGCCTCGCTCGGTCAGGTACACCGCGCCGAGATGAGGGACGGGCGCGAGGTCGTCGTCAAGGTGCAGCGACCGAACATCCGCGAGCAGATGGTTGACGACTTCGACGCGCTCGCGGAGGTGGCGAACTTCCTCGACGCGCGCACCGAGATCGGTCGTCGCTACGAGTTTGCGCCGATGGTCGATGTCCTGCGTAAGAGCGTGCTACGCGAGCTGGACTACAAGGAGGAGGCGAGCAACCTCCTGACCTTCGACCACAATCTGCGCAGCTTCGACAACATCATCCTGCCGCGCCCCGTCGAGGACTACACCACGTCGCGCGTGCTGACGATGGAGTTCGTGCGGGGGCGGAAGATCACAGACCTCTCGCCGCTCGGGCTGATGGAGATCGATGGCGCGCGCCTCGCCGAGCAGCTTTTCCGCGCCTACCTGCAACAGATTCTCGTGGACGGCGTCTTCCATGCCGATCCGCATCCCGGCAACGTCTTCCTTGTCGAGGCGGAGGACGAAGAGACGCGCATCGCGCTCATCGATCTCGGCATGGTCGGGCACGTCACGCCGGGCTTTCAGGACAACCTGCTGCGGCTGCTCTTAGCCATCGCCGAGGGGCGCGGCGAGGACGTGGCCGAGATCACGATCCGCATGGGCGAGAAGAAGGGCGGCTTCGACGAGTCGGACTTCCAGCGCCGCATCGCCGACTTGGTGGTGCGCCACACCGAAGCCGCGATGAACAAGATCGACGCGGGCGCGGTCGTGCTGGAGATCACGCGCATCGCCGCCGACTGCAACTTCCGCCTGCCCGCCGACTTCACTATGATCGCGAAGACGCTGTTGAACCTCGACCGCGTCGTCTATACCCTCTCGCCCACGTTCGACCCGAACGCGACCATCCGCCGCTACGCGACCGAAATCCTCCAGCACCGGATGCTCAAGGCTCTGGAGCCGGGGAATTTGATGACGAGCCTCATCGACCTCAAGGAGTTTGCCGAGCGCCTGCCGAGCCGCGTCAACAAAATCCTCGACGCCATCGGCAACAACGACTTGCAGATCAAGGTGGACGCGCTCGACGAGAAGGTCTTGATGGAGGGCGCGCAGAAGATCGCCAACCGCATCACGCTGGGCGTCGTCATCGCTTCGATGATCGTCGGGGCGGCGCTGTTGATGCGGGTCGAGACGGCGTTCAAAATCTTCGGTTACCCAGGCCTCGCCATCATCTGCTTTCTGCTCGCGGCGGCGGCTGGCGGCTATCTCATCGTCGTCATCCTCTTCTACGATCAGCCCACGAAGAAGCGGACTTCGCACGACGAGGATTGAGGTTCGCGCCCGCTTTGCGCGCGGGCTCGGTCACGCCTGCGTCCTTCCGGGGGACGGACGCCGCTCCGGTTTTGCGTTTTCCTGCCGCAGCGGGCATAATATCCCGCGTTGTTTACGACCAGATTGGAGTATTAAAAGAGAGATATGGCATCAGTTCACGTCAACCAGGGCGAGTCAATCGAGAGCGCGCTGCGCCGCTTCAAGCGTAAGGTGATGACTGAAGAGATCATCAAGGACGCGAAAAAGCACGCCTTCTTCATGTCGAAGGGGCAGAAGGCGAAGCTCAAATCGGCGCTGGCGCGTAAGCGCAACAAGAAGAAGCGCCGCCCGCCGCAGCCGCAGCACCAGCGCGGCTAACGCGCGAACCCAATTATCACAAAAGGGAAGTTGCCGACACACGAAGTCGGCAGCTTCCCTTTTTGTGCGCGCGATCACCGCGTGCGGAACTGCCTTTATTTCTTCGCCCGCCTCTTCCGCTTGAAGAGCCTCATGCCTTCTTCAACAACCTCTTTCGCGCGGCGCGACCCGTGGCGACCCTTGGGCGCGAAGGTCTTGCCCTTGATCTCGTTGTAGGAGACGAAGAAGTGTTCGAACTCCTCGACGAGGGCGTCGCCGAGCTGCCCCATCTCGCGGATGCCCTGGTGCGTGCGCGCCTTCGCCGCGACGGCGACGAGCCGGTCGTTGCGCGTCTGCTCGCCGTCGCGCTCCGTCTGCTCGGCTTCGACGACGCCGATGAGTCGCGCTTCGACGAGACACCCGGCGAACGCGGGCTCGTCCATCAGCACGAGCACGTCGAGTGGGTCGCCGTCGCCGCCCGTGGTCGAGGGCACGAAGCCGAAGTCGAAGGGGAAGGACGCGCCCGCGGGCAGCACGCCGCCGAGCTTGAAGAGTTGCAGCTCTTCGTCGTAGTTGAACTTGTTGCGGCTGCCCCGCGGCGTCTCGATGATGACGTTGACGTGCGACGCTTCGTCCGCGAATGCGCTCAGGCTCAAGAGAGACTTGGGCGCGACCCTGCTTGCCATGTGACCAGACCTCCGGCGCGCCGAAGAGACCCGCGCGCGAATTTTTGCTGAAGAGCTTGCGTGCTGTAATCTCTACACCACGGCGCGAGCCGATTTCAACTATGAACGAAAAATTAAGTTTACGCCGTGCGCTCGCGCTGCTCCCGCTGCTCGCCGCCGCCGCGTGCGCCGTCGTCACCGGGCAGACACCGCCCGCGCCGCCACAGTCGAAGGTGATCGACGCCGCGCGGCTGTTGCGCGACGTGCAGACGCTGGCGGCGGACGACATGCAGGGGCGACAGGCCGGCACAGAGGGCGGCGAGATGGCGCGCGCCTACGTCGTCGAGGCGTTCAAAAAAGATAAGCTCAAGCCGTTCGGCGCGGACTACCTGCAGCCGTTCTCGTTCGTGCGCGCGGGGAAGACTTATCAAGGGGCTAACGTCGTCGGCTACGTCGAAGGGAAGTCCAAGCTCGCGCGCTACCTCGTCGTCAGCGCGCACTACGATCACATCGGCGTCGCGGCGGCGGGGAACCGCCAGTGCCGTGCCGAGGGCGCGGACACCATCTGCAACGGCGCGGACGACAACGCCTCGGGCACGGCGGCGCTCTTCGCGATGGCTGAGTACTTCGCGAAGCACCGCCCGGAGCACTCGATCATCTTCGTCGCATTCGACGCCGAGGAGGCTGGGCTTCAGGGCAGCCAGCAGTTCGTCAAAGCGCCGCCCGTCGCGCTCTCAACGCTCGCGGCGGACGTGAACATGGACATGGTCAGCCGCAACGACCGCGGCGAGCTTTACGCGGCGGGCGCGTTTCCTTACCCCTTCCTCAAACCCTACCTCGACCGCGTCGCGGCGGGCGCACCCGTCCACCTCATCGAGGGGCACGACGATCCGAAGCTGGGTCACGACGACTGGACGTTCCAGTCGGATCAGGGGCCGTTCCACGCTGTCGGAGTCCCGTTCGTCTATTTCGGCGTCGAGGATCACAAGGACTACCACAAGGCGACGGACGAGTTCGCCAACATCCAGCCCGCGTTCTTCGTCCACGCCGTGGAGACGATCCTCTCCGCCGTCGAGCTGCTCGACCGGAACCTCGACTCGTTCCCGGCGCGCGCTCCCGCGAAGAAGTAAGAGTGCCGATGTGGCGGTCGCTCCTCACGCCCGTCGCGCCCGCAAAATTTTTCTCCCCTCCTTGTTAACGATCAAACATCCCCGCGCGTTTTAACGTATAGGAGGCGAGCCCGGACTTCCCGCAAGGTGTGCGCCCTAGCCTTTATGAGAGCCGTTTACACTTTTTACCTCGACGCCGCGCGGATTGCCGTCCAGTCGATCTTCGCGCACAAGCTGCGGGCGTTCTTGACCCTGATCGGCATCATCATCGGCGTCTCGTCGGTGGTTGTTGTCGGCGCGGCGATCTCTGGTCTGAACACTTACGTCGTCGAGAAGGTGACGAAGATGCTCGGCGCGAACCACTTCATGATCGCGCGCATCGCCAGCCAGGGCGAGCTGTCCGAGGAAGATTTGGAACGCATGAACCGGCGCAACAAGCGGCTGCGCGGCGAAGACATGAAATGGCTCCGGGAGTATTGCGAGAGCTGCGAGGCGGTCGGCGCGGAGCAGGCGCGCGGGACGACGTTCGAGCAGGACGGCAAGACCTTCTACGGCTGCGCCATCTTCGGTGTGACGCCGAACATGGCCGAGATCGAGGACAAGACGATCGACAACGGCCGCTTCATCCAGCCCGAGGAGGACGAGCGCGCGCAGCTCGTCACCGTGCTCGGCGCCGATATCAAGGACAAGTTCTTCCCCGACGTTGACCCGATTGGCAGGGAGTTCAAGGTTGCGGGGCTGCCGATGCGCGTCATTGGGGTGGAGGAGCGGCGCGGTCCCATCTTCGGCGAGCTGGTCGATAAGCACGTCTACATCCCCCTGGCGACCTACCAGCGCCTCTTCGGCAAGGGCGACGGGCTGCAGATTCACGGCAAGGGGCAGGGGCGCGAGACCTTCAAACTGACCGTCGAGGACGCGCGCAAGGCGCTGCGCGACTACCACCACCTGATCGGGAGCGACGAGGATGACTTCGGCCTCGTCAACACGGAAGAGGTGGGCAGGCAGATCGATCAGTTCACGGGGACGATCGCGGCGGTCGTCACGCCGATCACGCTCATCTCGCTCGTCGTCGGCGGCATCGTCGTAATGAACATCATGCTGGTGTCGGTCACCGAGCGCACCTTCGAGATCGGTCTACGCAAGGCGCTCGGCGCGCGGCGCAAGCAGGTCTTGTTGCAATTTTTGATCGAGTCGTCGCTGCTCTGCGTGCTGGGGGGCACGCTGGGACTCGTCGCGGCGGCGGGCATTTCGTGGGCGGTCTCGGCGCTGACGCCGATCACGATGACGATCACCATCGGCTACATCCTGCTCGCGCTCGGCGTCTCGACCCTCATCGGCATGGTTTCCGGCATCTACCCCGCATTCAAAGCCTCGCGGCTCGACCCGATCATCGCGCTCACGCGCAACTGACGAGTTCGACGCCGCCCGCCCCGAAGAGTTTGAGACGATGCGACTGAGACTTCCCAAATTCATCCCGCGCGAGACGCTCTTGATGGCGCTCGACAGCATCCGCGCGCACAAGTTCCGCAGCGCGCTGACCGTGCTCGGCATCGTCATCGGCGTGATGGTCGCCATCGTCATCGCGTCGATCCTGACGGGGATGCGCGGCAACATCGTCAAGATCGTCGAGGACTACGGCTCGAATAACATCTACGCCTTTCACCTGACGACCGGGCCGCAGGTCGGCGAGCGCGATCAGGCCGAGCGTACGCGCAAAGTCCTGACCGTCGAAGACGGCGAGGCGATCCGCGCGCAGGCTTCGGCGGTCGAGGACGTGGCGTATCGCTCGCCCAACGTCGGCTGCTACGGCTGCGGCTTCGACGACACGATCATCTACCAGGGCAAGACCTACCGGCGCGGCAACACACAGGGCGTGAGCTCGAACTACGGCGAGATCAGCAACGCCACTTTGGGCGAGGGGCGCTTCTTCTCCGAGCAGGACGACGTCAACCACCACAACGTGATGGTCATCGGCGTCAACGCCGCGCAGGCGCTCTTCCCCGACCAGACGACGGGCATCGTGGGGACGCACGTCAAGATGGGCGGCAGCGTCTGGGAGATCGTCGGCGTGCTGGCGAAGCGCAAGAGCACCTTCTTCGGCGAGAACGAGGAGGACAACGCCGTCTATATCCCGTTCCACACGGGGTTGCAGGTCGCGCCGGCGCGCCACTTCCTCGTCATCGTCATGCGCGGCAGGTCGGGGCAGTTGCCGCAGGCGATGGACCAGATCGAGGAAATTCTGCGGGCGCGGCGCGGCGTGAAATTCTCCGAGCCGAATAACTTCGACGTGAAGACGGCGGACGCCTTCATCACGCAGTTCGATAGCATCTTCGGCATGATCGGCGTCATCGCCATCGCCATCTCGTCCGTGGGGCTGATGGTCGGCGGCATCGGCGTGATGAACATTATGCTCGTCTCGGTGACCGAGCGGACGCAGGAGATCGGCGTGCGCAAGGCCATCGGCGCACGCCGGCGCGACATCGTGCACCAGTTTTTGTTCGAGGCGATGACGCTGACGCTCCTCGGCGGCGTGATCGGCGTCGCGCTCGCCGTGCTCATCAGTCAGGTCGTCATGTTCTTCGTGCCTTCGATCCCGGCGGCGATCCCCGCCTGGGCGGTCACTTCGGGGCTGGTCGTCTCAATTGGCGTCGGCCTCATCTTCGGCGTGTGGCCCGCGATGAAGGCTTCGCGCCTCGATCCGATCACGTGCCTGCGCTACGAGTAGCGCGGGCAGCGCGGTCGCGGCGGGATGAAATAAGAGGGGCGTCCGGAGTCTGCCAATGGCTCCGGACGCCGCTGTTATTAGTGAC